>JBBSQD010000132.1:0-16921 GCA_038258185.1 Aggregatilineales bacterium | reverse complement strand
CCATCAGCGAGAAACGCTATCAGCAGGCGCTGCTGCTCGGCGCAGGCTGGACACGCTGGCCGCTCTACTGGGATCGCGTCGAAACCAGCCCCGGCGGTTTTAACTGGGCGGCCTACGATCAACTGGTCACCGATGATCTGCGCCACGATTTTGGCATCAACGCCATTCTGCTGGGCAGGCCGGGGTTTTATGCCGATAACGCCAGCATCACCGGTCTGGATGCGCCGATTTTCAGTGATGGCAGTGATGTACCCGCCGCTGGCAAAAGCATCAATCCCGGCAACCCCTGGGCGAATTTCGTCTTTCAGGCGGTCAACCGGTACAAACCCGGTGGCATTCTGGCGACTCAGCAGGGCTGGCGACCCGGTCGCGGCATTGTCGTCTGGGAAGCCTGGAACGAACCGGATTTCCCGCTGTTCTGGCGCGGCAATGTTCAGCAGTATGTGCGCCTGCTCAAAGTGGCTTATCTCGCCGCGCATTTTGCCGACCCCAACGCGCAGGTCATGTTCGGCGGCTTAGCCTACAGCAACCCCGATGCCAACGATTGGCTCAGCAGCGCATTGCAGATTATCGCGCAGGACCCCGGTCGTGATGCTAACAACTGGTACATGGATATTGTCGGTGTCCACAATTACACCTATACCCATCGCAGCGGCCTGATGGTACGCCGTGTGCGCGAAAATCTGACGCGCTATGGCCTCAGCCGTTCGATCTGGCTCAATGAAACCGGCGTGCCCGTCTGGGATGATTACCCCGGCCCCACCTGGGCGACCGACAAACCCGAATCACGCACGTTACGCGCCACCAGCCAGCAGCAGGCCGCCTTCGTCATTCAGAGTGCGGCCTCCGCATGGGCAGAGGGCGCGGATGTCGTCATCTTCCATCAGCTTTATGACGACTGCGGCAACCAGCCTTCCGGCACGGATTTCCCGCCGAACAACGGCGGCATCTGTCAGGATGGCGTGGCCTGCTGGGGTGATGCCCACGGCCTGTTTCGCAACGAAACCGACTCGACCTGTTTCCGGCAGCACCCCTCACCCGGTACACCACGTCCCGCCGCCTTTGCCTATCACCTGCTGGCACAGGTTTTTGGCGATTCCGCCTTTAGCGCCGCTACCCTGCAAACGGATAGCCGCAGCACGCTGATCAGTTTCGAGAGTGTCGAAGCCGGTGAGAAAATCACCATTGCCTGGAATCGCACCCTGCAAGCCGCTTCGATGCAGGTCGCTTCCGCCGCCAACAGCGCCACGCTCTACTCACTGACGGGCCAGAGCAGCCTTATCACGCCAGAAAACGGCGAATACAAACTCGCGCTCACCGCCGCCACCACCGACGATTACCCCTATTTGCAGGCCGGAGATCAGGCCGGAATCGGGGGTCAGCCCTTGATTTTGGTGGAGCGTACCGGAACCGGCACAACGCTCGTGCAGCCGCAGAATCAGAACCCAGCGCTGGTGCCGTTTTCCGCCCCGGCAGTCAACCCCACCCGCCAGCGTTTGGATGTCACCCCCGGCCCCATCCAGACTGAAACACCACCCGAAGCCTTGATTGCCGCCCCGGTGAATGTTCCGCTGAACGACACCCAGCCACCCAGCGCCAGCATGAATCCGCTGCCGGTCATCAGCCCGGCGGATTTTACGCTCACGTGGGGTGGCGACGATAACAACGGCATCGCCAGTTATATCGTGTGGGTGCGTGTCAATGGCGGCGACTGGCAGCCATGGCAGGAAACCAGCGCCACCAGCGGCCTCTATAACGGGGAAAGTGGCACACTATACGAGTTTGCCGTGTGGGCCGTTGATCTGGCCGGGAACTGGTCAACTAATGCCGATCTCCAGCCCCAGACTTACACTCGCGTAGAATAAATTCGACAGTAGAGTTGCTGACGCTTGAGTAGCATAATTTCAAAACGCGAGTTAACAGGAGACATCTACATGATCTGTAAGCAAACCGTTGCATATCAGTACAGAGCGGGAAATGAGCAGACAGTTGATATAGAGATCAAAATGACAATCCTCCTTCAGATACCTGATGATGATCCTTATGGTGATGTAGGAATCGAGATGAACTTTGATCCAATCTTCCCTGAAGAACTCGAAGACGAGTTTTATCAACGGCTCCGCAATGGCGTACATGGAGGGATTGCGCTTTCAAATGTCCCAATTTTGCCACCTGATAATATGGTAGTGAAAATACTTGAACTGAAGGTATCACCCTCCCTTCAGAGTATTGACGCTCAAAAATACAAGCGCAATCTGGGTTATCTACTGGAAGCAACAGTGAGTGGCATTGTAGAGACTTTACTTCGCAGCTCAGAGAACCTACGCACGGGTAATGAAATTTATTATGAAGGCTAGCAAATCAAGCCGATTTGAAAACAGAAGTTAGGATTTGATTTCAAAGAATGGAAGCGACGCTAACCATGGCATCAGAAAAAATTGAGATCACAAAGGATTCTTATCCCGATTTTGTAAATACGTTTAGGACATTTCCTGACTCGTCTCTCGATGAAATTCGATGGCAATTAACAGGCAGTGGATCAGACGATTCTTTACATATCGACATCACATTACTTATCATGGAAGGACAACCGCAGATAAGACTGACCCTTGAGAATGCTTTTGAAGTCTTCCTGATCAAAGTCGATCGATACTCTTCCACCCTGATTGGAAGAATGGATATCCATATCCAGGACGATTACATTATGGTGTTATTCAATGGAGCCACTCACATTAACATGGAAATCCCTCTTGGTGATTTTACAGGATCGAGACACTTCAAATGCCGCAGATTATGGTGGGAATATCTCTGAGTTGCATGGCTAACAGTCTGTAGCCCATCAAACCTTCTCCACCGTCAAGCGCTGGCAGTCTTCGAGCGAGTGCAAATCATGGTCAATCTCACGAATCTGGAAAGGACGCTAACCATGGCATCAGAAAAAATTGAGATTACAAAGGATTCGCTCCCCGATTTTGTAAATACCTTTGGGACATTTCACGATTCATTTCTCAAGGAAATTCGATGGCACTTAACGGGGAGCGGATCAGACGATACTTTGTCTATCGACATCAGGTTAGCTTTACTTGGTTATAATTCTAAGGAAGAACAACCACAGATAAGACTAACCCTTGAGAATGCGTTTGAAGTCTTCCTCATCAAACTCGATCGATACTCTTCCAGCCTGATTTTACGAATGCATATAACCATTCAGGACGATTACATTATGTTGTTTGGAACCACTGAAAGAGACATGGAAATCCCTCTTGGTGAATTTACAGGATCGAGACACTTCAAATGCCGCAGATTATGGTGGGAATATATCTGAGCTACATCGCTCACCACCTGTAGCCCATCAAACCTTCTCCACTGTCGAGGCGCTGGCACTCTTTGAGTGAGTACAGACGATGGTCAATCTCACGAACTTGGAAAGGACACTCACCATGGCATCAGAAAAAATTGAGATCACAAAGGATTCACTCCCCGATTTTGTAAATACGTTTGGGACATTTCACGATTCGTTTATCGATGAAATCCGATGGCAACTAACGGGAAGAGGATCAGACGATTCAGTATCTATCGATATCACATTAGGTTCCATGGAAGCACAACCGAAGATAAGACTGACCCTTGACAATGCGTTTGAAATCTTCCTGCTCAAAGCAGATCGACACACTCTCATTCCCATTGGAAGAATGGAAATCAATATCCAGGACGACCATATGGTGTTGGAAATCAATAAATTCCATCCGATTGAAGTGGAAAAACCGCTCCGCGATTTTCCGGACTTCAGGCACTTTAAGTGCCACTCCCTATGGTGGGAATATCTATAAGCTATTGAGGCACTGCTAAAGCTTTTGCTGGTGATGGAGAATACAGAGGGCTTGATGACCATGACCGTGTTGCAATTCTGATCGAACAAGGTAAGTATCATGGATTGGGCAGCTTTAGGAGATAAAAAAATGTACTTTCGTGATTTAAAGGCTTACACGTATGAACAACGATCAGAATTAGAAACTGTATTAAACGTGGGCTGGCTAGATAAAGATCATATCTTCGTTACAGGTGAGGTGGAGGATACTATCATTGATAAAATCGAGATGATGATTGTGACATACAAAACCACCAATCAAATGCGTGGAAATCATGTGTGTAATTTATGTACACCTATAGATCCATATGAAGATACGTTTTATTGGCCGCCTACAGGAAAACGAGTCTTACTTGGAAGTTCTGAGTTGTGGATACTTGGAAAATCCAACAAAGTTTATGCCGCTCCTGATATGATTTTCCACTACATCACTGAGCATAATTACCTTCCCCCCAGTGAATTTTTGAATGCAGTTGCGAATTTTGATTTGGGTGGGAATTGGAATGCAGATGAGCATATGAAAAGTCTAGTCGCTGCAAAACGCAAGTAGAAATTTAAGTGAGGGTATAAATTATGGCAGAATTTCCCTGTCGTGTATGTGGACTAGAGCAACCGGCTGATATGTGGAATCCGAAAAGCTACGGTATTTGCCCTTGTTGTGGCACAGAGTTTGGATTGAATGATGATGATCACCAGTTGGTTTGCTACCAGCGTATGGCGTGGCTAAGCTCGGGTGCGAAATGGTTCAAGGAAGAGCGTAAACCGGATGTCTGGACGCTCAATGAAGTGGCAGATCAATTAAAGAATATCCCGGAGGAGTGGTGGTGGTAGCAGAGTTGAAACCATCTAAAACCTTTTATTGACGCCCAGTTCTATCAAATGGTTGAACTTCATCAAAATCTAGCCACTACCTATGAAGCGGAACCATAGCATCTTGCATTGGATGGGAGCTACGGCACGCCGGAACAGATTTCTCCACAATACGCAACGGGACACACTTTTTGAGCATGCCCCGCTGAGTAAAACCGATTCGCTTAAAGCTTCTCCGCGTCCAGCACTTCCAGCGTAAACGTCGCGCTGATCTCATCGAACGAGCTGCTGAAAAGTTGCCGACCCACGCGGATGATATAGGTATCATCCCCAAAAAACGTCCCCATGTTACCAAAGCTCAGCAGTTCGCCGGTCAGCGTAGCCAGCGGCTTCAATTGACCATCATCCCCAAACCGACCAATCGTATTCACCGTCACTTCAGGCCTGTATTCGCCTTCATCCCGATTGTAGGCCACATAAAAACTATTCGTGCCGCGATAAACATAAAAACGGTCACTATCTTTACTGGTCACAGTATCGTTCACCGTCGCGCCGATCTCAACTTCCGGCACCAGTTGCAGCATGATGGTGAATTCGCCCACATCGGTACCTTCTGCGCCATCTGGACGGGTAAAGATCACCGTGTAATCGCCATCACTTTCCAGTTCGGCAAACACGCGATTCTGATTGTAGCCGTCATTCTCCGCCAGCGGACGACCATTGGCGCTTTGCAGAATCAAACGGCTGCTGTCCAGATCATTCAGAATTTCCGCATTCGTCTCAATCAGGATCACATCGCCATCTTTACCGCTGAAGGTATAGGTGAATTCATAATCCGTCGCCGTCATTTCCCCGCTGATCGGCTCGTTAAATGGCAGCGTGCGCACATCATCCTGTGCCGCCACCGGAGCCAGCATCAGCAGCATCAGTCCCAAAATCGCGAATATTTTATACATAAGTCCTCCAAAAAAGCTCAAAATCGAGCAATAGATTAATAAATCCGATTTGCATTGCAAACCCGCCAGCCCTTATCATACTCATAATTATCGTGATACAGCCCAAGGATAAAAGAATTGTTAGACTCAACCATCAATCAGGGTTTCCTGCTGGCACAGATCATCAACGTGGTCATTTTGATCGTCATCCTGACCGCCGTGATCGGCACCGTGATCTACTTCCTGCGCCGCAGCCGAGCCGCCACCGCGCCAAAAGTGGACTTTGAACATCAACCCGTGCGCCTGCAGGACAGCGGCAATCAACTGACCGCGCCGCTGCGCCTCGCCGCCGGGACACACAAGCTCATGTACTGGTTGCCAGCCGATACCCTGGTCAAAGTCGATTTAATTGATGTGGACAGGGGAAATTCAGAAACGATCCTGATGAAAAAGGGGACAGGCTCACAGGCGTTCAGCCTTGAACACAGCGGACGCTACGCCTTTCAGGTCGCCCCGGCAGATGACAGCGCCAGTTGGGTGCTGGAAATATCCCCTCTGGGCTTGCCCGGTAAAACGGAGACATAAATGCCATGAATCTGCATCGCTTACGGCAGTTGTTCTTGATTTTGGTCTGGATGTGTGTGTCCTGTACAAGCTCAGAACAGCGCGTTGATGACTTAACAGTTGCCGTAGAAAATCAAACCAACGAAATTGTGCAAAGACAAGAACCTGAACATGAAATCTTTGTATGCATGGACACGAACTGCGCGATTGGTATATTCACAGACACGATCACACAAAATGAAGCAAAAATTCTGCTGCAGCAGATTTACGGAACAGACAATGTGAGCTTCGATGACAATAGAATCGAATGGCGCTCAAGCGCTGGAATAGGAAATTTACAGTTTAATAACGAACAGATCATTATTGATGCAAGCTTTACACTGCGTGAAAAACAGCTTGGGTTAAGCGATCTCATAAAGCAGATCGGAGAACCTTCACTGGTATATATTGTCAGGGCGTTCTCGGAGAACTATCCATGCGCAGGTTCTGCGGTATTATATCCTCCTCATAATATTGAGGTTATTCTTTATCAGGAAAACGCTTCTATTGGAATTCTTCCTAATCAGTTCATACAGCGCCTGACATTTGCATATGAAAATCTTGTACCTACTGATACCTGGGTAGTTGAATGGCAAGGTTTTCTGGACTATTGCGATCTTGTTACGAACCCAACTACCACACCTTAATAAGCGCAGAAACAAAAGTCTCCTCTCCGCTGGCTGCGAAGCGTCCTTCAGGGCGGGGCGGGGATTTAGGGCTTGTCCGGTATTAGAAATGAGCCTTGCTGATCTTTTTAACCCCCTCTAAATCTCCCCCGAATTCAGGGGAGACTTTGTAACCCTCGTATCAGACTCCCTCCCCGAATTCGGGGAGGGCTGGGGAGGGGTCAGCAAGGGCTCAAAAGGCTGTCGGTCATACCATCAATACCGAACAAACCTATGTAGGGGAAAGGTCAAAACACTTAGACCAGCGTCGCCTTAATGGTGATTTCCGGCACAGCCCCCAGCGCGATCGAAACCGGGCAGCCGTCTTTGGTCGCCGCCGCGACTTCCTGGAATTTCTCGTCAGTGATGTTGGGAACAGTCGCCTCAGTTTCCAGCTCAATCTTGGTGATGCGGAAACCAGCGTCCTGCTTGGTCAGATGCACTTTCGCGGTGGTGCTGATAGTCGTCGCCGGGAAACCCGCCCGACCCAGGCCACCGCTCAGCGCCATCGAGTAACAACCAGCATGCGCCGCGGCAATCAGTTCTTCCGGGTTCGTGCCCGTGCCCTCTTCAAAGCGTGAGCTGAACGAGTATTGTCCCTCGTAAGCGCCACTCGCCATTTTCATCACCCCATTACCGTCCTGCAGGGTGCCCATCCATTTTGCATTGGCTTCACGTACTGCCATATTAGTTTTCCTTTCACGTAGCCTCAAGAATCATCAAAGTCTTAAGACATACGAATATAGCAATCTTTCAGATTACATTCCAGTGCCAAAGGCTTAGTCTTAGCGATCGTTCATTTATCATTGACAGTTTCGGCGCTTTTACGTAAAATAAAACTGTACCGTCCAGACGGTTTACTCAGGAGCAATAATGTCCCGTTCAACCAGCACTACACGCCATGATCTGTTGCAATCCGCCGGCAAAATCATCCTGGAGCAAGGCAGCAGCAGTCTCACCCTGGATAGTGTCGCCCAGGCCGCGGGGGTCAGCAAAGGGGGTCTGCTCTATCATTTCCCCAATAAGCAGGCTCTGGTCGAGGCTCTGTGTGACCACCTGTTAAGCGACTTCGATCACGACCTGGAACAGCGCATTGCCGCTGACCCCAATCAGGATTCCGGCACCTGGCTGCGCGCATTCGTCCGCGCCACCTTCGACCCTGACCAGCCCCACCTCGATAACAGCATGGCGATCCTGGCCGCACTTGCCACCGATCCCGGCCTGTTAGAACCCGTGCGTCGCCGCTTTCAGCACTGGCAGGATCGTCTTGAAACGACCACTGACCCCACCACCAGCACAATCATCCGTCTTGCTGCAGATGGACTGTGGTTTGCCGACTTACTCGGCTTTCATGTCCTGACCGATCACCGCCGTGCCACTGTGCGCGATGCTTTAATTCACCTGACTGAGGCCTGAAAACTGCATGACCATTGAAGAATATCTGATCAAAGCCGCCGGAGTCTGGTTTACCGGTTTTTTCCCCCTCGCCGAAATTTACGTCGCGATTCCAACAGCCATCGCTGTCGGCCTGGATAGTGTTTCCGTTGTGTTCTGGGCGGTCTTTGGCAATTTCACCCCCATTGTGCTGATCGTCGCCTTTTACGAGCGCTTGCTGCATTATGAACGGCCACGTCAGTGGCTAAACCGCTTTTCGTCGGAGAGGTTCAAAAGGCAGATTGACCGTTATGGCACCTGGTTTGTGCTGCTCATTACCCCGTGGGCGGGTGTGTGGGTCATGGCCGTAACTGCCAAAGCCCTGCACATGGACAGCCGCCGTCTGTTGCTGTTCGCCTTCATCAGCGTGACCATCTACGCCATCGGCATTACCCTGCTCATCAACGCCGGCGTAGCCACCTTCAGTTAAGCCACTTTCTACGGGGCGATTCTGGTGGAATCGCCCCAATATCCCACGCAAAAACGGGACAAATGACCGAACATCCGTCCACCCCAATCAGAATATTCCAATTGATCGAAATTCTTGATCGGCGGATGTGAAAAATCACCTCCCTCCAAATGCCATCTGCTTGACCATTCAGAACTTGCGTTCTACAATCAGCAAATGAGTATAAATATCTTCCGGCGATGAAAGGCAGGCAGTCCAATGGATATGGCAATGAAAAATATGATCTGGCAGCAATTCGGGGCGGCTGTCGATACGCTCGACGATGCGCTCACCCTCTGTCCCGACCATCTTTGGACGGTTAGCCTGTGGGATGACCCCGACGACCCGCGCTATGGGGAATTCTGGTTTGTGGCTTATCACACCCTCTATTGGCTCGATCTTTTCCTGACCGGATCGCGGGAAGGCTTTGCACCGCCCGCGCCGTTTATGGGTGGCACACTGCCGGAAAAGCCTTATACCAAAAATGAAGTGAGAACCTATCTCCGTCAATGTCGCCAGAAAAGCGAAGCGGTCATCAAAGCGCTGACCGATGAAAAAGCCCGCCAAGTTTGCACCTTCCAATGGATGGAACCCACTTTCCTGGAGTTACAACTCTACAGTATGCGGCACATTCAGGAACATGCCGCGCAATTAAATTTAGTGCTTGGGCAGAAGGGCATCACCGGCCAGGACTGGATTGCCTACGCTCGCGAAACTGTCTCCTGACACGGTTTTCATCACTGCTTGCCACCACCGGCTCAGGCAACAATGCATGCGCATATCATAGCCGGTGGGCAACTTTATGCGCGGATATGATCGAAACACCCCCCCCGCCCCCTCGACTCGCCACCCTGAAAAACGGGACAAATGACCGGACATCCGTCCACCCCAAATCGCCCTGTCCATGCTAAACTAAAGTCGCGGAATTGTCCGTGCATTCATGAAGGTTTTCGACTCAGCACTTTTGCTGCGCACAATTTTTTTCGCGCGGCAGCAGCGACCGAAGGAAGTCCCTGTGGGGCAGCAAATTAAACTTTGCGTCTAAGAAGCCCTTTGAGTATTCAGGGTTAGGCTGGTAAACGGACAATGCAGGCATTGTCCCTACCGTAAAACCATTGATTTTGTAGGGACGAGGCCCGCCTCGTCCGCCAGAAACACCCCTTTTCAAACGGCGTCTTGGCGACTTTTCACCTTTGCGTTTATGTTTTTCAACGAGATGATTCTTTGACTCAGCACTCGGAACTCAGCACTTTTGACTAAAGACTTTCTTGCCGTTGCCGCCGCATCCCCCCAGCGGCGGCGGCAACCATCACCCACGGAGATCCCATGACCACCCCACTCACCAACGCCCATACCCACCTTGAACTTGGCTGGCTCGCCGACTGCTGCCCGGACGAAAACGGCCAGGATTTTCTGCCCTGGCTGACCACCCTCACTGAGCGCTGGCGCGGTATGGCCGGCTGTTATGCCGAAATCGTCTATCGCAAAGCCGTCGAGGAAGGCATCCAGACGCTGCTCGACTCCGGCACAACCCACATCACTGATATTTCCGCCACCGGTCATAGCATCGCCCCCCTGCTGAAGTCCGACCTCAAAGGCATCATCTATATCGAGCTGCTCACGCCCTTCCCCACCGAGATCGAAAAACGCTTCAATCTCGCCCGTTATCTGGTGGACGAATGGCGCCCCAAAGAACGCGCCGATATGCGCATCGGTCTGACGCTGCACACACCCTACACCGTGCATCCGTCCCTGTGGCGCAAAGCCCTGCAATACACCGCGCAGGAGAATCTGCCGCTGGCGATCCATGTCGCGGAAAGCCCCGCAGAATACGAATGGCACACCAAAGGCACCGGCCCACTGGCGGATCACATGGATATGCTCGGCAATCCGTTCTCATCCCCGCGCAAAACACCGATTCAGTATCTCAGCGATTTAGGCGCGCTCGACCAGCAACCGTTGCTGATTCACGCGGTAGAGGTCACCGAGGAGGATGTTCAGATCATTAAGGCCAGCGGCAGCCGCGTCGTGCATTGTCCGCGCAGCAACCAGCGCCTGAAGTGTGGACGCATGCCATTAGAGTTGTTTCTCAAACATGTGGTATCGGTTTACCTAGGGACGGACGGCCTGTCCAGCAGTCCTTCGCTGAACATTCATGAGGAAATTGAAGCGGCGGTGGCCCTGCATGACGGCTATGTCACCCGCCAGCAGATCGAACAACTCGCCGCTCAACCGCTTGTTATGTAGGGACAATGCCTGCGTTGTCCATTAACACCTGTGTTGCTCCCTTCCCTTGCTTGCGGGGGAAGGGCCGGGAATGGGGGTCTGGTGCTATTATCCCTGAAAACTTTACCGCCGGTCGCCCATGCGCTCGACCGAGAAATCGACCGCGACAAAATAAGCATCACCGACACCCAGCATTTTATACTGCGGGTCTGGCCGCGCATTCACATCCCCGTCCAGCGTGCCGGACATGCCGTGATGTTCCAGCACGCGCACCATCCGCTGGGCGGCACTGCGCGGCATACTGCCCAACCGACCCGTGCCGCTTTGCAGCAGGGTAAATAACGGCTGCTCCCGGTTGATATCCGCCGCCAGTTCGCGCCACGGGCCAAAGGTGCTGGCAAACGCCTGCTGAATATCCACGATGAGTTCGCTGGCATCGGCGGGTTTGCCGCTGAAATTCACGTCGATTTTCGGCTCATTGTGATGCAGCAGAATCGGGTGTTCGTCGGTGAAAAACAGCGACCCGAATAAGCCCAGACTCAGCCGGTGTTCAATCGTGCTGATGCAGCGGATAATATAACCGCCGGGGCGCTCACGCAGCCCCTGTACCGCATCATCATAACGCGCCGTCTGGATAATAATCTGAATCTCGTTCGGCACGCCGCCCAATTGGGCCATCAGCAGTACACCGACATCCTGTTCATTCTGTAATTCTTCAAGCAGCTTTTCACGCACTGGCATGCTATCGTCCTTGAACCTCGCGCAATCTCGCGCCTGTCATTGAAATAAAGGTTATGAATTGGGGCGCACAAAGCGCGTAAACACACCCGGCGCCGGATGCGCGACCGTGTTCAGATCCGCGATAACCGCATCCACATCATAATCCAGTTGACGGAGGTCTATGGTCACATCGCCATCTTTAAACGTGAACAGCCCCCACTGGACTTTACCCGGCGCGTCAAACGACAGACCGACGCTGCCGACATTAATCGCCCGCCAGCGCCCCAGGTCACGATCCATCTGGACGTGGATATGCCCGCCAATTCCCAGGCGACCTTCGCGATCCAGCAGCGAATCCAGCGCTTCTTCAGAGGCGGTGTCGGGTTTCAGAAAACCTTCATCGTCGCCCGGTGTGCCGTGATAGCCGATCACATAACCATAACCCGGCACATTCAGTTCGGTTTCGTGTCCCAGAATACCGGCCAGCTTCTCGTAATCGTCAAAGCTGAGCTGGCGCACGGCCCAGTTCAAAGCCGTGTCGCGCACCTGCCACGACTCGGCCACTTTCGCAAAGGCTTCGGCCTCTTTAACGGTCGCGCTGTAGGGACGGGTACCGTTCACCAGATAACGATCGGTGTTCCCGCCAATGATATGTACTTTTTCCTTGCCCAGGGTTTCGCGCAGTGTAAACACCTTCTGGATACACTCCACCGGACGCGGCCCGAATGCCGCCAGATCGCCCAGAATCCAGATATGATCGACTTCGCCCTGTGCTTCCAGATCCGCCAGCGCCACTTCCAGCGCGGTTAAATTGCCATGAATATCCGATAATACCGCTAAACGCATGAACAATACTCCTTATGCACGGTGATTATGTGGTGAATTCGCTTCCGTATCAATCGGTTAAGGTCAGGCTAGGGTTGTGTTTGTCCACGCCAAACCAGCCCCATGATAGTACCATAGTTAGGGTACGGTGGCAGGATTTTGTTATATTACTTGATTTTCGTGCATTGGGTGGCTGTGCTATACTGGCGGTATGAATGAGAGTGACTGGATTCAACAGGCAAAATCACGCGGTTTAGAGGGTGCGCTGCGCCTTACGCTGGACGCTTTAGAGCCCTTAGGGCCACTGGGTGCACAGCTCATCTGGGTGGCACAGCCTGCGCTGCGTTTGCTGGGAGCCGGCGAAAGCCTGGGGCAGCTCGCACAAGCGCTGGAAGAACCCGGCGGCATCGACCGCTTACGCCGTTTACTGGATCATCAAGACACAACCTAAGTGGGGGACAGTGTGGACAGCACAATCCAGTTCTTAAGCATTATCATCATTACCCTGACACTTGTGTTTTATGTCATGGGTGCGGCAGTGCTGCGCCGTCGCCGTCAGGCGTTTAACATGCGCGCGATGCCAGCCTATGATGCCCTCCCGCTGATGATCGGAGCGGCAATTGAGGCCAACCGGCCTGTGCACCTGTCCGCTGGCAGCACCGGTATTGGCGAAGGCGATACCCTGCTCAGTCTGGCGACCGCCGAATTATTCTATCGTGCGCTGCAACGCGCTGTGATCAGCCCTGCCCCGCCGATAATTACCACCAGCAATGCAACTTTTATCCCGCTCGGCCATGATACTCTGCGCCGTGCCTATGCCTCACGTCAGTTTTTAAGCCGTTTCCGCGCCACCAGCGTCCGCTGGTATCCTGCCGGGCCGCGTTCGCTGGCTTTCGCCGCCGCGCTGACCGCCAATATGGGCGAAGAACGCGTCGGCGCGAATATCCTCGTCGGCAGTTTTGGGCCGGAACTGGCGCTGATCGCCGAAGCCGCCGTGCGCCGTGGGCAACCCCTCATCGCCGCCAGCGATCAACTGGACGGTCAGGCGGTCGCTTATGCACTGGCCGATCAACCCTTGATCGGCGAAGAATTATTTGTCGCCGGGGCTTATCTCGGTACGGAAGCCGGACACCGCTCGACTGCACTCACGCTCGATGTACTGCGCTGGGGCTTAATCGCCACCATTGTTATCCTCACGGTAATCGCAGCGACAGGAGGCCAGTAAATTATGGGACGCATATTCCGTATTCTGGCAACTGCGCTGGTCATCAGCACCACCATTTATGTGCTGATCGGTCTGCTGGCCGGAAATGATCTGGGCTTTTTGAGTGTCATCTCGCAGCGTGGGGGCGTAGTCGCCAATACCAACGCCCTGCTGCAACTGGTCAGCATCACCATTGCCGTAACGGTTTTGATCGGTATTCTGAATTTACTGTGGGTGCATCTGGCCCGCATCCGGCGGCGTGGCGGTGGCTGGGTTTACAGCCTCGTGCTGGTGATTACCACGCTGGCGGTCATTATCCTCAGCGTACTGGAACGCAACAATATTCTGGCGAATGACCCCGCCATTACCCGCATCCTGCTGGAGCAGGTACAGGTATCCATTGAATCCGCATTATCCGGCCTGTTATTGTTTGCTCTGGTTTATGGGGCTTACCGGGTACTGCGGCAGCGCGTCTCCTTATGGGGCGTGTTGTTTGTCCTCTCCATTTTGATCGTACTGGTCGGAGCGCTGCCGTTGGGCATCGCCGCCCTGACAGACTTCCGTGATCTGTGGCTGAGTGTGCCGGTCAGTGCGGGTGCACGCGGCATTCTGCTGGGCATCGCCCTGGCGACCATTGTCACAGGTGTGCGGGTACTGGTCGGTCAAGATCGCTCTTACCGGGAATAGGAAAGATTTATGAGCGACGATTTCGATAAAGACGATCTCTGGGACGACGAAGACGACCACAAGGACGGCAGGAAGCCCGGGGACGATGAAGAAATCTTTGACTGGCAGCAGGGTGGCAAGCCGGGTGATAAATCGCGCCGCGAAGAGGATAGCCTGGGTTTTACGGGCGAGCTTTCCTGGTTGCAGGACGATGAAGACGGCAGCGCCCCCGGCCAGAATGAAGACCGCACCGGCTTAACCGGGGATCTTCCCTGGCTGCAAGGGTCTGATGAGTCGCGCACACCCGGTCAGCAGGGTTCAGACCGCCTCGGCATGACGGGCGAACTCCCGTGGATGCAGAGCGACGGCGCCGAACAGTCTGGTCAGGAAGATGATCTGTCGTGGTTGGGCGAGGATGATGACGACACGCCACCTTCCCAGATCAATACCGGCAATCTGTTTCTCCCACCAGACGAGGAAGAGGAAGACGCGCCACCGGAACGAAGCTGGACAGGCGAACACGTCACAGCCGACCTGGATGTGCCGGACTGGATGCGTGACAGCGGCCCCGACTGGATCGACGATGAGCGCGATGACGATGATTGGGAAACCGCAGCGGCCAGCGCCGAATCCGAAGAAGACGACAGCGATGCTTTTGATGAGGATGTGCCGGACTGGTTAAGCGGTGACCCCCTAGCCGATATCCCGCAGCCGCCCGAAGAAGAAGATGAACCGGAAATTCCCGCGGCCAGCCAGCAAGGCCCGGAATGGCTACAACAATTTGATACCAGCCACTTTGGCGAAAAGCCGCCAGTGGATAACGATGACCCCCTCAATGATGTGCCGGACTGGTTAGCCGGGATGGATGACGAATTCGCCACGGAAGAAGACACCTCCTTCACGCAGGATGGGCAGTTGTCCGCGGATTGGCTGGCACAGGGCAGCGAACTGCCGCAAACCAGCGAATCCGACCTGACATTTGATGAATGGATGGTCAACCAGGAACAACTGGAACGGGAGCCGGAGCTGGATGAACTGGTGCCGGACACCTTTGCTGATCTCGGTGATTTCGAGGAAGAGCCTGCGGTCACAGCCGAGGAGATCGACACGGGTATGCTGCCGGACTGGTTCCTGGGCATGGAAGAACTGGATACCAGTGACGCGCCGGACTGGTTCACCGAAGAAGTTGAAGAAACACCCACCAAAGAGCCCACCGAGCCGAATAAACCCACTGGGCCACTACCGGATATTTTCGGTTTTGATGATGAAACCACCGATGAAGAAGCTATAACCGAAGGCAGCACGCTGGAAGATTTCTTCACCAATGTGGAAGTGGATGACCTCAATGAGCTGGTTCAGGTGGAGGATGAAGATTACCCGCCGCAGCCAGCCGAAACCCACCCGGAAACAGAACTGGATGACGATTTCTTCGCCTCGTTGGGGGCTGTCCAGACTGAAGCCTCACTGGATGAACCGAATTTTGATGATTTCGACTTCCCGGAAGCAGAAGCCGAATCTGAAGATGACTACGCCGGAGATTTCTTCAGTTCATTGGGTGCCGCTACCCCCGCCGACGATCTGCCCGAACCGAGCCTTGCTGATTTCGGTGAGGAGTTCATGGCCAATCTGGGCATGGAAGAAGACGCGGAACCGCTTGAGGACGACTTCCCGGCACAGGAATTAACCCCGCTGGGAGATGATTTCTTCGCGTCGCTGGGGATCGAAGATGACGATGAACCCGTTGCTGAAACCCCTTCAGCCGAGAGTGAGCTTGATCTGGACGCGCTGTTTGCGGCCCAGCCCGACGAAATCGACGCCAGCCAGATTGCCGATGGCGACTTCTTAAGCTCGCTGGGGATCGAAGACTCAGACGAATCAGCAGACGACAATGTTGACTGGTTTGCCGAAGCCGAGGATGAAATTGCCGACGATGGCGAAGCGATGGGCTGGCTGGATGATCTCGGTGATCTGGACGATGAGGATGCCGCCGAGCCTGTTGACGCCGACTTTATGGCGGCTTTAGGGGCTTCTGCTCCGTCCCAGCCCTCAGCAGAATCTGAGTATGGCGATATTGACAGCATTCTGGCTTCGATTGATCGTGTGGATGCCACCCTGCCGGATTCCAGCCCGTTAAATGACAGCAATTTCGACTTCGACACGCTGATGACCGACCCGGCCTTTTCCGATATGCAGAGCGAGGGCGACAGCAGCACAGAAGAGGAATTATCCCAGCAGGAATGGCTGACGGAATTGGGCGCCAGCGTGGGAGCGGTATCCGCAGCAGCTATCGTCCGCCAGCAGCAGGATCGCCCGGTTGACCAGCTCTCTGACCGTTTGCAGCGCCTGCGTACCAAAGCGGAGGATGCCCCGGCAGCCCCGCAGGAAGCCAGCAGCAGTGCCATGATGTCCGACCTGTTACCGGGTATCAGCGGGACGCTGGCCGCCAGCAATATCGAGCGCGATGCCAGCAGCATCGCCAGCAGTGTCATCATCACGCCAGAGCAGCAAAAACGCATT
>JBBSQD010000131.1:0-17192 GCA_038258185.1 Aggregatilineales bacterium | reverse complement strand
GGGGTTCAAAGCATTGCCAGAAATCATCGACAGCACAGAACAATTCCAGTAGACTCATAGCAGGACACCTTTCTTGGTAGCAGTGCCCTGGAGCTTAACACCTTCAGCGAAAGGTGTCCTCCTTATCCATAACTCACGTTAGTAAGAATGATGAATTTGCACAAGCAAAACGCAGATGAATTCTTGAAGAATATCGAACTCCACGAGCAATGGCTAAGTACACGAGATTCGGGTACTTCCTCACAGGGAAGACAACTTAGTATATCTCAGCAGTATCTGAGTGGTTGCACCGTTAATAACAGGGTATTAGTAGGTGCTCAATTTATCAGATGTTTCTTTGAAAATGTTGAGTTCATTAACTGCAATCTTCAGGGAGTTCCGATGCCCTTGAACACATGCATAAATTGCAAATTCAACGATTGCAGCCTATACAAATCAGACTTGATAGTAGGCACTTATGTTGCCTGTGAATTCAAGAATTCAAACCTTGCAAAAGCTGAGTTAAATCAATCCGTTTTTTCACACTGTGATTTTTCTGGGGCTGACCTTAGACAAACTTCACTTATAGATACTTGCCTGAGATTCTCAGCTTTTAACGCCGTTGATTTCAGAGAAACCCGCCTTCATAATACAGAATTTCACATTACTGAAAGCTATAAAGTGAAATCTATAGAAGGTATTGTTTTGGAAGACATTTCAATTACTACAAATAGTATGGCTTTTGAGCCTTTGTCGGGTGAAGCAGCTGCTGAGAAGTTGTTTTCTTAATAGCATAGGCAGTCGTAACGAACCGACTATAGAATCTATCATGAAGACACAGGTAAAGCCGACGAGTATGTTGTTGTCAACGCATAGCAGGTGATCTCGAAACTGGGGATCGCATCCTCGCGCTGGATGGCAGCTATGGCACGGTCGAGGCGCTTGAAGTTGTCGAGCAGGTGCAGGCCATGTACGATCTTACCGTCGCAGGGGCACATACCTTCGCGGTTGGCGATGGGGAATGGGTTGTTCATAATCAAGACCCTTGCTGGTTTGCTCCAAGACCAACCAAAATAGATGACAGCAATCTTCAGGAAATCATCACTGGCCAAAGTGGAGATTATAGATTTGGATCCAGTATTCGCAACTCAGGTACTGCCGATGCTGTAATGAATGAAATGGCAACATGAGTGCAGACAGGTGGAAGATGGCATTTCCAAAAAGCCTATCAAAAGGCTATGGAGTATAAGAACTGGATAACCAATAACCCCAATGCTTCCTTACGAGATAGGCAAGTTGCAACAGATGCGTATAATCAACTTGTATCTGCTGCTCAATATGTTTTAGAGAATAAATCGAATATTCCAACTGGAGTATCCGAATCACAAATGAACATTATCACTCAACTTTATCCAACTTTAAATCCCATCCAGAGGCCATAAATATGAATGACAAACATAGCTGGTCACTGAATAACTGGCCAGAGCACTGGGAGCATGACGACTGGCCAGACGATTTGAGAAAGTTATCTCAACAGGCTCTTGGACACAATGTAATCTTTACGTTTTTTAACCAATTTCCGGAATTGGAGAGAATTCGATATTTTATGTTTGACAAAGGGAATGTCACTTGCAGTTTTTTTGGCATTCCATTTGTTCTTATTGTAAGACGTTTGGTTGAACTCACATCAAGTGGTAACCAACCTATAGTAGTCAAGGCTGAAAGGTTATTGGAAGAATTGTTAACCTTCGTTCAGAAGAATGATGAACTGGGGGAAGAAAAACCAGAAAAATATTCAACTTGTGTTGGGCTTGAGTTTTGTGAGTCGTTCCATTTCGCAGGAAATCATAGAGAGGATATTTTGGCTAGGTTATCTCCTAATTTAAGAGAGTCTGTACTCGCAATTGAGAAAGTTATGGGCACAGCAAAACCCGATGAGCGTATTTTTCAAGTGTATGAACCCATGCTAAATTTGGTAGATGAAACAATCAAATACGGTCAATGATCTTTTATCTTTCGATTGAAAATAGGTAATTATGAAGAATTCATTGAGACGTCGCTAATCAATCATCCCTTCTACACGGCTGATGGCGAATGGGTCATGGCCGGTGATCTCGAAACCGGGGATCGCATCCTCGCGCTGGATGGGAGCTACGGCACGGTCGAGACGCTTGTAGTTGTTGAGCGGGTACAGGCCATGTACGATCTCACCGTCGCGGAGGCGCCGACCTTCGCGGTCGGCGCGGGTCAGTGGGTGGTGCATAATGCGTGTGATTGGTCTCCACAAATGGCTAAGGGCGGTAAGGAAGTTCGCTATGACGCAGCACAAAATGCACAGCGTCACTTTGATAGACATGGAAGCGAATTTCCTGAACTTGGAAGCGTAGAAGATTACATCAATGCTGCTAATGACTTCATAAAAAATCCACCTCCGAATACCCAGACGCGGGTTGGATCAAGGACAGGGGACACATTCATGTGGGACCCAGACAGCAACACCCTCGTGATTGTAGATACGGGTACCAATCTACCGAGAACAATGTATCAAGTAAATCCTAAGAGCGATCTACATCCCAGAGGACATAACTTTTCGACGAATCAAGATTATTTTGACTTTTTGGAGTAAACAAGAGATGAATAACAAGTTTTGTCGAGTATGTGGTTTAGATCAGGAAGAGTCCCAATGGGATCCACCTACATTCGCGATTTGCTCCTGTTGCGGCATACAATTCGGGGTAGGAGATGTGGGGCCTGAGCACGATCGGGCTCTTGAAGGTGTTAGATTTTACCGAAATTACTGGATCAATAATGGGGCATTATGGTTTAGTCTAGAAGAGAAACCTGAGCACTGGGATTTGCAGGCACAGCTACGACAAATCCCTGAAGAATGGCGGTAACGCGTAGTAAAGCGAATTATCCTTGGACCAAATAAGGTTAATTCGCTTTTTATATACATTGCGTTAGCGAGATCACCTGGGCGGACGACTCCACGGGACACTTGGTCTCGGTTGACATCGTGGCCGATGCACCGCGACGATGTTACTGTCGAGGAAGCGCATACCCTGGCGGTCGGCGATGGTCAGTGGGTCGTGCATAATGTTGATTGCAAACGGTTGAACACAAATGTCGCTCAGACAGGCGAAATGATGAGAGAAGTGTACACTGAATTGTCTAACGCGCCGAAAGATGCTGCTGTTCGGACCGAGATGATGAGCGACTTTGCAAAACAGATAAAGGAAGCTGCTGATAATAATGGTTGGGGGCAGTGGAATGCTAATGAATTTCCACTTGTTGATGCAGCGGGGAATCCAACTGGGGGAGCAATATTTATTGGTGACGGAGCACACACTCAGGCGATAGTAGATGGTGATTGAAGAGGGTATTAATATGCAAAACGTGGTGCCTAGACCTACCAACTTAAAAGAGGCAAAGGATTTTATCGATAATGTGGACGATGATCTTAGACACGAGATGCTTCAGAGGGCCCTCGATATGTTAATAGTTAATCTTGGACTTTTGCAAAATAAGTATCAGACCATGTATGTAGGTGAATTTGATTCATATCTATATATATATCTAATGGATAAAATGATGAGTAGCAAAACGTTACTTGAAGACTATCTAAATGGTCATTTCACCGGTCGTGATGAGCTATTTTGATGTTGGGTTTAAAAGTTAACACCACCATAGGATCTATGATGAACTGACCGAGGAGGTCGGTGAGTACGAAGTCACGGATGTGATCTAGCACGAAGACCCGGAGATTGCCTATCTGACCATTGACGGTGAAGTGATCGAGACGACCCCCAATCATCCCTTCTACACAGCTGATGGCGAATGGGTCGTGGCGGGTGATCTCGAAACCGGGGATCGCATCCTCGCGTTGGATGGCAGCTACGGCATGGTCGAGGCGCTTGAAGTCGTCGAGCGGGTGCAGGCCATGTATGATCTCACGGTGGCGGAGGCGCATACCTTCGCGGTCGGCGCGGGTCAGTGGGTGGTGCATAACGTATGCGACGATATAGTTGATTACGAGCCAAAAGATTGGCCGGATTTTGACGGATTGGTTAAAGCTTTTCCTAACCGAGATGCCGGCCACCACTACGCTTATAGGGAAACACCTGGCGGCACAGGGCAAGCAATTGCGGGGCATGGTGAGTATTCAGCGTCAGCTAATGGTGTATTTACTGTGCCCGAAGGCACCTATATTCGTCGCTGGTGGTCAGACGCAACGGAAATCGACGATGAGATTGCTTTTCTTATTGAAGCAGGTCAATACAAGAAAGCAATGGACAATTTGTATTCAACTTGGGTTGATCCGATCGTTTATGGACCAGGATCTACAGCACCAAACTACGTGATCGATATTCCTAACGATCTACAAATCCATACTAATTCGATAACGGTTGGGGATCCAACGAACCTGAGTGATATCATTAAACCGGGGATGGGTTGTGTTGACCTTGCCATCTGTACAGTCCATCATAGATGAAAGGTTGAGTAGGTTGTACTATCCTGACTTTTCCGAGTATCGACCAGCTAGAAACCACTACTATAAGCCGTTCACTTTTCAGGAGGTTCTTACAATTGGATGGCTACAAAGCGGTCACGTCTACGCTCAAGGTAAAGTAGATCACGAGATAATTAATAAGTTAAAAGATTTACTTGCTTTATCTGGAGTGAATGTTAATAGGACTCGAGGAATACATCGGTGTGATCTTTGTGTGCCCTCAGATTCCAACCTGGAGAGAATTGTTGTACGTCACAACGAACAGGAAATTCTATTAGGGCATTCTGAACTCTGGATTCCGGCTAACGAGACAATGACATATGTTGCTCCGACGCTTATCTATCACTACATAATAGAACATCAATACAAGCCACCTGATGTATTTCTGAATGCTGTAAAGCAATTTGATACGAACGCTCAATGGAACGGTCAAGAGGTGTATCTGTCCCTTGTCAACAAGTATAGAAAGGAGAAAGATACTGAAACATGAGCGCGGCTAACAGAGGAGTTTCAAGTACCCAGTTTGTGAAGACAAGTGTTTGAAAAGTTTGGACGGCAGAAGATGCCACAATTGCTTATCTGACCATTAATGGCGAAGTCATCGAGACCACACCGAACCATCCCTTCTACACGGCTGAAGGTGAGTGGGTCATGGCCGGTGATCTCGAAACCGGGGATCGCATTCTCGCGCTGGATGGCAGCTACGGCACAGTCGAGGCGCTTGAAGTCGTCGAGCGGGTGCAGTCCATGTACGATCTCACTGTGGCAGAGGCGCATACCTTCGCGGTCGGCGAGGGTCGGTGGGTTGTACATAATGCGTGTAATTGGCAACCATTGGGTGGATTTACGAATGATATACGAAGCAAAGGATTTCACTTTAACTGGGTTGATAGGGGTAGACTTCAGTATGAGGTAACTCTAATTGCAGATGAAGTCACAGGTGAGATCATCACATCAAAATGGCCAAGTGGAACTTTTTTCTCAAATAGGGAACTTGCAGAGATTCAACAATTTCTCGAAAACAATCGGCCACAAGCAATAGTGCGTGCGGATGTAATGGAAGATTTAGCTGATACTAACGGTTGGGATGAGCGCGCATGGGAAGCCTCCGTACTCAGACGTATATTTGAAGAAGATGCTCTAATCGTGGTCAAACAATAAGTGGGGCTTAGGAAAGTGACACATATTTTTAGCCAATTTCTGTTAACCGGACGGATAGGCAAGGTATCTATTGGACTAGATTTAATCGAAATGTTAAGTTTATTTGGGTGTCCTGACAGATATCATAACATAGACGAATTTCTCGCTGAGTATAAAGATGCCAAGGTGCGGAAAACATTCAATCAATTCAGTGCGAATTATGGAGTTCTAGAATTGTTTTTCTCATTCCAGAATGATGAAGTTGTATTCTTTAAGGTCTATTATGATGAACCTCGGGAGCGAACAGTACCGAATCAACTCGACGATGGATGGGTAAGCCATATTGATGGCATTAGCAAAAACAGATTTAAAGCCATATTGAATGAATATGGGTTGCATAGTAAAAGGCAGATTAATCCAAAATTCGATCAACACGTAACGGTGGTGTGGATTCCATCATCAGAGTTGCAAATCAACTTTGATGAAGAAAATGGAAAAGACAAGTTGCTTGTAATTTCAAAAAGCGCGTCTCACTATGGCGCAGGTCCATGTATAAACCAAATTTGCGTTGAGTTCACATAAGAAGTTTCTGTAAAAACTGCCCAAAGGAATTCAATAGGGGATCACATCCTCTCGCTGGATGGCAGCTACGGTACGGTCGAGGCGATTGAAGTTGTCGAGCGGATGCAGGCCATGTACGATCTCACCGTGGCGGAGGCGCACACTTTCGCCGTCGGCGAGGGTCGGTGGGTTGTACATAATACGTGTGATCTCAAGCATTCATTATCAAATTTTGATCCCACAAATCCAGACAATTCGGATTTCATGTCAAAAACACCCAAGCAGCGGCAGAAGTTTTTGCAGTTGCTTGGGCTTTTAGATGTGGTGGGGTAGGGGGCTATTCTTTGGACAATTGCTTTAAGACCAGATAGGCAATGCCCGACATCATCACTGCACTGATCACGTGGATCGCAATCATCAGCAGCATCATCGACGGACTGGAATAACTTCCTGCGCCCACAATCCCCGCTGGGTCATATTGCGCAAGTTGAGCATTCAGCATATCGCCAGTGACTTTAAGCGCCAGCAGAGTCCCAACCAGACTTAAAGTGTGCAGTCCCAGGATGATAATCAACCAGATATTCATCCACTTGTCGAAATTAAACTTTTTCATGGGTTAATCCTATCAGAGGCCGCGTCGCTTCTCTCGCATCCTCACGTTCATCCTCCAGGTACTTAAAAACCCGTGCTTCCAGCGCCTGACGCACTTTGCGCTCCTCCAGGAGCAGCCAGGATTCCCGACGCGCCCAACTGGGCGAATAATTGTAAAACTTCAGGCGGCATGATTGATTCATCTCCAATAACCGACACTTTAATTATCAAAGGTAAACCCTGATAACTTGCTTAATAAGTGCAAGATTTCATGAAATTTTCACGAATAATCAACACTTTAATTAAGGTCATATACTTGAATACGAATATGTTTTACCTTACGCTGACAACACGCTACGCGCACTTGTCGCGGAACACTACCACAACTCCATACCGCTTTCGATGAGACACCCCTCCATTTGGCTATTGATGCCGCCACCAATCGCAGGCATCATATAAAGTGAACCCGCATACATCTGATAGCAAGTTGTTTGACGTATGCATCTGTATAATTCAACGAAAATGGTCATTTGCCCATGCGCCGTGTTGTCCTTCCATTCATCATGATTCTGCTGCTCATCGGCACCAGCAGCGTCAGCGCCCATGCCAACCTCGCCCGGTCAGAGCCGCCGGCCAACAGCGCCCTGGCAACACCTCCGGCAGAGATTCGCCTGTATTTTACCGAGCCGCTGGAAGCCGATTTCAGCACCATCCGTCTGCGTGATGCCAGCGGCACTGTGCTGGAATTGCCCGCCGCGCAGATCGACCCGACCGATCCTTATCAACTGGTGCTGACACCCGGTGACCTATCCGATGGCATCTACACCGTAGCATGGCGCGTATTGTCCTCTGCCGATGGACATATCACCCAGGGCAGTTTCCCGCTGACCATCGGCGCGGTGACTGCCTCAACCGCCAGCGCCAGTGTCGAGGAAGTCGCTATTCCTCCGCAGGACGTGGTGATTCGCTGGCTCAATCTCATCAGTATTGCGCTGGTAGCCGGAAGCATCAGTTTTGTGCTGTTCGTGTGGCAGCCCTCTGTCCCCACGGGTGATCCCCTTGTCGAAAAGCTGATTAAGCGTGTGACGTGGCTGGGCTGGATTGCATTAGTGCTGACCACGCTGCTGATGTTGTGGATGCAAGTGGCGATTATCACCGAAGCGCCGCTGTGGCAGGCCGCGCTGGATTTCACGACGATAAGCAGTCTGGTCAACACGCGTTTTGGCACCATTGGGCTGATACGCATATTTATGTTGGTCATTCTGGCGGGTGCCTTGTGGCTGGCTCCGCGTTTGAATAAAATCTACTGGCTGGCACTGCTGGCCTGCGGTGGCGTGCTGCTGACTCAAAGCCTGTTCAGTCACGCCAGCGGCGCACCGGATATGCTCCCCGCTATCGCTGCCGACTGGCTGCATCTGGCCGCGACCAGCATCTGGATTGGCGGATTGGTGCTGTTCGTCGTGCTGATCGGCACCGTGCGCCGCCAGTTTAGTCCGGCTACCGAGGTAGTCAGCCGCATGGTCGGCTACTTCTCCAACTATATGCGCGCCGCCATCGGTTTAATCGCAGTCAGCGGCATCTATTCCGCGTGGCTTCAGGTGGGGACATTAGATGCGCTCCTGAACACAACCTATGGACAAGCGCTGATTATCAAATCAGTGTTGATCGCGCCGCTGCTGCTGATCGCATTTGTCAATCTGATGTTCACACAGCGCCGTTTAGAGGCCGGTCAGGCCGTTTGGGTCGGCTATCTGCGCCAGCTCATCAGCGCCGAAATCGCGCTCACATTCGGCATTCTGCTGGCAGTGGGCGTAATGACTTCGATCCCCCCGGCACGGTCGATCATGGCGCAGCGGACAGCCGCCGAGTCCGTAGCTGTGGCGGCCAATTCGGCCTACAACGCTTATTACGAATCCTACGATAAAGACAACATCCATGTTGATCTCGAAGTCTCCCCCGGCTATGTGGGCGAGAATACCTTCAATGTCTATATGTACGATCATGAAGGCAATTCGCTGGATGATGCGACGCTGGTGCGCCTGCGTTTTGACCATCGCACCGAGGATTTAGGCACCAGTGAACTCCGCGCCGAATCGGTGGGTGAGGGTCGCTATACTATAGAAGGCGCCAATCTCAGTGTGCCGGGTGAATGGCGCATCCGCGCGACAGTGCAGCGTCCCGGACAGTTCGACATGGTCATTGACTACACACCGGCTCTCGAAAGCACACCACCACCGCCTGCGCCGCCTGTGATTGATGCCAGCATTCCGCTGGATCAACGCGCGCTGGCTTTACAGATTCTTGGAATCGTGTGCCTCGGCCTGGGCGGATTCTTTATTGGTGGGCAGAAGCGCCATCTGGGGGCGGCAGTATTCACGGTGATCCTGTTTATCTCCGGTATATTTTTCCTGTTCAGCGGGGCGCAAGTTGGCGACAGCACCGCATTGGTCAATGCCGCTGAGCAGGACAGTCGCAGCTTTGCCGGGGATACCCCGGTGGGGTTAGGGGTGGCTAATGGTCAGGATTTGCCCTTGCTGCTGACCGCTAACGGCACGCTGTTGAGTCCTAACGCGCAGAATCAATGGCAGACTATACCGCTTGATATTCCAGTGCGGGATGCCTATGAAGAAAGAAGTGGCCTCATCTGGGCGGCCACAGATGAAGGGCTACGCGCTTATGATGACGGTCAATGGGTCGACATGGACGATATTAATGCCGACCGTGTCGTGATGACTCACGGCTATTTATTTGCTCTGGGCAACACGGGAGCCATCCGTTTTACCGGCGGCAATTTAGATCTTGATGGACGCGTATTAAATCTGCCCCAGTCAGAAGAAAGCCTCGATGATCTGGTCATGCTGGGCAATCACACTCATGTGCTGCAAAGCGGTGAGGCATTATTCCAGAGTGAGGATTTAGGGCTGTCATGGGTGCCGCTAGATGCACCCGCCCCGGTCAATGTCGTTGGCATTGATCTGGATGGTGATTTACTGGCCGCGACTTCTGCTGGATTACTCCGCTGGGATCGAAACGAACGTGTCTGGCAGACGCTGCTGCCGTTGCCGGATAATCAACTGATTGAGGCGCTTCAGACCTTCAATGATCGGCTGTACGTGGTCGCAGGCGGTCAACTCTATACCCCTGATAATGGCGGCTGGCGGTCAATTGAACTCCCGCAGGCGGCTGATACCTACATCACGGCGCTGGCCGACCACTATCCCAACACGCTCTGGGCGCTCGATGCCGCTGATTCGCGTTTGTTAACCACCACTGACGGCCAGACATGGACAGCCACCTCAATTCTGATCGCCGCCGCCTCATAAACTGGCATAGCTTTCCGCTGTTCCACTTATATCCTGCCCGCCAGGAGAAGATGGGACAGTGGATACATCCGCTAACGGCTCCATAAAATAGTCGGTCATATTCGCCTCAGCCGCCCAACCCGACCTGCCGTCATCCAGTTCGATCTGCCAGAAGCGATAGTGATCGTCACCGGTATTCACACAGGCAGGCCCGCCGATCACCGCAAAGGCTGTGCCTTCTGTCAGTTGTGTGATCTGTGTGGCATTGAGGTCAGGTGCTTCACGCAGAAGCAGCGGACTACCATCTGTAAAATTGACCCGTGCCCGGTCTCCAAGGCTGAAGCGGGGCGGCAGCGACCATTCGAACAGGCAGGATAAGTGATTGCGCTCAGCCTCGTCCGCACGCATGTACCAGTCGCCAATGCTCTCGCGCCGGAACAGGTCACCATTCAAGGTGAAAAACGGCGTTTCGCGATATTCCCCATTCACAATCTCGCCAAGCACATAAGTAGCGCCATTCTGATAGTCCTGGATGATGGAAAAAAACAGACTGCCCGCATCCAGCCAATGCTGCGGCGTGCGATTATCGACGATTGCCTGTCCCGCCAGGGTAAGCCCCTGCTCTAGGGTAAAGTCAAATGTCACGATATAAATGTCCCGTAAATCCTTGCTGATAGCGTAGAAAAGCCAACGCTTCCCATCATGGCTCCAGTCTCCTGGGTAAGTTGATATCCACAAATCTGGCACGAGTGCATCCAGTGAAATGTACTCATCTGTGCGAAAGTTCCACAGCACATTGATATCGATTTCCAATGGCTCACCAATATCAAAGCTAGAGTAGGTCCCACTCCCTCCAAACTGTATCATAAACCAGTCATCGAATACCGGATTGCGTTCAATGCGCGCTCCCCCTGACAACTGAACACTGGTGGCATCCGGCGGCAGCGGCATGTCCGTCACCGGATCGTCTGTTTGCCATTCACGAATTTGTTGTGACGTCTTGTTTTCAAGGTCGATATTAGCAAGGTAATTTGGTACGTTTATTTCAGCAAGTCCGTAATCAATCGTCAATGAACGTCCATCAGCTGACCACCCTCTGACATACGTTATATCAAATGGCACATTTAGAGTACTTTCAACCCATTCTGTGCTAAATGTAATCATGTTATCGGACGGATTAACAACGCCAGCATATTTCCCTACGAACCTGAATGCAATTGACTGACCATTTGGCGACCAAAGTGGACGCGGATTTAAGCTTAACAAGGGTATTTGAATTACAGACCAAACGCCTTCATGGGTGTCAACAATACCGCTCTCCTCTTCAAATAGCCTCACATTAGTGCCACGCACAAAGAGACCATCTACAGGTTGATGGACTATGACTTCGGTCTGTGCGGAGGCAGGTGAAAGCGCAAAGATGAGTGCGATGAGGCCAATAAACCATACGAAAGCTCGATGCTGATACACAGTGATACTTGTCCCTTTATCTGACGGCATATGTATATCATAACTGATCACAGGATTTACCCACTCGTCGGGTTGAGCACCATTAGTATACGGATGGGCAAACAGATTTCCAGGTATATCCGGATAACCCGAATCGAGTAGCGCTCGCTAGCGGGATTACGCATTCACATTATAATAGGGGCAGGATTGTAAACTCAATTGAAATTATCTCATGCGAATTGTTCACTGGAGGCTTTAATATGCGCAGGATTTTAACTCGACTCGTTCTCGTCTGTTTGCTGATCGCAGCAGTCGTGCCTGTACTGGCTCAAAATGCCGACCGCGATGGTGATGGCATGGCAGACGATGCAGATCAATGCCCGGATCTGTACGCAGAGGATGGCGGCATAGAGAACAGCGGTTGCCCCCAGGGGCCGGATTTTGACAGCGACAACGATGGCGTAATCGACAGCCTGGACGTGTGCCCAACGCTCCCCGCCGAAGATGGCGGACAGGATGGCACGGGTTGCCCACCGGAAGTTTTTGCAGAGCCGCTGCCTGCTGGCGGTGCGATGGAAACCACACTGACGCCAACACCCGCGATTCTCTCACCGATTATGCCACTGGCGACACCCACCGATTCACCCTATGGCCCTTACTATAAAGGCACGCCACCCTGTGAAGGCTCATTGGCCCCGCGGTTGGCAATCGGTGACAGCGGCCAGATTGTCGCGCGTTACAGCAGCTTGCGGACTTTCCCGGCTGGCCCGGTGATCCATGTGGTCTACAAGCCAGCGACTTTTACCGTGGTTGATGGCCCCATCTGTGCGGGTTATGGCCCGTTGACCTGGTACTATATTCGCTACGATGATCCGGCATTGGGTGAAGGCTGGGCGTCTGAAAGCCAGGTGTACAGCATCTATGGCCGCGATCAATACTGGCTGGAGCCCGCCGTGACCCTCACGCCTACAGTCATGCCATCCCCCAGCGCCACCCCCACTGTGGCTTCTTAGTTCCATTACCTGCTTAACTAAAGAGGGCGCATGCGCCCTCTTTTTGGTTAAGGAAAGTTGCATGGAGGTCGACAGGAACGTCTATATGTTCGTGATGTGAACAATGACACCGTTTTTGAGACTTATGGTCAGAGCCCTGCCTGGAGTTCCGGTGGTAGTCTGATATTTTGTGACCGCAAAGGCAGAACCGATTGGAAACTGTCTCGGTGGGATCGTGCATCTGTTTCAACGCTTGTTCAGGGTGATGTTATTTACGCTCAGTGGGGCAGTGGGCAGACCATTGTTTGCTCAAATGGTTGATAAAGAGAGAATAGATACTTTATCGACAATGTCTAAATTCATTACCTTATGCTTGCTCCATGCGATCCAGAATCACCCGCGCCTCAGCCAGATCATCCGCGATGATAGCCTCAAAAGCGCGATCCAGTGCGGCGTTGATTTCAGCATCCCCGAAATGAGCGCGTCTCAGAAGCAACAGACGCATGGGCAGGTGCAGATCATCGGCTGAAATCTCGAAATCACTATCCATATCCGTCCGCGCCTGCTGGATTATTTCCAGATATTGATAGCCATATTCGGCGGTCGGTTCAATCGTGGTGCCTTCACCATAATCGTTCCACGTGACCAACTGAACAATATCCGAGTTTTGCGTCAGCGCCATATCAAGCGTGGAGCGCAACGTCTCGCCCTCCTGTGCATCCAGATAGCCATAGCTGGATCGCACCCCGGCTTCAGCATAAATATCATGGAAGCCCGGGAAGGCACTGCCGACAATAAAATCTCGTCGCTGGGCATTGCGATAAAACATCTCCAGATAGCTATCTAGCGCGGCAGGAGCAAGCTCAAGCTCCACCCCGCCGGACATGCCCATAGGCGGCCAGGGATAACCCGACAGCGCCGCAAAGCTCAGATTCTGATTGAGTGTGATGAGCGCGGGAGTGGGCTCAATGTCCGCAAAGATGCGTGTCCAGTCATTAGGCTGGCGAAAATACAACGGGCCAAACACAAACACCAGCGGCTGATCCTGATAAGTGACATAAGCGTCACTGCCAAACCACTGATCACGCGCATAGTTGAGGTCGGCTTGCCCCTGTTCAAGTGCCGTTTCCGTGTTGAGCTGACCGTCATTGACCCTCGTTAAGATCGAGCGATCTTCATAACACAGGGCGAATTTTAACCCTGCTCGTGTGATGTATTCGAACAATTTGCCGGTGGACGCGTTTAACTCTGGATAATCATTGTAATTTGCCGTGCCGTACCAATCGACGATCACGCCATCAATCCCGCTGAGTTTCATCATCAGCACCTGATATTCCAGAATAGCGTCATCCTGTGAGTCATATGGGCCGGTTAAGGGTGTGAATTGCGAGGCGATTTGCGGGCGACCATTCTCATCCATCCGGGTCGGGTCAAAGTGATCCATCGTCCAGTGCCAGCCCCAATAACCGCTCACATCCGGCGTTTGATACCAGGGCATGTAATGCGCCAGCAGTAATGGACGCTCATTGCCAAACTGATTCGGCATCAAACTCGGAAATTCGATAGATGATGCCCCGCCGTAATGCGTTTTGGCGACCATCAGGCTTGTCCAGAGGGAGGCATCTTCCGGCGGAGTAGGCCGGATTTCAAAATGGGCCAAATCATCGTCCAGGACTTCAATGGTGAGGTAGTCCAGCGCTTCGGTATGAGACGTTGTCCGGTAAATGCCCGACTGCGGCTGTGCTATGGAATAGGTTGTATTAAGCGAAGTTAGCAATAAAATCAGCACGAACGCAAATAAACGGAGATAAGTCTTCATAATTTCTCCAAAAGGTATTCTAAAATACGTCATTTCATTCACAATCCCTGACGATGAAGATTGACTGACCCAGACCATTAACCTCCCTTTTGAGGAGGCTAATGGATAGTGAGTTAAGGTGTTCGCTCCCGATACGCTTCGATCACACTGGCCGAATGGTGATAATCAATCTGAACCTGCCACTGAGTCCGCCGGACATGTTCGCCGAGTACGCCATGCGTCCAAGTTTGAATTTCCGGTAGTCTCCCTTGACAGAGTTGGTAGAATAATATCAAAAACGGTGAAAAAGGGGTCATCGCAGAATACGCGCTAATTTTTATAAGATAACAGTATGTTGCGTTGTTTTGCTTCTTGCTTGGAGCTTGACCATGGTCGAGCTCCTGTCCCTGACCCCATTGAAATCAGCTATCTTCGAATAATAGACTGCCATCCGTGAGCCAGAAAGAAACTCCTGAGTGGTTACGAAAAACTGTATTTACATAGTCACTTTACACTACAAAAATCCGCAAAAAAGCGGTGCTTTGGATGCTTGAAATCACCATGATTCTAAGAAATTTACTACCTGGATACGACACAAAGGGCATTAAAGTATTTTTATACCACGATATTTTGACATCTTATAAAAATTAACACGTACTCTGCGATGATCCCTTAATCACCTGTCTCATCTATTACCTTGTGTATATAAGCAAATGGTGTAAAACTACAGTCAAGTTTAACAGTATTAGGGCACAAATGACTTCTATAAGATTGTTTTTGACGAAACTTCTAATATTTCTTGTTATTCCCATCGTAACAGGTTTCATCATATTATTGTTTTTACCCATTGATTTGTTTAATTTTAGGTCTTGGGAGGCACTCTTACCAGCTTACATCTCCGCTGAAGGGAGATTCTACCCTAACCAGTATTTAGAAAAAATTGAAGTTGGCGACCTAGGTGTGCGAACAGAATATGCTATAGAAAAACATGTTGAATTTTATACTGATGCGTATGGATTTCGTTATGTTGGTTTGTCAGACGAGTTGATTGATATTATTATTGTAGGCGATTCGTTTACAGTTGGATCAGCCTTGACTCAAGAACATACGCTTGCAAACCAACTATCAATAACTTTAGATCGTAGTGTTTATCCTTATGCCCCTGCAACAGTCACACAATATATGACGGATTCTCGTTTTGCCGATAACCCACCGGAATATGTCATATTGCAAGTGGTAGAGCGTAACTTAGCCAGAGATTTTTGCCCCATGTCAACAATCCCAATAGTTAGTCCACCCTCTGAAATACCAAGTCGATGGCTGCACGCACTCATCCGATTAGATGTAGTACTGCGAACACCGACCTATTTTTATGGATATTTTTCAAATTTGAGGAATGACACTCAAGTTATTGCTAACGAAGAGACTCGAATGTTGTTTTATAACAGTTCACTAATGCCACCTAATATTAATGTCGAAGCATTAACATCTGATCTATTAAATTGTCAGCAATGGGTTGAGTCTCGTGGCTCGCAACTGATTTTTACCCCGATTCCTGATAAGGAAACTATTTATTTCAATGATATTCCACAATCCTATCGACCTGATATGAACATTGATGAACGACAACGTACAATTGCTAACTTAATCATAAGTACCAGTGAAGCGGGTATCTTAACAATTGACTTTCTTGCTGCAAGTGAAATAGCGCGAGATAACAGAAATCCTTTATATCATCTTGATGATACACATTGGAATGCTGAGGGTGTTAGAGTTTTTGTAGACCTTATACAAAATCTGCTTGAATCTGAGAGAAACTAAGTCGCAGCAGAATCCCTCATATCGCTATCGGCATAAGTAGCAGGTTGAATAGGCTCGATTACAGCCGATTGTGTTTCAGCTTCTAGCAATGCCTGTTTAGTCTGTTGAATCTTATTCATGGCTTGCTGTGCAGGTGTCCCCTCGAATTTGCCAAAGTTCACAACTGGCTGTTGTGTTTTTCTTGCTTTAAAATTTGGGTAGTCTCCCTAAGAGGCCATTTGAAAAGTCAAGTTGTTGCCTGAAGTCGAGCTAAACGGCGCAGCATGATATAGATCATGGCGTCAGCCGTATAGACCCAATACTCGTAATCCTTGCTCAAACGCCGATAGTTGCCGAACCAGGCAAAGGTGCGTTCCGATACCCACCGATGGGCGATCACCTGAAAACCGGGCACATCAGACAAGCGCGATGTAATCTCCACCTCAATGCCGATGGCTTGGGCTTGCTCGACGAAGGTTCCGGCATAAGTGCCATCGGCCCACAGCTTCTTGAGACGGGGAAAGCGCTCCCGCAATCCCGGCAGCAGCCAGGTGACGACCGTACCATCGTAGTAGTGCGCTTCGCTGACAAAGGCTTTGAGCACTAATCCTTCGGTATCGACGACCACATGGCGCTTGCGTCCTTTGACTTTCTTGCCGCCATCATAGCCTCTTAGCCCCCCTTTTCCGTCGTTTTGACGGATTGGCTGTCGATACTGCCCGCGCTCGGTGTGCTGTCCCGCCCCAGTTGCTGGCGCAGTTGTTCCCGCAGGGCCGCATTCATCCGTGCCCAGGTCCCGTCTTTGCGCCACGTGTTGAAATAATGGTAAACGGTGCCTTTGGGCGGAAAATCATGGGGCAGATGATCCCACTGACAACCGGTCTTCAGCACATAGATGATCGCATTGAGCACCTCGCGCATCTCTACCGTGCGCGGTCTGCCGCCGCGTTTAGCAGCGGGAATGTGCGGTTTCATTATTTCCCACTCGTCATCGGTCAAATCGTTGGGGTAAGGTTTTCGTTCCATTCCCCCAGTCTATTTCAGTTTTCTCTACTTTTCAAATGGCCTCT
>JBBSQD010000130.1:0-17243 GCA_038258185.1 Aggregatilineales bacterium | reverse complement strand
GTAGGTCGCTCTTTGAGTACATTGAAATCTGGTACAACCGTCAGCGGCGGCACTCGGCATTGGGCTATCTCAGCCCTGCCGACTACGAGCAGCTTGCCTCCCCTGACACTTTTACCGTCCGTTGAATCGGGGTAAGGTCAATCGTCTCTCGATGGAACTTTTGACTCGATTGTGCGAAACAATCTTCTTTTTCAATCACCCGAAACAGACCTTAATCATTATGAATTGTTCTTTTTTGACATGTCAGATGGGAATTTAGAAATCTTCAATCAATACAGGCGAAAATTCAACCTGCCGGAAATTGTCAAAAAGAACTCATAAAAACTTTGCGTCTTAGCGACTTTGCGCCCTTTGCGTTGAATCTTTTCCCTCAGCACTAATAAAGAACATTTGCCCACCCAAAACCCCCTATAGAAGAATCATATATTGTGATCTTCGCGCCTCCGCGATTCAGAAATTTCTCCTTCTGGCAAAATGCTTGATGTGGGGGCAAAATATCTGTAAACTAAAATCAAAACCGGGTACGGGGTTACGGGGCTATGGCTGAAAAATCCACACCACAAATGTATCAGATGAAAGTAACCTTACGGGATAGTAAGCCTCCCATCTGGCGGCGATTACTCCTCTCCAGTGACATCACCCTGGCACAACTGCATCACATTATTCAGGTCACAATGGGTTGGGAAGATGCCCATCTGCATCAGTTTGAAATCGGTGAAGATCGCTACGGTCTGCCGCTGGAAGATATCTTCAATGGCCCGGACTACAAAGATTCTCGGCGCTTTAAACTGAGCAAATTTGTGACCGGTGAAGGTTTCAAATTTACTTATCAATATGATTTTGGGGATAGTTGGGATCACACTCTACTGGTTGAGAAAATCCTCCCGATTAACCCCCAGCAAAAATTACCCGTTTGTATTAAAGGTAAACGCGCCTGCCCGCCGGAAGATGTTGGTGGCATTTGGAGCTATGATTATTTTCTGGAAGCCATCCAGGACCCAAACCACTCTGACCACGAAAACTATCTGGAATGGGTGGGCGAGTCCTTTGACCCTGAAGCCTTTGATCTCAATGCGATCAATGAGAAATTAGGCAGCTTGCTATAACTGGTCATTTAAACCATCGCTACTGCTCAAACTAATCCCCATTTCCTTTGCGTCTTAGCGCCTTTGCATATTTGCGTTGAATCTTTCCCTCAGCACGCAGCACTTTCCCCTCAGCACTAAAAAAGGGACATTTGTCCACCCTGCCGACCCCAAAATCGCCTATACTGGAATCAGACTTTGTGATCTTTGTGGTTCAAAACTGATCTTGAAGCGCCGTTGACCAGAGACTTGCGACTAATGACTATCCTTGCCATTGCCGCCGCACCCCCCTCGGCGGCGGCGGCAACAAAATTCCCCTCGCCCTGCGCAGCAGGGGGAGAGGGGTTAGGGGTGAGGGCAAAGTGACTATCAACTGTATGGAACCTATCCGCGCTGACCGGTGTAGAACAGCTAAATCGGACGATACACAACCGAGGAGTGCACATGTCAATGCAATGGCTAAAACACAACGGATACTGGCTGATACTCAATCTGTTCGCGGTGATTGTCATGGGGATGGTCATCAGACAGGGGCGACACTACCAGACACTTTATACCTTTTCCGACCCGTTATTTGAAAACAGCGGACGCTGGGCCATTCGCTTCCTTCTGTTTTCATTGGCGATGACCCCACTCAATACCCTGTTTGGCTGGCGTGGAGCCATCAAGCTGCGTAAGCCCGCGGGATTATGGGCGTTTGCCTTCGGCTTGGTACATCTGCTGGCCTATCTCTCCATGCGGCTGGAGCTACCAGACTGGAACATTCTGGCAATTGTACAGGAAGGCCCCTTTGTTTATCTGGGGATCGCTGGCCTGTTCATGCTCAGCCTGTTAGCGTTGACCTCCAACCACTGGGCTATGAATCGCCTCGGCAAAATGTGGAAGCGCCTGCATCGTGGCGTCTATCTCGCGGGGATGGCCGTAATTATCCATGCGCTGTGGGCGGGGATGATCACCAAGCGCGGCTGGATTCGCGATGATGGCATGGCCTATGAGTTTCGCCTCTATTTCGCCATTCTGGTGATTCTTCTGGCGCTGCGCATCCCGCCTGTCAAACGGGCAGCACAGATAGTTATACGCTCAGTCGGTCAACTATTCCGGCCATTGATCCGCCCCTTGCAAGGCGGCGAATCATAATAAGGGGATATCTTATAAACGGCATTGATAGCCCCTCTCCCTTGAATTCGGGGGAGAGGGATTTAGGGTGAGGGCAGTGCTACTGCATAAACACGGAGCCGCGCATCTCCATCGGCAGGCCGAAAATCGTCAGTGCCGCCAGCGCCATCGCGATCAGCACCAGCGCCCACGGGAGCATGCCGGGGATGCCCTGCCGCCGGTACAGTCTTAACGCTGCCTGCTGCGCGACCATCAGGCTCCACAGCAGACCGCCCAGCAGGGCCGCCGCCTGCACAATGCCGATCACGCCAATATCAACCGAGGTGCTGTAACGCGCCCATTCGCCCTGCATCCCCAGAAATTCCTGAAAGATCGGGATGATGGTCAGCGCGCCCAGCAGAAAGTGAAAGGTGTAATGCGCAATCCAGATGCCCAGTCCCAGCGGCACAAACGCCGGGGCAAACGCCGCCGCCACATGCCGCAGAGAATGCTGGCGTGTGCGTCCGGTCAGCGCACGACTGAGCCACGACGCCAGCAGCGTCACGCCCACCGGCAGCAGCAGATTACCCACACCTAGGATAATCAGCAGGGTGAGCAGGTCGCTTTGGGTGTTCAGCGCTTCACCCAGCGCCAGTTGCAGTTCATAAACGGGCGGCACCATGCCAAACGCATTGGTCAGCCCCATAAATGCCAGGATAATCACCAGCAGCGAGAGATCCCAGCGTTTCGGCCACGCGTCGGCCTTCAGCAGTTCGCGCCCCGGTGTGCGCGTCATCAGGCCGATATTTTCATGCGGACAGGCACGGACACAATCGAGGCAGTAGACGCAGTCCAGGTTACTCTGCATCTGTGGCGGGAATAACAGCGTCCCACAACCGAGTGTGCCTTCTGGCCCGTGACGCACTTCTGTCTGACCACCGCCAGCGATGTCGTCCAGCCGGATGACAGGCGTGGGGCTGTAACTGCCGTTGACACATTCCTTGCCCACACAACTGGCGCATACCTGCGTGTTTTTGACCTCGATCTGGGTAGGGGAGGCGGTGGCATACACGAAGTTGAACGTCCCTAACGGGCAGACATATTTGCAGAAAGCGGATTCGGTGAACACGGCTTCCAGCACAAACGAGCCGACAAAATAGGCGACGATTACCCAGGCGGTCAGCGCGGGACTCTGCCACATGTCAAGCCATTCATACAGAAAAAACAGGCTGAACAGGCCAGCAATCGCCAGCCATTTGTTGCGCAGTTGACGCGGGAAACGCCTTCCGCGCAGGCTCAGCCGTTTAGCCAGTGTCCGCGGGATGGTGAAGGGGCAGCCCATACAGAACAGATTGCCTGCCAGCAGCAGCGCCAGCACCACGAGCCCGCGATAATGCACCCACGGCGCCACGGTCGCCAGGTTGCGTGCGGCGGACTGCGGCCCGGTAAAGCCGTCGATTACCAGCAGCAGCGCCAGTATCGCCAGTGGCACCTGTAAAACCAGCCGCCCCCAGCGCCAGCGCAGCAGCCGGCCTATCAACGGGATTTGCAGCAGGTCAAACGCGCCACGCGGACGATACAGGTTTGCTTTCTGGGTGCTCATAACTAACTCCCGGCTTCTTCGGTCGTGGGCATATCCATGTCCATTTCGGCGGTCGCTTCGTCAGTCGCGCTCATATCCATATCGCCGGACATGGGCATCTCGCCGCCGTTGGCTGTGCCGACACTGATGTCAAAGGTTTGCGAGGCCGTGCGGCCATCCGCCAGTTCTGCGGTGACTTCCACGATCCAGTCGCCGCCCATCGACCATGCAAACGGCACCTGAAACTGGCCGTTCGCACTCTGGAGATTTTCGACAATGACCGGCACCATCCCGGCGTGGTTCATATCGCCACGCACCGTCAGATTATTAACCGCAACCGGGTCGAGACTTTCGGTGGTCACGCCAATGCCTAACGTCGATTCACCGACGTTGACTTCCGCCGGTTGGACGATCAGGCTGATGAGAATACCTTTGCTCGATGCGGCTTCCTGCTGGCGGCAGGCGCTGACCAGCACCAGCATCAACACGATAAGCAGTCCGTTTTTCCAGTTGGTTGTCACGCTAATTTCCTTTCGAGGCCGTAAACCCGGGCGTGTGATTAAGCATAACTTAATCGGGATTATCTGTCGCCTGTTCTCCAAATACATCGCGCACGGGTACCGCGATGATTTGCTCAAGGCCTGACTCAAACACTAAATTGACCCGTATGGCATCACCAATGACCATATCCTGTTTGAGGCCAACCAGTGCGATAAAATCACCCGCCAGTTGCAGGGTGATCGACTCGCCAGCGGCAATAGCCAGTTCCGGGATTTCGCTAAAAGTCAGCGAACCCATTTCATTGCCATCAGCAGTGACAATTGATCCACTGAGTTCCGCGGCTTCGGCTACATCCGTTTGCGCCTCAACGATCCGTTCCATGGTCGCGCCCCGGTTGAGCAGGGTCATATAGATGGAGGAAATATTTGGGGCTGTTGTTCTCAAGGGCTGGGGCGGTGTCCAGGCATCGCTGATGACAATATCGCTGGCTTCGGGTGCGTCTTCCAGCACCGGCACACCGATCACCGCATCAAATAATTCGCCGCCGCTGGTTTCAAACGCCAGCGTCAGACTGATAGCATCGCCGATGACCAGCTCATTTTGCAGATCGCTCAGCATGATATGGTAGCCCGCCGGTTCAAATATGGCCTGTCCGCCCGGTTCAAATATGGCCTGTCCGCCCGGTTCGATGCTGATGCCATTTTCCACCGGACGCATGCGCATCACGTCACCGGCACCCATGCTCGTCTGATGGAGTTCAACGTTGTCCGCTGCCGGACTGCTGGCACTGATTAATGTGAAGGTTTCCTCACTCGTGTTCTCGATAGCGAGGTACGCCGCGCTGACTGAGGCCGGGTCAGCCGCCATGTTCATATCCATATGGCCGTCCATCGCCATCGCTGTCGAACGTGCCCAGGCACCACTGATGAGCACTTCCGGCATCGATTGGCCGCTGACTAATGTCACCGACAGGCAGGCAATGAAGGCGCTCAAAAAACTGACTATAAAACTTTTCCGCATGATCTTCCTTTAATCTACAGCATCAATAATGTTATTGCGTTTCAGGCGCAGAATCAATCACCTTACTTCGTGAAATATAACACAGACGCTGAAGCCTATGAAAGGTTTAGCCAGTCCATTCATCTAATCTTCACTGCTGATTTGTTCCTCTAACTGCTGGATAGCATTCAGCACCGGCTCACCGGCTTTTTCTTCGCCCACCAGTTGCACGTACTGTTGCAGGTCGGCTAACGCGGCTTCCAGATCGCCCAGTTTCAGATAACTCTGCGCACGGCTGGCGATGGCACGCGGATCATCCGGCGTCAGTTCCAGCGCGGTGTTGTAGTCCGCAATCGCTTGCTGATGTTCTTCAAGAAAGCGGTGCGCATCGCCACGCACCAGATAAATCGCGGCATTATCGGGGCTGATTTCGAGCGCGCGATTCAGGTCAGTAATCGCCAGTTCGTACTCACCGTAATTCAGAAAGGCGTTAGCGCGGAAGAAATAACCATCGGCTTTCTGGGGGCGTAGCTCAACAAAGCGCGTGTAATCGCGTATCGCCAGATCAAGCTCATTTTCCAGAAGTGTGTAGGTATTACCGCGACTCAGATAAGCACTTGCCAACTCGTCATCCAGTTCGATAGCGGTGGTAAAGTCCTGTAATGCCCGTTCCTGCTGGTTGATGCGCTGCCAGGTTTCGCCGCGTGTGACGTAAATTTCTGGATCGTCGGGGGTCAGTTCCAGCGCTGAATCGAAATCCGCCAGGGCGCTGTCCAATTGACCCAGCGAGAATTTGGCGAGGGCGCGCAACTGATATTCGGTCGCGGTGGATGCTTCCATTTCTGCGGCTTGCTGGAAGTCTGCCAATGCCTCGTTAAACTGACCGGTCTTGCGCCGGAATTCCCCACGGGAAGCCAGCGCCACCAGCGAGTCCGGCGCGAGTTCGACTAACATATTGAAATCATCGGTGGCGGCTTGCAGGTCGCGCTGTTCAAAATATAACCAGCCGCGCAGCCGATAAGCGTCGGCATAACTGGGGTCTAGTTCCAGTGCCTGCGTAAACGCTTCAATCGCGGTGGCATAATCGCCACTATGAGCGTTGGTTTGTCCGATCAGATAGTAATCTTCGAGGGTTTCGGGCTGCGGTTGCGCCCAGACAATCGGGGCGGTACAGAGGAGCATTACAATAGAAACTACGATCCGTTTAAACATTTTTACGATAACTCCATTTCATGTTTGATTTTTAAGGTGCCATCAGGTTCATTCTACTAATACTCATTGGGGCGGCTTTTGGGTCGATTACGTTAAATCCAGTTCAGGCTGATGCGGGTGAAGGGGATAAGCACCGTTGGCGATCAATTCCTGATTACCGCTGGCGGGATAATCAACCGTATACACTTTGCGCCCCTGTTCCCACGCGCGCCGCGCCGCATACATCGCGCCACCATCTCTCCCCGTTTCCACCACAATCACGGCATCACTCAGACCGCTGATAATGCGATTACGGGCGACCAGACGCGGGCCACTGGGGGGCGCATCGGGCGCACACTCACTCATCAATGCACCGCGCTTGCTGATGGCTTCGACCAGATCGTGATTATCCGCCGGGTAAATATTGAGCACGCCACAGCCTAAAACCGCCAGTGTACGACCCTCTGCTGTGACCAGTGCGCCGTGATGCGCTTCACGATCAATACCGCGTGCCAGGCCGCTGATGATGACGCAGCCCTGTTCGGCCAGCATTGTCGCCAGTTTACGGGCAGTCTGGGCAGCATCCGCTGTGGGCTGGCGTGTGCCGACAATCGCCACGTGCCGTCGGGAATCGTCCGCCTGCCATTCACCACGCACAAACAGAGTGGCCGGGGCATCCTTAATGGTATGCAACCGTTGGGGAAAAGCGGCATCCAGCGCGGGGATAATCATCACGCCATCGGCCTGCCATTGGGTGATGGCATTCGTCAGAACATCGCGCTTCAGTGACAGGATATTCTGCGCAATTTTGGGGCCAATCCCCGGCACACGCTGTAAACTGGCGGCATCGGCACAAAAAATCGCATCGGTATCCCCGGCAAAATGATCGAACAGGGCGTGCAGGGTCTTGCCGCCGATATGATCTGCCAGGCTGAGGGTAATCCAGCCCGTGTAATCCACTAATCTTCCTCGTAGTACTCAATAATCGAGAGCAGCATCGTGTTGGTAAACGTATTTAAGTGACGCAGGGCATTGCCCCAGTCCGCGGCGCTGTGCGGTGGCGTGATCTCTGACCATGTTAAGACCGAATTGACAACAAAATCATTGAAGTAAAAAAATCCGCGAACCGCCTGCGGGAGTGTCAGTTCGTCATCACTCAGCACACGGGCATATTCCTTGCCCAAGCGGATCGCTTCTCCCAGGTTGGCATCGGGCGCACCGTGGGCGAGATATTCGCGCAGGGCTTCCAGCACCTGCCGCCCTTGCTGGCGCAGCGCATTACGCGTTTTTTCGCTCATCCGCTCATACCAGATAGCATCCGTCAGCGTGCCACTGCCCACCTGCATCCGCGTATGGCCGAGGGCGCTCTGGATAATCACCTTGACCTCGGTGGGTTGCAGTTCATCGTGTGAATCCGCATATTGCATTAAATCGGACTTGCGAAAACGGCGGTGATTGCCCGGGGTTCTGCGCGAAGTAATCTTGCCTTCATCCGCCCAATTGCGCACAGTGGCCGGGTGAACACCCAGAATATCAGCCGCTTGCCGCAAGCTCACCCACTCTCCTGAATCGTTTATCATGCCTTCTGTATTCCCCGTGGACTTCAATTCCTCTGTCGCCTTTAGTATAACACCAAGCCCTCATGCACAGTTGAAAATGAGCGCGGCCTACCTGATAAGACTCCCGAATGCTTTTGCTGGGATAGAGGCGACACGCCGAATATTGACACGTTTCAGCCACACTCCTATAATACGTTCTAATTCATCATCACAACGGCTGTGACGAGGAATAGTACACACCAACACGGTAGTTCAGAGAGCGGTCAATGCTGCGAAGCCGCCTATACGCTGGTGTCGAATGGCCCTCCGAGCCGCAGGGCGAACGGATGAGAACATCTTAGTAGTCTGTGCCGGGTTTGCTCCCGTTATCAAAGCAAGCGGATACGTCCTGTATGAGGCGGGCGTGTGCGTAAAAGTGAGGCCAGCAGTGGCCTAAATTGGGTGGCACCACGGGCAAATTCAACGCTCGTCCCTGTTCGCAGGGATGGGCGTTTTTGTTTCCGGTGATTCGGGCGTTGGTCTCAATCGCGGGTGGCTGACCGTAAAAAACCATTATGAGCAGTGAAAGAGGAGTTATTATGACTGACGCAGAATCAAATAAGGACAGTGGCTACCGTCGCATTTTAACCGGCGACCGGCCTACCGGACGGCTCCACCTGGGGCATTATGTCGGATCACTGGTAAACCGCATCAAAATGCAGTATGAGATGGAATGCTTTTTCATCGTGGCGGACTGGCACACGCTGACCACCAAGAACAGTAAGGAAGAAGTGTCAGAAGTAGGCGAAAACGTCCGCCAGACGGTGCTGGATTATCTGGCTGTCGGCATCGACCCGGAACGCAGCACCATCTTCCTGCAATCTGCTGTGAAGGAAACCGCCGAACTCAATCTGATTTTTGAGATGCTGACGACGGTTGCACGGCTGGAGCGTGTCCCCAGCCTGAAGGATATGGCGCAGGCCGCGCATTTAGAGGCCATGCCTTTCGGTCTGCTGGGCTACCCGGTACTGCAAGCGGCGGATATTCTGCTGCCCCGCGCAACGCATGTGCCTGTCGGCAAGGACAACGAATCACATGTGGAAGTGACCCGCGAATTAGCGCGGCGTTTCAACTTCCAGTACGGTGAAGTCTTCCCGGTGCCGGAACTGGTGGTGGGTGAAGTGCCTTCTCTGATCGGCACGGATGGTCAGGGCAAAATGAGCAAGTCGCTGGGGAATGCGATTTTGCTGTCGGATGATGCGGATACCGTGAATCAAAAAGTGCGCGGCATGTTCACCGATCCGAATCGTATCCGTGCGGATATCCCCGGCAAGGTGGAAGGCAATCCGGTTTTTATCTATCATGATGCCTTCAACCCCAATAAAGAGGAAATTGAGGGCTTCAAGGAACGTTATCTGCTGGGTAAAGTCGGTGATGTTGAAGTCAAGAAAAGTCTGGCCGTTGCCATCAACAACTTCCTGGAGCCGCTGCGCGAGCGTCGCGCAAAATATGAGTCGAACCCGAAACTGCTGGAAGAAATTCTGATTGATGGCACCCGACGCGCCCAGGCCGAGGCACGGCAAACGATGGGCATGGTGCGCGACGCAATGGGCTTGTATCAACTGCCGCTGGATTAAATTAAACTTGCCGGGATGCGATGATGCGATAATAATTTGCGTGACACAGCACAGATCGCATCTGGGAGGATGAGACGATGGATTTTGCAACAACTGTACGCGTACTGATCAAAGAAAGTCGCCAGCCCATCGCCGGGGCTTATGTCGAATTGTATGACCGCGATGAAAACTCGGAAGATGATAAACTGGGTGAAGGCAAAACGAATGCCCAAGGTGAGGTGTTATTTAAATACACCACAGCCGATTTCCGTGATGGCATCCTCGGAGGGGACGAAACCCGGCTGGGAGAGGACAGCGTGCCCGATCTTTATGCGATTGTCTATAATGCGAGCGGTACACAGGTGGTATCCAAACGGGACGAGGCGACTGAAAACAAGGCGCCTTTGAATATCCTTGTGCTGATTGACCAAATGACGGCTGTGAAGCACAATTTAGTAAGCGAATAAAGGCTGCACAGGCAGCAGCAGGGAGTCTTTTGAACTCACAGCGCAAAATTATTATCCCGATTAACGACGAGACAGAACTGCGTCTGCTCCAGGAAAGCGACGCACCCCGTCTCTATGTGCTCACCAATGCGGGACGCGCCTATCTGCGTGAGTGGTTGCCCTGGGTGGATGGTACACGCAGGGTCGAGGACTCGCTGCGTTTCGTGCACATGGCGACGCGGCAACTGGATGATAACAATGGCTTCCACATGGGCATCTGGTACCAGGGTGAGTTAGTCGGGGTAATTGGCTATAATTATGTGAGCTGGCCCAAGCGCCAGACCGAGCTGGGTTACTGGTTGGGTCAGGCCTATCAGGGTAAAGGGCTGATGACTGCTGCCTGCCGCGGCATGATTAATCATGCGTTTGACGAGATGAACATGCTGCGGGTCGAGATTCACTGTGCGGTTGGCAATCAGAAAAGCCGCGCCATCCCTGAACGGCTCGGCTTTGTCGAAGAAGGTATCCGCACCCAGACCGAATGGCTCTACACCTACTTTGCGGATTCGGTGGTGTACAGCATGTCGGTGCAGCACTGGCAGGAACAGAATAAGACTGAAAAATAAGGATTCTTTGTGACAGCAAAAATTGTTGTGGTCGGCAGTTTTAATGCTGACCTGACCACGTATATGCAACGCATGCCCAAACCGGGCGAAACGGTACACGGACATAAATTCGTGACCGGGCCGGGGGGCAAAGGCTCGAATCAGGCGGTGGCGGCGGCGCGTTTAGGCGCGCAGGTGACGTTTATCGGCTGTGTCGGCACCGATACGTTTGGCGATATGGCGATTAACATCTGGGATAAGGAACACATTGACACATCCCACGTCAAGCGTGACCCGGACACGGCTACCGGGGTCGCCCCGATCTTTGTCGATCACAGCGGCGAAAATACGATTGTGGTGGTGCTGGGTGCGAATCTTTCGCTGAGTCCCGACGATATTGCCGCAGTGACTGATGTCATCGCAGGGGCGGATATGGTGCTGACGCAATTGGAAGTGCGCCATGAAACCACAGCGGCAGCACTGCGGATTGCGCGTGAAAAAGGCGTAGCATCCATTTTGAATCCCGCGCCTGCCGCTGAACTGGATGCAGATACCATTGCGCTGGCGGATTATCTCACGCCCAATCAGAGCGAACTGGCTACATTGTTTGGCGTGAGCGGTGCTAATCTGACCGATGTGCCACTTGGACAAGGGCAAACGCTGATCCTCACGGCAGGCGGTGATGGCGCGTTCTGGCGCAGTGCCGATACGACCGGACAGGTGCCAATCTTCCCGGTGGATGTGGTCGATACGACCGGCGCGGGGGATGCCTTTAATGCCGGTCTGGCGGTGGCGGTGGCTGAAGGCAAGGATTTGCAGGCGGCGCTGCGTTTCGCCAATGCGACAGCGGCATTATGTGTGACCCGCCCCGGCACCGCCAATAGTATGCCTTCACGCGCTGAGGTCGATGCGTTGCTGGCGCACAACAGCTAATCCTTCAGGCGGCGCTGGGAGTTGGCAAACAGGCTGCGATACATGAAATCCTGCGCCAGTTTTTCCGCTTCATCCGGTGGCAGCGTGAAGTCCTGGGGACTGGCGCGCCGCTGCCGGGTGATTTCCGCCAGAATCAACGCGGTAGCCACCGACACATTCAAACTGCTGACCATGCCCACCATCGGGATGGTGATCGCCGAGTCAGCCAGACTGAGCGCCGTGTCTGAAATGCCGTTCTGCTCATCCCCGACCAGCACCAGCAATTGCCTGTACTGTGTAAAATCGACCTCATAGAGTGTAGCAGCATGTGCATCAGCCACAGATGCCAACACATGCCAGCCCTGCTGTTTAAGCTGGCTCAAAGCAGGTTGGGTGCCCTCTTTGTAGATTTCATAATCCAGCCATTTATTGGCGGAGCGTGATGACACCCAGCCCACTGCTTTGGGGTCATAGATCTGATTGGGATCGACGGTAAAGCCGATCTTCTGAATGCCAAAAGCCTCGCAGGTGCGCGAAATAGCCGCCAGATTATGCGGATTGCGCACATTCTCCATCAACACCATCAGACCAGCCTGACGTTGATATGCCACCTGCCGGATGCGTTGTGCGCGTTCCGGCGGAATCTGGCTCTCCAGCCGGTCGCTGATATCCTTTTTGGGGTATTCGCGTTTACGTGCCATGCTCACAGGATAGAGAATTCGGCGCGGCGGGTCAATTGTTTATTCGTCCAGCGCCTTCAGAAAATCACCCACTTCCTGCTGAAACACCTCCCATTGTTCGTTATGGATGCTGTGTCCGCAGTCTTTTACCACCACCAAGCGACCTTGCGCTGTGCGGTCAACGAACTGCTGACCGTAAGCCGCTGGATTCAGCGTGTCGCGGTCACCCAGCAAAAGCAGACAGGGACAGGTGATATTTTCGGCAAGGCTCAGGCTGACATCCCCGCCTGCATCGACCATCCCCTGTACCGACTGCACCCATTGCAACATAATCGGGTCAATATCGGTGATGCCATGTAACGCCCGATCTTCCTCTGCAATCCAGTCTCCGGGATAAGCGCGTGCCGCCACTGTCCGCATATCCGGCCCAAAGTAACCAACTGCTCCCCAGGATACCATCCCCAGAAAGCGATCTGGTTGCAGACCGGGGGCCATTAACGCCACTTCGCCGCCATCGGAATAACCGAGGATGATGGCCTTCTCCAATTCCAGCGCGTCCATCAGCGCCAATACATCGAGCGTATCGCGACGGTAAAAATCCGGTGGGAAGTCCCGCGGCTTCGGGGTCGATTCGCCATAGCCGCGCAGTGACGGCGCAATCACCCGATAATCCGCACTCAGCCACTGTAACAGTTTGGGATAATGCACACGTGGCAAATCCATCAGGCCGTGAATCAACAGTAAAGGGGTGCCGCTGCCGACATCTTCGTAATACAACCGCGCACCGGTTTCCACGTCTGCAAAGGGCATAATGAATGATCTCCTTCAGTGAAATTTTGAAATTGCCGCTGAATCTAACCCAAAACAGCATTATGTGCTGCTGAAATTAAGGGTATGATGGACAGAGGTCTGGATACTTATTACAACTATGGAGTAATTTTAATAATGGTTCAATTGGCTGATATTGCCCTGGCGCATTATCGTTTATCGTCTTATCTGACGCCAACCCCGGTGGAACGTGTCGCTGGTCTGGGTGAGGGTGTGTGGTTAAAGCTGGAAAATGCCAATCACACGCACTCCTTCAAAGTGCGCGGCGCACTGAATGCGATGCTGGCGCTGGACATCAAAGAGCGTGCATCGGGGATTGTCACCTGTTCATCCGGCAATCATGCGCAGGGGGTGGCCTATGCTGCGCATCTGCTGGGCGCGAAGGCACGGGTGCTCATGCCTATCCACACACCACATCGCAAAGTCCAGGGGGTGCAGCTTTATGGTGCGGAGGCGGTCTTATACGGCGATACCTACGACGAGGCCGAAGAAGAAGCTCGCCGCATGGAAAAGCATGATGATCTGATTTTTATCTCCCCCTATAACGACCCGCTTGTGATTGCGGGTGCTGGCACCGTGGGGCTGGAAATTGTCGAGCAGGTGCCGGAAGTAGGCCGCGTGATCGTGCCGATCAGCGGCGGCGGGTTGATTTCCGGAATCGCGCTGGCGGTCAAATCGCTGAAGCCCGGCGTAGAGGTGATTGGCGTGTGTGCCCAATCCGCCCCGGCTATGTATAACATGCTCTACGACGCGGCTTATCCCCAGGTGTGGGACACGCTGGCCGAAGCTCTCTCCGGTGATATTGAACTCAAGTCGATCACGATTGATATTACCCAGCGCATGGTCGACCAGACCGTGCTGGTATCCGAAGAAGCGATTGCTGATGCCATGCGCTGGATGGTCTATGAATGCGGCTGGGTCGTGGAAGGTGGTGGTGCGGTGGGCATTGCTGCGCTGCGCAGTGGCGTGATCGAAGCCGATGACCGCCCGACCGTGGTCGTCGTCAGCGGTGGCAATGTGGACGAGGAAACGCTGAAAAACGTGCTGGCCTGAGCGCGGATTACAGCCATAAAACGTTGCGCTAATCTCACTGTAACCTTTGTGGTTGGCGAAGTTAGTGGAAATGTGAGTAAAATAGGTAACATAAATCGTTAGGTGATTCACTAATCATTATGGCAAGAATTTTCATCAGCTATTCCAGTCATGACGCGGCCTTTGCCGATTCGCTGTACAGCGCTCTGGAAGATGCTGGTCACGAAGTGTGGATGGATCGGGAAAAATTGGAGGGCGGCGATACCTGGTTGCAGACCATCCAGGATACCATTCGCTGGTCAGATTCAGTTGTGGTGGTATGGAGCATCCACGCGCTGGATTCGCGCTGGGTCAAAGCCGAAATTAATTTCGCCCATGCCCACAACAAGCAGATTATCCCGCTCCAGATTGATGAAACCGACGGCTCGGAACATATCATCATCAATTCGTTGCAGGTGATTAATGCCCGGACTGCGCCGCTGGGTACTGTTCTGCGCAAAATCGGCATTGCGCTGATGAGCAACCCGGAAGTCACGCTGAAAATCCCGGCGGTGGAGTCGGGTACACCAACAGAAGCCATGTCCGCGCCCCGTGCACAGCCGATGAAGCAGCGTTCACGTACGGTTGTGATGCTGGGGGTGGTCATCGTTCTGGTGGTTTTGGTGGGGATGCTGCCGCTGCTGCGTCCGAGTGAATTAGAACCGCTGGCGACGACACTCACCGTCGCCGGCAGTGTCACCGCTGCGACTGATCCGGCGGGTACACTTTCGCCCACGCCGGAACGTATCACCGTGGACGCGCTCAACCAATGGCGCCAAACCAATAACCTGCCGCCCTTGACGCCAAATAATGCCCTCAACGCGCTGGCAGATAGCCATATGCGCGATTTACGCTCGCGTCCACTATTAGATGATTATGACGAATATGTGGACGAAGCCGGACAGGATGCTCAGGCGATGGCCGAAGACGCTGGTTATTCTGGCGAGGTGATGCTGGCGGTTAAAATCACCGATTCACCCTCAACGCTGGCCGAACTGCTTCAGGAAATGATCAACCGGGGCGGGGAAAGTGCGCAAACGGATTATAGTGAAGTGGGTTTATCCTGGGGGTCATCTATGGCCAGTGGGAAATATTACTATGTGCTGGTGCTGGGTGCACCGGCTTAAGTGATAAGAGGAACCATGCCGTATCGATTAATCGGGTTATTGCTGCTGGTACTGTTAGGGGGATTCTCTACCGTTCAGGCGCAGGATTTGCCAACCGATGGCATGTCTGCTGATGAACTGACCATCCTCAATGACATTAATCGCTCCCGCCTGCGACAGAATCTAGCGCATCTGGTGCCGAATCCGATTCTCAATCAGCTTGCACAGAATTACGTAGAAGATCTGATTGACCGCCCCATAGATAGTCTGGGCGATGTGCTGTTGACCTCAGACGGTCTCAATATCGAAACCCTGCTGTCACAGTCGGGATATCCGGCTTATGCCGATGAAGGTTACATTGCGGACTTCATCCCCGTTATCATTCGTGATTTCGATCCCACCGTGATCGTCGATTACTGGTTCCGCAACCAGAACACGCTACGCAGCCGTCGCATGATCCGCGTCGGGGAAACTCAACTGCCGATTTTCAGCGCCCTCTACCGTGAGATTGGTATCGCCTCGCGTTTTAACCCCCAGACCGAGCGCTTCTATTATGTGATCTACTTCGCCGCCCAGCCCAATGTGCTGCCCGTGGTCGCGGCCAGTCCCAATGACATCAGTGCGATTGCGACGCTGGTGACCAATCCGCAAGTGGTGCTGTATGTCCATGATGAACGGGTGAATCGTATTGGCAGTACCGGGATTATCGGCGCGGTTGAACTGCTGCGCATTTCGGAAGATGAGAGCCCCCAGCCTTGCCCGGCGGAAGCGGGTGGCGACTGGCGACAGTATGAATTAGAGATACCGTGGTTGCTGACCGCTGAACCCGGTCTGCAAACGATCTATGTGCAGATGTGTGATCTTCGCGGGGTATCGCTGGTGTCCAGCACACAGGTTGATTATCAACCCAACGCGACGATTACACCCTCACCGACGCGCACACCGATCCCGACCAGCAGCCGTTTTAATCTGCCCACGCCGGATGTGATGGGCATCGTCAATGCCACCCAGACTGCCGCGGCCAGCGCGACGTTTTACGCGCCATTCCAGCAAACAGTGGAAGCCATTTTAACCGCGACTGCCGCCGCTCCCTGATAGGATCGCCTTCAGGACTCCGCAGAAAACGCGACCAGCAGATTGATCGGCGCGGATTGCAGCGCCAGAAACAGCAACAGCGGCACGATCAAACCCACGGCGGCCCCGGCGATAATCTGCGCCAGGGTATGCCGTTCCAGTTTTAAGCGCGCCGCCCCCACCAGCACAATCAAGGGTAACAACAACAGCGCCGGAATCACCCCAAAGAAGGTGAACGCCGCCACCACCGCCCCGGTGATGCTCATGGCGTGCATGCTGATCTGCCAGACGAGTGTAATCACCGCGATCACCGCGATCTGCGCCAGACTGAACAGCGCGAACAACGGTACGACTGCCGGTGCACCCATGAAACGCAGCACCCACCAGGCGATACTGGTGCAGACAATCGACACGATAAAAGGCAGCATGCGTTGTTGACGCACCTTCATGTGCAGATCGGTAATCTTGCCGCGTTTAACCATCACCGCCACATAAACCAGCGGCAGAATGCACACCAGTCCACAATAAATCAATGCCCACATGATGGCCTGTTGCTGAGTATGCGCGTCGCGGAAAGCAATCGGAAACGCCATCGCCGCCCAGATGACTGGTGGGCTTAAAAGATTGGATACCAGCCGTGCCCATGAAAGTCTTTCGTGGCTCATTGCCTGCCTCATATCTACCGGTCTAATCCTGATGTGCCTGATGATAGTCGCTTATCATTAATTCTGACAGTGACTTTCTTTAAAAGAGTCCCAAAGAATTGAGATGATTTTTACTGGTTTTGCAATATTATTTTCAAATTCGGTTATGCTTATAATTACCGTTTATATTTCACACTGAGGGAGAATCAACATTATGTCACAGCAACCTTTATTACCCGGTGTCAGCCGTTCCAGTATTATCCAGGGTGT
>JBBSQD010000129.1:0-17399 GCA_038258185.1 Aggregatilineales bacterium | reverse complement strand
CGCCGAGGAGCGTGGGAATATAGTACACGGCACGGTAGAACGGAACGCCGCGCAGCTTCTGATTCATCAGCATGGCCACTGCCAAGGCGAAGACAAGCTTTAACGGCACGGACACAAACACATAGGTCAGCGTCACAGTCAGCGACTTCATATAGTACGGGTCTACGCGCATAAGCTCACCTGAGGACGCGGTGAACTCCGACAGGCCAAACACCGACCCGAACATCTTCATATAATTGCCTAACCCGATCCATTGCGTGGAATCCGGCTGTGTGAAGTCATAATCTGTGAAACTGAGCCCCAGCGAATACAGCATTGGGTAAAGTGTCAGTACCAAAAAACCTATGAGCCACGGCATAAGGAACATATAGGCGACGGCATTACGCTTGAAAAAGTGTATGATGCCAGACCTTTTGCGCACACTGGAACTTCCTGTACTGTCGTTTTGAAGACGTTCAAAAGTCGTCACTTAGACTGCACTCCAACTTTCACTGCTGACAGGTGCAGGAAATCTCGACGCGAAAGTTTATTTTCCATATCGATCCTCCTAAACAAGATGATTATTCCAAATAACTTACGACGCTGAATTATGACTAAATGACAGAACGTTTTGCCCTGTCACCGCTGATCAGACCGGGCCCGTTGACTCGCGAATAATAAGCTGCACCCTTGCTGTGGTCACCTGCTGGGGGAGATCAGGCTCCGCGAAGCGCCTGAGCAACAACCGAACCGCATCATGCCCGCTTTCTTCCGCCCTGCCAGAAACTGTCGTGAGACGCGGCAGGGTATAACTGGAAAATGCGATATCATCGAAGCCCGCAACGGACAAATCTGCGGGTATGGTCAATCCAAGATCACTCGCAGCACGGATCACAGCAATGGCAAGCATATCGTTAATCACCAGCAGAGCCGTTGGGCGATTTGGGCGGTTCAGCAAAGAATAGGCAGCCTGATAGGCATCTTCCAGGTTATCCCCGCAATGCATTTCGAAGATATCATTCCCGCTCAATCCGGCTTCATCCAGCACTTGCCGATAGGTAAGCAGACGATCAAACCCCTGCACATCGCGGGTAACACCGTAAATGAATCCGATTCGCTGATGTCCCAGTTCAAGCAGATGCTCCATAAGTGCGCGGGTTCCGCTGGAATAATCATGGATGACATGATCGAACTCAGCCTTGGCCGAAGTAATTTCTACAATCGGGCGCCCCACTTCGCGCAGGTAATCCGACATTCCGGGCAACATGTATTTCACGGCTGCCAGAAGGATCAGACCATCCACGCGCTGGCGTATCAGTTCACGAATACTGTTGGTTTCCTCTTGCGACCCCAGCGGAGGATGGGACAGATAAAGACCGTAACCGGCTTCCTGCAGGGCATTAGAAACGCCGGATAAAGTTTGCCAGAAGAACGGATTCTGAATGACGGGGATAATCACGCCGACGATTTTTGTGGTACCCAGACGCAAGGATTGTGCTCGTGCATCCGGCTCATAACCAAGCTCAGCGACAGCTTCCATGACCCGTTGGCGGGTTTCATCAGAAATTGGAATTTTTAGTTCAGCCTGATCGTTCAACACATAGGATACGGTGGAACGAGAAACACCCGCCCTTTGTGCAACGTCTTTTTGTGTAGGTCTTTTCATAAAAGCTATTTTCGCAGATTTATATTATAATATGAATTCACACGTATCAGTTCACACGTGTGAATAAGAGTATAGAGTCGAATTTCAAGGACGTCAAGTAATTGATTTACTGGGGAAAGTGGCTATAAAATTGTCAGGTTTGAGAGGTCAGCACTTTCTTGCCTGCGGCTCAGATAATCTCCAGTGAAGATTGATGCTCGCGCAGAGGGACAAAATAGGGGCGCTCATCGGGGGATGGATTGGGACGATGATAAGCGAGGTGGAGTTGTCCATCAAAAGTACGAAATACCATGCAGTGTCCCCCATCACCAACATACACCGGATCAGGCATATGTTGCCAGGGGCCTGAAATTTCGCCAGAATCGGATTTTGCTGCACCGACGGTATAGCCGCCTGTGCCGAAACCAGACCATAGCATAAGCAGCTCACCGTTGGCCAGTCGATGCATCCAGGGGCCATCGGTCACAAAGCCTTTTCTGCCCTTTGAGTTGATTTCCTGCGCCCAGGGTGCTTCAGAAGCCTGGAATAAGCGTTGTGGCGTTCCTAAAGCCGCGACCAGATCATCGCTCAGACGCAGGGCGCAGATCTCACCATTGCCAACCTGAACCCATTCATGGCAAAAGACCATCCAGGGTTGGCTTTGGGCATCGACATATAATGTTCCATCCAGGCATTCCCAATCACGGGGAGTAACTGGCTGATCGCTGAGTGGCAAAAATGGTCCCTGTGGGCTGTCGGCTGCCAGAATTTGTGTCCCGCGACACATGCCTTCAGCCTTAAAGCTGGCAAACATATAATACCGTCCCTGATAAGCATGGACTTCAGGCGCCCAGAAGTTGCGGTCAGCCCAGAAATCTGCTGGTGGACGGAAAGCGGGGAAAGGCCCTTCCCAGTTTTGCAGGTCAGGGCTGGTGTAATAATCAATACCCGATGCAGCATTTGTCCATGCTTCCGCGCCGGTAGTGCCATACAGATAATATTGCTTCTCAGCCATAATCGGCAGAACGTATGGGTCGCGGATGTGAATATCAGTGGTTTTCAACATAATTTGCTCCAGAAAGATAATTGATGATTGATCGAAATATGCTTTGTGAGTAAACCCATTTCTGAAATTCGTACTTTCATTCAAACGACTGGACTATTTCGCATCCCCTTAAGCGGATGCCTTACACTTGCGAGAGGTAAATCGTGAAAATAACCCATCTCAAGACTAACCATATCGTAAATCCCCTGGGTTTCGCCATAGAAAAACCAGCCTTTTCCTGGATTGTTGAGGATACCAGCGATACGGTACAGACTGCCGCTCAAATCATTGTCAGTCATGACAGCGATTTCGAGCAGGTCATTTTCGATAGCGGCAAAGTTGAGGGACTTGCCATCGATAGTCTGGCTTATCGCCCTCCCCTCTCGCTCCAGCCGCGCACCCGCTATTTCTGGAAAGTCAGAGTATGGGGCGAAACACAATATGCCGAAAGCGACACGGTCTGGTTCGAAACCTCGAAGATAGACGAAGGCTGGCAAGCACAATGGATTACCCCGGATTGCGAGGATAACACTCTACACCCGATTTTATATCAGCAGTTCGATCTTCCCTCACCCGTTGTGAACGCAAGGGCTTATATCTGCGGATTAGGTCTGTATCACTTTGAGCTGAATGGCGCGAAAGTCGGCGACGAGTACTTCACGCCCTACTGCAATGCTTACGATCAGTGGATTCAATATCAAACGTTTGATATCACCGATCAGCTTATGGTGGGCTCAAATCTGATTTCTGTCATGCTGGGTAACGGCTGGTACAAGGGCCGTTATGGTGCTAATGGCGGTGAGACAGGCTTCTATGGAGATCGGTTTGCCCTGATCTGTGAGATACACATCACACTGGAAAATGGAAACGAAGTGATCATCGTTACCGACCCTACATGGAAAGCCCAGCCCTCCCCTGTCATCGAGAGCGACATATTCGATGGTGAGACATACGATGCACACATCACCAGGGATGTACCAGCGCCAGATAAAACCTTCGGCGTGAGATCGATTGAAATCGACAGTAAGCTGTTGGAAGCCAGAAGATCACTCCCGGTTTGCATCAACGAGGAAATCAAGCCCGTTGCGGTGATTCATACACCAGCCGGCGAAACTGTGTTAGACATGGGGCAGAACATGACGGGCTGGCTTCGCTTCAAAACGAGCGCACCAGCAGGCACCCGCATCCATCTGCAGTTCGGTGAGGTCTTGCAGGGCGGCAATTTCTTCCGAGATAACCTGCGCACAGCCAAAGCCGAGTATATTTATATCGCCGATGGCACTGACTCAGATGTCGAGCCATATTTCACATTTTATGGCTTCCGCTACGTCAAAGTCTCTGGCTGGGCTGGTGAGCTCAACATTGACGATTTCACTGGCTGCGTCGTTTATACACAAATGGATATCATCGGCAAAATCGAAACATCGAATGCCAAGGTCAACCAGCTCATCAGCAATGCGCTGTGGAGCCAGAAAGGCAACTTCCTCGACATCCCAACCGACTGCCCACAACGTGATGAGCGGCTGGGCTGGACAGGGGATATCCAGGTTTTCTCCGGTACGGCTTGCTTCAACATGGATTCAGCGGCATTCCTTTCTAAATTCGCCTACGATCTGGGAAAAGAGCAAACCAAAACGGGTGGCATGGTGCCTCACATCGTGCCGATGTCTAATCTGAACAAAGGCGGTTCGACTGCCTGGGGCGATGTAGCCACGATCCTTCCGTGGAACCTGTACGAATTCTACGGTAACAGCGAGATTCTGGAACAGCAGTTTGAGAGCATGCGCGCCTGGGTGGATTACATCAAAGTCATTGATGAATCATCCGGTGGTAAACGTTTATGGACAGAAGGTGTTCACTTCGGGGATTGGCTGTCACTGGATGCGTCTGACCCCACTTCACGCAGAGGCGGAACACCGCACGATTTTATCGCTTCGGCATTTTATTGTTATTCAGCCGGACTGGTAGCAAAGACCGCAAACGTACTTGGTAAGACTGAACAAGCCGCTGCCTATGAACGTCTAGCCGCAGAAATCAAGGCCGCGATGCAGCAGGAATATTTCACCACCACGGGACGGTTAGCCGTTCCTACCCAGACAGGTTATGTGCTGGCCCTGTTTATAGATGTGGTACCCGATGCTTTCCGTGAACGGGTAAAAAGTGATCTGGTCGCACGGCTTCAACAAGACAACATGCATTTGCGGACAGGCTTTGTGGGCACGCCCTATCTCTGCCGGGTACTATCGAATATCGGCGCCAATGACATCGCCTACAAACTTCTGCTCAACGAGGACTATCCCTCATGGCTGTATGCCATCAACCTTGACGCGACCACCATCTGGGAACGCTGGAATTCACTCAATCCCGACGGTTCAGTCAGTTCAACCGGCATGAATTCTTTCAACCATTATGCTTATGGCTCCATTGTCGAATGGATGTACCGTGATATGTGTGGGCTGAATCCGTCAACAGGCGATGATCGTATTCCCGGCTTTCGCCATGCCCTGATCGCACCTAAACCGGACAAATCGCTTCAATGGGCCAAAGCACGCTACCGGTCGGCGGCTGGCTTTTACGAAAGTGGCTGGCACATTGACGAAGCCGGACATCTCACCATCGAAATCACGATTCCGTTCAACGCATCAGCCAGGGTCGTGCTGCCTGAAGCGCAAATGGATAAAGTATCCATCAAAGGGGGCAAGTTGGACAAAGGCGAACAGCTTGCTGATAACGTGGAATTCACTCTGGGTGCTGGCAGTTACAGGATTGAATATCTTATGCAGGAAAAGTAGGCCACACCTAAATCTGCACTGATACAAACAAAAACCCCGCCTGATTAAGCGGGATTTTTCATTCCGGTTGATACTCCATTGCTACTGCTTCACACTGGCAGCAGTCAACCCGGCGATATAATGTTTTTGTACCGCGATAAAAACCAGAATCACAGGGATGGTCACCAGAGTCGCAGCGGCCATACTGGCACCGACAGGCGACTCACTACCAGCCGTGATACCACCCTGGATACTCGCCAGCCCAACCGGCAAAGTCATCGCATCACGCGCCCGTAGTACTGAGAGCGGCCACAAAAAGCTATTCCACGATCCCAGAAAGGTCAGCACAGCCAAAGCCGCTAGGGCTGGTCGCGCCAATGGCAGGATAATCCGCCAGTAAATACCAAATTCTGACGCACCATCAATACGAGAGGCTTCGATCAACTCCGACGGAATCGACGATATAAACTGACGCATCAGGAAAATCGCCACTGCGGGTGCCATGAAGGGGATAATGAGCGCATAATACGTATTCGTCCACGACAGGCGACTCATGACGATGAACAGCGGAATCAGGATCAGTTGAAACGGAATCATCGTAGACCCCAGCAAAATGAGGAACAGCGCCTTATTACCCCGAAAACGGTATTTGGCAAACCCAAACCCAGCCAGCGATGCAAAAAACAATACAGCGATAGTCACAAAAACAGCCACAAACAGACTGTTGAAATACCAGGACCAAAAAGGCCATTCAGTTACTAAACGCGTATAGTTCCCTATAATAAAATTATCGGGGATGAGAGTCGGCGGAAAGCGATAGATTTCTGAAGTGTTCTTAAATGACGCCGATATCATCCAGACTAGCGGAAGAATCATGATGATTCCACCGATCCCGACAACGACATTGAGCACAATTGCACCTATCAGGCGCTGTGTTTTGATATTCATCTTAATCTGTCTCAAATCCCCGGAACACCCGGAACTGTAACAGCGACAGGGCGAAAATCACGACAAACAGAAACAATCCAACTGCCGATGCATATCCAAACAAAAGATCATTGATCCCACGTGAATACAGATACTGCACCATACTCAGGCCCGCGTTCGCTGGGCCGCCAGGGCTACCGCTGCCAAACAGAACCTGCGGATCATCAAAAATCTGCATCGAGCCAATCAGCACAATCACACTTACGAACAGAATCACAGGTCGCAAAGCCGGCAGAGTAATATTCCAGAAACGTTGGACAGCGTTTGCCCCATCAATCGCAGCGGCTTCATGTAGTTCTTCGGGTATAGATTGTAAACCCGCCAGAAAATAGACTGCAAGCAAGCCCGTCCAGCGCCAGACGACAACCCCCATAACCGCCAGCTTAACCCACGACTGATCACCCAACCAATCGACAGGTGTAGCTCCAATAGAAATCAGAAGATTGTTGATAATCCCGAATTCACGGTTATAAAGCATTCTAAAGACGATCGCGACAGCCACCGTTGAAGTGACAATAGGCGCGAAATACAGAATACGCCACAGGGTCTTAAACCTTAAAGCTTTGGCATTCAGCGCCATAGCCTCAAGCAGGGCTAAGGGGACAATGACAAACAGGCTAAATCCGGAATAGAAAATGGTATTCTGGACAGACAGCCAGAAAATTTTATCACGAAACAGGCGTTCATAATTACGCACGCCAAACCACTCTGGCGTACCCAGAGCACTCCAGTTAAAAAACCCAAGTACCAGTGCAAACAGAGTGGGAAATAAGAAAAAAATAGTAAACAGGATAAAAAACGGCGATACAAATATATAGGGAGCAAGCTTTATCTGGCGAGAACCGCCCTGGTTCCCGGTCTCTGCTGAAAGCCGTGCCTGCTCCAGATCTGTTGCGGACATATTCACCTCCAGAGCGAATATCAAAGGTTATATTGTGGATAGCGCCAGGACGACAATACAATGCCCTGGCGCTAACGCACTCAACTCACGGTCAATTAATTAGAAACCGAAATCAATTGCATCCTGTGTGAGTAGGATAACCTCATCAACAAAGGCTTCTGGACTCATGGAACCGTCGAACAGAAGTGGCAGGTTATCACCCACTGCTGTACCCCAGTTAGAGCGGAATGGACTCTGATACCAGACCGGTACGCTACTGCCCAGTTGTGCATAGACCGCACCAATCTCCTGATCGCCATAGAAAGGATCAGTCAGCGTAGAAACACGTGGATCTTCCATAGCCTCGAAATTGGTGGGGAACATATTAATAGTTTCGAAACGCTGGATCTGGCTTTCTGCTCCCATATACATAAAGTCCAGAAATTCAGCAGCGATTTCCGAATTCTCACCTTGGGTTACCGCCCAGCCAGTACCACCCCACACAGTTGTCTCATAACCACCCTCGGCCCATACTGGTGGTGTCGAAATACGCCATTGGCCGGCCATATCTTCAACATTAGGCTTCAGGCAGCAGGTTGACCACCAGTCAGGCATCATGTGTCCGATTAAACGGCCTTCACGATAGGCTGTAGGGATAGTCGCACCAGACCAGTGATCGTCACCGAGCACCACGAAGAATGTACCATTAGCGACAGCCTTCTGAATGTAGTCAGACACTTCAATGGCTAGCTGCCGATTGGTTTCTTCACCAAATACGAAATTACCGTCTACGTCAAAAACCTGCCCACCGCGCATATCGTACAGCATCTGGAACCAGTTACCGCTGTTGGTAGCCACATTTAACGCGATACCTTCCGGCCCAAAAACTTCTTCACCCAACTGGAGCATTTCTTCCCAGGTTGTTGGAACTTCAACCCCATATTCTTCAAACACCGCGGGTTGGTAGTAGTAAACACTGGCGGTCAGAGAACTCTCAATAGCATAGATGCGACCTTCGTATGAATAGATTGACCAACGACCTTCGGCATATTCATCACGTCGATCCCCAATAAGATCGGTAAGATCAACAAAGTAGTTGGCGATGATACCGTCCTTCATATAGTTCGGGAATCCGCCCTGTTCCAGGCCCAGCAAATCAGGCAGTTGTTCGCCAGCGGCCAATGCTTCAATGGCCCGATCCCAGGCAGCCGGGATAATCTGGAAATCATAAGTAAAGTTAGTCTCCGGATGCTCGGCTTCCCATTCATCCAGACGCGAATTGAAATAGTCGACATATAACTGATCATGCGTCCAGGCAGTGAGGGTAACCTCTTCCTGTGCCTGAACCAGCATAGTGAAACTCAGCGCTACCAAACCCACCATAAGTACAAAAACCAGGCTTAACTTTTTCACGTAAATTTCTCCTAAACTATAGTTTCATGACTTTACGTTTTAAAACACAACCTCATGTGGATACTAAATTAATCAGCTTACCAAAAATACGCTCCTTTCCGATCAATCATCAGTAACGGGCTTATTTCAGGATAGGTATTGCATACACAGGTTTAAATAAAACCTGTATCAGCATGATACTTAACTGCACGTTGAGCCACAGTCTGACACTGTGCAGATAATCCTCGGATTTGCCTAAAAGAAAATTTTCAGGGAGGCATAAATGAGCAGACACTTCAAGTGAATCCACGGTAAATTGGCATGGATTAATATGATCAGGAGCTTTAAGAGGAGGTTCAAACAGGCTTTGCAACAGGGTAAAAAGCATGAAAATCCCTTAAAATAAATTTTTGAGTAATTCAAAAGTGAAACATTTAATTTTGAACCGCTGATAAAATCTATACGTGTTGACGACACCTGTAAAACATTATATGCTCACTGTACTGCGAAAGTCAACTTTACCTGCCTGCAACCCAATATTCGCGAGATTCCCTTGTGGCTGATAACTCTCATCATGAAAATGTCACCCAGGACGATGTAGCCAAATACGCTGGTGTATCTCGGTCAATTGTATCGTATGTGCTTAACAATGGGCCAAGAAAAGTATCGGAAGAAACACGGCATCGTGTATTGTCAGCCATTCAGGAGCTTGGCTATCGGCCTAATAAACATGCGCAACAGCTAAAATTAGGGGCCGATGCATCTCAAAATTCAATCGGCATTATTGCCGGAGGGAAAAGTTATAATTTACTCGAACGTCCTTATTACAGTGTGATACTGGCAAATCTGTTTGATACCGCCCATCAACTTAATCAGCATATCAGCTTCTTCAGTTTTTTTGATGGCCTAAAAGATCCGATATTCTTTAACAAAAACGTCCATCAGGAGGAAATCTCTTCGCTGATACTGATGTTACCGGCGCTGGTAAAAGAAGACCCCGATCATGAAGAACTACTTCAGGAAATCATGCGGCGTGTCAGCAATATTATTTGTCTTGAAACCTCAATTTATGATCTACCCGCGCTGATTGTTGATATGGCCGCAGCGGCAGAATTGGCAGTTGGGCATCTGATTAGCCTGGGACATAAGCGTATTGGCTTTCTCGCGCTGACTGATGGACGGATTGATGGCTATAAACGCGCCCTTATGTACCAGAATATCCCCTTTGATAACAACCTGATGCGCATGCTTGATTCGAGTCAGATGTTAACTTCGGCCTATGATTTAACACTCGATCTTATGCAGCAGCATCCCGATATGACGGCTATTTTCGCGGCCAATGATGAAATTGCGATTGCATCACTTGCGGCTCTGAGCGATCTCCACTTAAAGGCACCGGATGACATCGCAATCGTATCTATAGACAACACAACCATTGCCAGTATGGTTCGCCCGGCTCTGACTTCGGTAAATATCCCGATCCGTCAGATAGGTGAATATGCACTGCGCTTTTTAATCACCCAGCGCGACTATCCAATTACCCCACCCCCTTCTATGTTATTGCCACTTGAGTTAGTCATTCGAGAATCTTGCGGTTCTGGCAGATAGACCAAGCGCTGATTCAATTGGCATTGAAGTTACAAACGAGCACCAGATCAAAACGATTCCTAGCAGTGGTGGGTCAGATTCTACACGCTGAGTATAGAATCTGACCGATATTTGACACTTCGACAAGGTCAGGCAAGGTCGAAGCGGTCAAGGTTCATAACTTTGTCCCACGCAGCCACAAAGTCATGCACAAACGCCTCTTTTGCATCGTCAGACCCGTAGGCTTCCGCAAGGGCTCGAAGTTGCGAGTTCGATCCAAAGATAAGATCGATACGGGTACCAGTCCACTTTACTTCACCGCTTACGCGATCACGCCCTTCGAACAGGTCTTCAGCTTCCGAAGTCGCTTTCCATGTGGTGTTCATATCTAGCAGATTCACGAAAAAGTCATTCGTGAGTGTTCCCGGTTGATGGGTAAACACACCGTGTTGGGATTGTCCAAAATTTGCATTCAGGACACGCATGCCGCCGATGAGAAGCGTCATCTCAGGTGCGGTCAACGTTAGCAATTGTGCCTGGTTAAGGAGTAATTTCTCAGCCGGTATGCTGGATTTGGTCTGGGCGTAGTTGCGGAACCCGTCTGTAGTCGGTTCGAGCACCGCAAAGGAATGCACATCGGTTTGTTCCTGCGATGCATCTGTGCGTCCCGGTGTGAAGGGTACGGTTACATCAAAACCGGCATTCTTCGCAGCCTGTTCGACGGCTGCACAACCGCCAAGGACGATTAAGTCAGCGAGCGATACCCTTTTTCCGCCGGATTGTGTACTATTGAATGCCGCCTGAATGCCCTCAAGGGTTTCGAGCACATTCGCTAGTTGATCAGGCTGGTTGACTTCCCAGGTATTTTGCGGGGCAAGCCGGATGCGTCCGCCATTTGCCCCACCGCGCTTGTCAGAGCCACGGAAGGTGACCGCCGATGCCCAGGCTGTCGAAACCAGTTGGGAGATAGAAAGCCCCGATGCAAGAATCTTCTCCTTAAGGGCAGCGATATCCTGTTCATTAATCAGTTCGTGATTAATCTCAGGGATGGGGTCTTGCCATAAAAGCTCTTCTTCAGGAACCAACGGGCCAAGATAAAGCGAACGAGGCCCCATGTCGCGGTGCGTCAGCTTGTACCACGCCCGTGCGAAAGCATCAGCGAACTCATCCGGGTTCTCGTGGAAACGCTTAGAAATCGGAGCGTAGTTCGGATCAACTTTTAAGGCGAGGTCGGTCGTCAGCATCATGGGTGCATGCCGTTTTGACGGATCGTGAGCGTCTGGCACAGCATCCCCTGCAGCACCATTCTTCGGCGTCCATTGCTGCGCACCTGCAGGACTCTTTGTCAGCTCCCATTCATGGCCGAACAGCGTATCGAAGAAGCTGTTGTCCCAATTAATCGGAGTGGGAGTCCACGCGCCTTCCAGACCACTGGTGGTTGTGGCAACGCCATTGCCGCTGCCAAAGCTGCTCATCCAGCCGAGGCCCTGCTCCACAATGCTGGCACCTTCGGGTTCTGGCCCGACATACTGGTTTGGATCGGCAGCACCATGAGTTTTACCGAATGAATGCCCACCGGCGATCAGCGCGACGGTTTCCTCATCATTCATTGCCATACGAGCAAATGTCTCTCGAATGTCCCGGGCTGCAGCCAGCGGATCGGGAGTGCCATTTGGCCCTTCTGGATTCACATAGATCAGACCCATCTGAACAGCGGCAAGCGGATTTTCAAGTTCCCGATCACCCGTGTAGCGTCTGTCATCAAGCCATGTATCTTCCGGGCCCCAGTAAATGTCCTCTTCCGGTTCCCAGACATCTTCACGCCCGCCGCCAAAACCAAACGTCTTGAACCCCATCGACTCCAGGGCGCAGTTACCGGCGAGAACCATCAGGTCGGCCCAGGACATTTTACGACCGTACTTCTGCTTGATCGGCCAGAGTAACCGGCGCGCCTTGTCAAGATTTGCATTGTCGGGCCAGCTGTTGAGGGGTGCAAAGCGTTGTGTGCCGGAGGTTGCACCACCACGGCCATCGCCTGTTCGATACGTACCCGCACTGTGCCAAGCCATCCGAATAAAGAGCGGTCCGTAATGACCGTAATCAGCCGGCCACCAGTCCTGCGAGTCGGTCATTAACGCATAAAGTTCATTCCGCACGGCATCCAGGTCAAGGCTTTTGAACGCCTCAGCATAGTTAAAATCTTTGCCCATGGGGTCGGACAGGGGGGAGTTCTGGTGGAGAACCTTCAGATTCAACTGATTCGGCCACCAGAGTAAATTCGACATTTCCAAAACGACGGCATCTTCATCATGATGGCCGCCGGTCACTGGGCACTTGTTTTCGTCACTCATGTTCTCTCCTTCTGTTTTGCATCTTTTGTTCTGTATAGAAGATCATAAATCTCTTGCCAAATTAAGGTCTGAATGTGCAGATCTGACGGTAAGTGTTGCCACTAAATGACGCCCACTCTTTAAGCAAAATAGCGTCTTTAATTCTTAGATGATTCCCATTGCGAAGGTACGTCACCTTCTGCAAAATCACATTCCACCTTACTCGTCTTGAGACAATCCTCGTTAATTATATCAACTCCATAGTATACTTTTGAATCGCAACTCATTCAATCGAATGGCTCTATCGGTTGGCCGTAATCATTTCGTTATCAGAAGCATACCAGAGAGTACCGATTTGGAATTTTTACACAGACGAAACCCACTCGGCATGTCTGTGCCTCAAATCATTGTGCAAGTGCAAGAAACATATTCCACGCAACAACGGATAATACTATCGATATCGTTTGTTTTTTGAAGTTGGATAACGCGAAGTTTTATGCCCCTTGTGCTGCTTTTCCTAGTTTTCACGAGGTCAGATCTAATGGGCAAAACAGGCGTGGCGCAAGCGCAGGAGGGATTAACATCGATCTATTCGGAAGGCGATTTCAGCAACTTCTAGTAGTCACCGCATAGCTCGAGGTTGATTTTTCAGGGGAGAAGGTCATGAACTTTCTGGCTCTCTACCCGCTTGTTATATAATGACCTTCATTCGATGGGATTGATTCTGACACCTTCGTTCCAGCCAGCAAACAGCAGGTATTCTGCCAGGGTTGAAACGGGCCTATGAGTTTAGCCCCTTTACGCATCCTCGATTTCGTGTTTGCGCCAAGCTTCCGACCCGAAGAGCGCCACAGTCAACACTTTGAACGGGAGCAGCGCACAGGAAACGCGGTTGGTTGAGATGGGAATACCCAGCATAGTGAAAACATCCTGCGTAGTCATCTGCTGGACTTCTTCTAAAGTTTTGCCCATAATTTTCTCGCCCAGCATCGAAGCAGCAGCCTGACTGATCGTGCAATTTTCACCATCCCAGCCAACTGCGGTAATGCGTTTGTCGGCATCAAATCGCACTGTCAGATGCAGATGGTCACCACACAGCGGATTATCCCCTTCGTACTCGGCATCCGCCGGGTCGAGAACACCCTGATTGCGCGGGTGCAAGCCGTGATCCAGAATACGGTCTGAATAGATGTTGTCCATGTGATCTTCCTTATCTACAGTCCAAATATCTTCCGTGCCTGGTACAACCCACTAATGAGCGTATCGACTTCGGAGAGGGTGTTATACAGGTAAAAGCTGGCACGGGCACTGGCTGGGATGCCAAATTTTTCATGCAAGGGCATCGCGCAATGATGACCAGCGCGCACCGCAACCCCAACACTGTCCAGCACATGGGCAAGATCATGCGCGTGAATATGCTGCATGGTGAAAGTAGCAACACCGCTTTTACGCGAAGCATCCGGGCCATAAAGAGTTAAACCCGGCACTTCCGCCAGTCGCTCCAGTGCATACTGCGTCAGCGTGTGTTCGTGCGCCTGAATTTTATCCATGCCCAGTCCGCTAAGATAATCGATGGCATAACCGAGACCAATCATTTCAGCAATAGAGGGTGTGCCGGCTTCGAATTTATAAGGCAGTTCATTCCAGGTGCTGCCATCCAGTCGCACACGGCTGATCATGTCCCCGCCACCCATCCATGGTGGCATGGCTTCCAGCAGGTCACGTTTCCCATAGAGCACACCACTGCCGGTTGGCCCCAGCATTTTGTGGCCGCTAAAAACCAGAAAATCCGCATCCAGCGCCTGCACATCCAGCGGCATGTGTGGCGCAGACTGCGCCGCATCCACTAAGATGAGCGCCCCGGCTTCGTGTGCCTGTCTCACCATGTCCGCGACCGGATTGATCGTACCGAGCACATTGGAAACCTGTGTGACCACAACCAATTTCACTGGCTCATCCCGGAGTAGGGTGGCATAGGTATCCTGATCGAGTGTGCCATCCGTCAGAACTGGCACATAGCGCATGTGGATACCTTTCTCCGCAGCCAGCATCTGCCAGGGCACGATATTCGCGTGATGCTCCATCTGTGTTGAGAGCACGACATCCCCTGCTTTAAGGTTTGCCCGCCCCCAGGTCTGCGCAACCAGATTAATGCCTTCGGTTGTACCCCGTGTAAAGATGATTTCACGCTTGCTGCCAGCGTTAATAAAGCGCCGAACCTTGATACGTGCTTCTTCATAGGCAGCAGTGGCCTCTTCGCTCAACTTGTGAATACCACGATGCACATTGGCATTGTAGCGTCGGTAATAATCATCCAGCGCCTCAAGCACGACTTTTGGTTTCTGGCTGGTGGCCGCACTATCGAGGTACACGAGGGGCGCGCCGGGATGATGCTCCTGGTGTAAAATAGGGAAATCGTCACGGACTGCCATCACATCGTAAGTCAGCTTGCTGTGGATCTGCTCCATCGGGTTTTGCATTCTGCTATCTCCATCGGCCTATTGACTTCGGCACGTGATCTGCGTTAATTGATTAGTGATAGTATAAAAAATGACCGTGACAGCAGCGCGACAGGTTCATGACAGAAGGACGTTATAATGACTGTGGTACGACTGTATCTGTTTGGTGCGCCACGAATTGAATTTGAGGGACAAGAGATCAAAGTTGAACGGCGCAAGGCGCTGGCATTAGCGGCTTATCTGGCAATGGCCGAGCAGCCGCAAAGCCGTGATGTGGTTGCCGGGCTGCTCTGGCCCGATCTTGACCACGAACACGCACGGTCTGCCCTGCGTAGTACCTTGCGCGCCCTCACTACTCCAATTGCCGCAGACTGGATCGAGGCTGATCGTAATACACTCGCTTTAAAGCCAGAGATGGCCTGGGTAGATGTCAACACTTTTACGGATTTGCTTATCCAAAGAAGCTCACACGATCATGATAACGACAGCCTGTGCGCCGACTGTGTAACACTTTATCAGCAGGCGCTTGATCTTTACCGTTCGGATTTTCTGAGTGGATTCCATCTGCCAGACAGCATGGAGTACAGTGATTGGCAACGATCGCAGAGCGATTGGCTGCGCCGCGAGTTAGCCGGGATCATGCGTCGACTGGCGTATCACGAAGCCAAAAATGAACATTTTGAACAGGCCATAGTCTATGCACGTCGCTGGCTTTCACTGGACGAGTTGCATGAACCCGCTCACCAGTTACTGATGCAGTTATTTGCCAGCAGCGGGCAACGGTCAGCCGCCCTGCGCCAGTACCAGCAGTGTGTGGATTTACTCAAACTGGAGTTGGCCAGCCCTCCTGAAGACGAAACGACACACCTGTACGAAAGCATTCTGCATAATCAGTTTTCGAAAACCCAGATCAGTGGCTTGAACCCAGCGCCATCAATCAGCGCCCTTCCCCCCCTGCCTTCCCTGGTAGTGGGGCGTGTGGATGCCCTTCAGACCATCAGGCAACGCTTAGGCATCGGCGGTGATGGGCGCCCAGTGACCATGATTCAGGGTTGGCCGGGAGTCGGCAAAAGCACGATTGTGGCTCTCATCGCCCATGATCCGGAAATTGCCCGTCATTTTCCCGATGGTGTCCTGTGGGCATCACTGGGTGAAGACCCGGATATTTCCGGCGAAATCAGTACATGGGCCAGTGCGCTCAAACTGAGTGATGTGGGTCACGCTCCCAGAATCGAGGAGATGAGCGCCCAGATTACGGCTGCTTTGCGCGAAAAGCGGATTCTGTTGATTGTCGATGATATCTGGCAGGCCGAGCATGCTGCGCCCTTCCGAGTGGGCGGGCAGTCGTCAGCACTTATCATGACAACGCGACTGAACGATGTCGCCAGTGCACTTGCACCAACTGCTGAGGACATCTATCGTCTGCCTGTCCTGACCGAAACAGCCGGACTTGAACTGCTGAGTAAACTCACCCCGCAAACCACGGCTCAATATCCCACCGAAACACGCGAACTGATCCGCGACCTGGAGGGGTTACCACTGGCGATTCATGTCGCTGGACGTTTACTGCAATCGGAGGTACGTCTGGGTTGGGGAATCAGTGATCTGCTGGTCGAACTGCGTGAAGGGGCGAAGCTATTGCTGGCACAACCACCCAGCGATATGCTCGGTGTAAGCCGCGACACCTTACCCACAGTGGCAGCTCTGCTAAAACGCAGCACGGACGCGCTTGAGCCGGAAATGCGGGTGCGTTTTGCGCTGCTGGGACTATTTGTACCCAAGCCAGCCACATTCGATCTGGAAGCTATGGCCGCTACCTGGGATACATCCGACCCAAGACCGCCTGCGCGCAAACTGGTCGATCATGGCTTGTTAGAGCCAGTCGGCGGCGGACGCTTTCAGATGCATGCGCTGCTGGTTCTTCATGCGCGTTCCCTGCTGGAAACGGAGCTTGGCAGTTTGGAATGATCACGCAAGAATCGTTCCAAACCGCACAACACCGTCTGGTGCAGCATTATCTGGATAAACTGAAGCAGGCAGAAACTGCCAGTCGGCGCGGCCATGAGAACTATACCCACAGCCTCAAACTTGTCCGCCGGGACTGGGAGCAGATCAAACGCTGTCAGGCATGGTCAGTTAGCTGGAAGGCCGCAGACTCCAATCGTGCCCAACTGTGTATCGCCTTTTCACTGGTTCCGACCGAGAGTCTCCGTATCCAGCTCACCCATGCGGAACAGTTAAAATGGGCACAACAGGCACTGAGAGCCGCACGGCAATTTCATGAGAATGAGTCAGAGCGATTACTGCTCTATCAGGTGGCATTT
>JBBSQD010000128.1:0-17448 GCA_038258185.1 Aggregatilineales bacterium | reverse complement strand
TGAAACTCATTTTATTGCTGAATTAAGGAAACACTTGTGAGTGAAAATTATGACATTATTGTCAGCGGGCATTTGTGTCTGGATCTCATCCCGGAGATGGACAGTGTGCCACTGAGTGCGTTAGCCTCACCCGGCCAGTTATTCGAGATTGGCCCACTGCAATTTTCCACTGGCGGCGCGGTATCCAACACCGGGTTGGCGCTGCACCGCTTGGGCGTGAATGTCCGCCTGATGTCGACTGTAGGTGAGGATTTACTGGGACGCGTAATTATTGCGTTTCTCAATGACCGTGACCCTGTCCTGACGCAACTGCTGACCAAACACACCAGCCGCGCCAGTTCTTATACAGTCGTGTTATCCCCTCAACGGGCAGATCGCAGCTTTCTGCATCACACCGGCACCAATACCGCCTTTGGCATCAACGACATTGATTTCGCCATCCTTGAAAAAGCTCGGATTTTCCACCTGGGTTACCCACCGCTGCTGCCGCGGCTGGTTGCCAGAGACGGCCAGGAAATGCGCGAAATTTTCGCCCGAGCGCAAAGCACCGGGGTCGTCACTGCACTGGACACGACCCTGCCCGACCCGCAAAGCGCCACGGGTCAGTTAGACTGGCCGGCCATCCTGCGCAACACCCTGCCCCACGTCGATATTTTCATCCCCAGCATCGAGGAGATTCTGTTCATGCTGCGCCGTACGGATTTTGACCGCTGGCAAAGTGATGGCATTCTGAGCCACCTGAACCGCGAATATCTGTCCGCGCTGGCCGATGAAATCCTCGCGTCGGGGGTCGCTATTACCGGCTTCAAACTGGGCGAACTCGGCTTTTATCTCAAAACCGCCCCGGCAGATCGCATCCGGCAGTTGCGTAAATTAACGCTGGATGCTGCGCAGTGGGACTCGGTCGAGTTGTGGACACCCGCTTATGAAGTCGAAGTTGTCAACACCATCGGCGCAGGTGACTCGGCGTATGGTGCGTTCTTGGCGGGGCTGCTGCGCGGCTTCAGCCCTCAGGAGGCGATGCAATGGGCGTGTGCGGTCGGTGCCTGTAATGTCGAAGCAGCAGACGCGACCAGCGGTGTTCGTTCATGGGCGGATACCGAAGCGCGCATGCAGGCTGGTTGGCCGCAGCGTCAGGACAAACTTCCCGGCATGACATAAATCAGTTGCAACTCTTTGCAAACCGCCTGCGTATAGAGATTCAAATCAAGTACATAAAATATGCAGGGGAAAAGATAATGACCACTACGGACGACTCCGGTCGCAAATTAGCAGCTTTTGTATTAATCGGGTTGGGTGTGCTTTTTCTGGCAGCTCAGACCTTTAGTTTTAGCCTGTTCGGCATGTTGTGGCCGTTCTTCGTGATCATACCGGGGCTGGGTTTTCTCTACCCGGCACTTACGGGCGGCAAGGACAAAGCCGGACTCGCCATCCCCGGCGCGATGGTCACCGGCACCGGACTCATTCTGTTCTATCAGAACCTGACCGGACACTGGTTAAGCTGGGCATATATCTGGGCGCTGTATCCGGTTTTACTCGGTTTCGCCTTTACGTTTGTCGGGCGCCGCACCCAGAACAGCAATCTCTACAATACAGGCAATGGCTTTGTCAAATGGGGCCTGATGGGCTTGATCGGCCTGTGGTTTTTCTTTGAAGTGCTGATCTTCGGCGGCAGCAGTCCGCTGGTGAACATTATACTGCCGCTGGTGCTGATCGGTGCCGGGGCATTTATGCTCTTTGGCCGCAATGCAATTACATTTGGCGAGTCTAAAAAGAAGAAAAACGTAACCTCTTATCGCAGCCGCAATGGCTACAGCGCCAGCGAGATCAACCCGGACTTGAAGCGCAAAATTGATGAAGCGCTGGCCGAAGATGACGAAGAAACAGAGCCCTATAACAGCAACTAACCCGCGCATCACTTCAGCGCATTTTGAAGCGCATGGCAGCCGTCATGCGCTTTTTATTTGTGGCAACCCGATTGACTTTGTGACAAATATCACATAATATTGTGATAATTATCACAAGAAAAACGCAAGGGGATTTATAAGCCATGAAAATGATGATCTTCTCGATGGGGACACGCGGGGATGTTCAGCCGCTGATCGCCCTGGGCAAAGGCTTACAGGCCGCACAGATCGACTTTACGCTGGTCGTCGGCTCTAATTTCCGCGACTGGCTGGAAGATGAAGGTCTGCCCTTTGCGGATCTCGGTGTCGACATGCAGGCCATGATGAGCAGTCCCGCGGGTCAGAACTGGATTGAGAACAGCAGCAGTAATCCCCTCAATGAAATGCGACATATGCACAAGATGGTCACCGACAATGCCCTGTCGATGGGCGAAGCGTCATTGCAATTGTGCCAGCAGGCCGATATGCTGGTCAGCAACCTGCCGACGTTCTCGTTCGTCTACAGTGTCGCTCAAAAGCTCAACAAGCCACTGATTAATATCCTGCTGCAACCCATGAAACCCACCCGTCTGGCAGACTCAACTTTGCGTCCCATCATCCCACGCCACAGTAACCCGTTGAATCTCATCAGTGGTTATATGGGTCTGGCTTTCCTGTGGCAGATCTTCGCAGACGGCACCAATCAGATTCGCAGGGAAATTCTGGACATGCCTCCGCTGACTCGTGGCGAGTTTATTGGGGCATGGAATCGCACCCCGACAATTCACGGCATCAGTCCGCTGGTCGCGCCAAATGCGCCGGACTGGAGCGCCAATACCTACACCAGCGGTTACTGGTTTTTAGATCAGCCGGACTGGCAGCCCTCAGCCGAACTCAGCGCTTTTCTGGAAGCCGGATCTGCGCCGGTCTATCTGGGTTTTGGCAGCATGTCCAGCAGCACCGCAGAGCAAACTGCCAGCATTATGATCGAAGCCCTGCAACGGACGGGTCAGCGCGGCATTATCGCCAGTGGGTGGGGCGGACTCAAAACCAGTCACGTACCCGACAATATTTTCCTGCTGGATGCCGCGCCGCATGACTGGCTTTTCCCACAGATGACTGCCGCGGTGCATCATGGTGGCTCTGGCACAACAGCCGCCGCACTGCGTGCCGGCATCCCCTCAACCGTTGTGCCGCACATGGGTGACCAGCCTTATTGGGGGCGCCGAGTCCATGAACTGGGCGTTGGCCCCAAAATGATCCCACGTCACCAGTTGACCGCTGACCGTCTTACCCAGGCCATCCAGCAAATGGTCAACGATTCATCCATGCGCCAGAAGGCGCGTGAACTTGGAGGAAAAATCCAGCAGGAACGCGGCGTCGAGAATGGAGTACAGGCTTTGCAGGCGATTCTCAAAAATCTGCCGGATGCGCAGCCGCAAAAGAAAGTCTATGCTTAAAGTAGATTGAGCGCGGTCGCAATCGAATAAACAATCAGCATCTGCGCGGGGCCATACGTCAGCCAGACGATATCACTGATGAGCCGGAAACGCAGGTTATTGAATAACTGCGCCGCCAAAATCAGGTCACTGAGCAGAAACAGAGCCGCGCCCAACGCCAGCGGCACAAACGCCGAAATTTGCAGCGCCAGACTCAAGGCCGCGCCCGTCGTAGTGGCTAATAACAGCGCATACGGTAGCGCGGCATAATGCAGACTGCTCGGTTTTTGTCCGCGAAAGACGACTATATACCAGCCCGCAATCCCGAAAATGAGACAGGCCAGCAGCGCCGACCCTATAAACGGCAGATCAAGCTGGCTGGTGAGCGTCAGAATCGCCGCGATGTAAATCACATGCCCCAATCCAAATGCCCCCATGCCACCCAGCACATGCTCAAAGTTGGGAATACGGATGAGATTCGCCATGAACAGATCACCGATAAAACCGAGCAGCATGCCGATTGCGATCAGCAGCGCATAGTTTTCCTGGCTGAACATATAAAAGCTGAAGCCAGCGATTACGAGCGCAAATGACGAAGCCATTCGTGTCCAGGTGGGCATGCGCCGGGTGCCGTCGGCGTGAGGCTTGCCCAGCAGAAAACCGCCGAACAGCAGCACCGCCCATGCGACCCACAGCATCAGCAGCCATAAATTCTGATTAGAATCGAATCCAGTGACCATACGAAAAATCCTTTTTTCATGTCTTATTCACCATGCAAAAGTATAATAACGTCCGCAAAATGCAGTACATAAAATCATTGAGGAAAGCCAAATGTATTGGAAGTCATTTATTGTAAGCCTCGCTTCGATTTTTTTGCTCAGCAGCGGCATAGCAAATGCGCAATCCGAAAGCCCGGTCAAGCCGCTCGGTTTACCGGTGGCCGAACCGGCTGGCCCTTCGACATGGCTGCTGGGTCAGCCCTATGGCAACACCACGGGCGCGTTTAATAATGGTCAGGCATGGTACAGCGCCGGGCAGGGACTGCACTTCGGGCTGGATTTTTCGATGGCCTGTGGCACGGAGCTGGTCGCCATGGGGGACGGTGAAGTGCTGTTTGTCGATGACCTCGGCTTCGGTTCCGCGCCGCACAATTTATTGATCCGCCACAATGATATTGGCGTGGTCGTGCTCTATGGGCATCTGCTGGAACGGCCTCCGCTGCAAGCCGGCCAGACTGTCACCCGCGGCCAGCCAGTCGGCCTGTCTGGCGACCCGGACTCGACCTGTGAATCGCGCCCCCACCTGCATCTGGAAATTCGCTCGCTCGATTATCGCACACTCTACAATCCGGTGGATTATATCGAAGCGCCCTGGCATATGCTCACGGCGATTGGCTCATTTGGCTATCCGCTGTTTCAACAGGACATGCTCAACCCGCGCCAGTGGATGAGCCTGGATGATCAGTCAGAAGTCGTTTTGGGCGGACGCATGCTCAATCAATACAGCAGCACCCGTCCGCTGCCGCGCGGTCAACAGCCCCCGGCCAACCCACTGCTTGACCGGCCTGACATCCCACTGGCGGAAAATGCGACTTTCGCTTTACGATCATTTGGCTTTGCACAATGCTGTGTGCTGCCCACCTGGCACCTCACCGACCCGAATCGCCTGTATGTGGTCGATGGTTCACCCAATCAACAGGCCAACCTGTTCGAGTGGTCAGTCAGTGACTCCGCGCCCACGCAGATCGTCACGCCTGCCCCGCCACCGCTGACCTCGCCAGATGGTTCGCACGAAATTATCCGGCGCGATGGGCAAGTGTTTATCCGCCGTTTGAGTGATGGTGCCGACTGGAATGTGCAGACACAAAACAGCGTCCCGGCCATCAGCGCCGATAACAGCCGCCTGTTATGGGAAGTCAGCAACCAGACCGTGGTCCCCGGCCAACCCGCCGCCACAACCGACTTCTGGGTCAGCGATATCCTCGGCCAGAATGCGCGCCAGATTCTCTCGCAGGTGGGCGGCAGCGCCCAATGGCTGGATGCCAGCCGCCTGCTGATCTCCACGCCCCTGCCGGAAAATCGCACGACGTTATTATCCGTTTTTGATACCGTCGATGACAGCAGTTATGACCTGGGCACGTGGGAATGGCTGCGCGGGATAGATGTCTCACCCGGTGGGGAACGTCTGCTGTTTTACATCACGCGCAACACTGACCCATCGATCAATGGCCTGTACACGCTGCCGATTCAACCCGGGGCAACCGCGCAAAAACTCGACTGGTTTGGTGGCTGGCGCTGGCGCGATAGTCACAGCGTGTATTACATTCCATTTGACCCCATCAGCGGGCAGCAGCAGTTGGTCTATCACAATTTCGCAACCGGCGAAAATCGCGCTCTGACCGACCCGGCCACACAACCATTTACCATTGCCAATGGGGATTGGTCAGTTTCAGCCGATGGCCGCAAAATCGCTTTCTATAATGCCATTGACCGCACCATGTGGCTGATCGAGGAAATTGAGGGATAATCATAGGCAGATAGGACAGGATATTGTAAGCAATTATTTCTGCCCTGTTCCTGCATGTTTATGTTGAAATAAAGCAATCTTACGAGAAAGAGATTTCAGAATGCTGGATGCACAGGCTATCGCCCCGGAAGGCGATTTACTGACTGAGGATACCATCCGCGCCACTTTGGCCCAGGGGCTTGGCGATAAATTTAACAGCACGCGGGTGCTGGTGCTGATTCCCGATCATACGCGTTCACTGCCCCTGCCGCAGCTTTTCCGCCTGCTGGTGGAAACGCTGAGCAAAACCCGGCAGCTTGATTATATGGTGGCGTTGGGAACCCATCCCGCGCTCAGTGAGGAATCGCTGTGCGATCTGGTGGGGATCACCGCTGAGGAACGTGCAGGCAAGTACAAGCATGTCGGCATTTTCAATCACACCTGGGATCAGGCTGACTCACTGACACAGGTCGGCATCCTTGACGACGACCAGATTCAGGAAATCGCCGGGGAAGCATGGCATCCGTCGCTGGCTGGGGCGGTTCCGGTGCGCATCAACCGCCGCATTCTGGATTACGATCACATGCTTATTCTGGGGCCGAGCTTTCCGCATGAAGTGGTCGGCATTTCCGGCGGCGCGAAATATCTGTTTCCCGGCATCTCCGGCCCGGAAATGATCAACAAGACGCACTGGCTCGGCGCGTTGATTACCACCATGCGAGTGATTGGCTACAAACACACCCCCGTCCGCGACATGATCCACACGGCAGCGAAAATGGTCCCTACCCCGCTGACACTGATTGCACTGACCGTCGAGCGTGGTGAACTGGGTGGCATGTTCATTGGCGATCATATCAGCGCGTTTGAAGCGGCGGCGGATTTATCGCGCCAGCGACACATCGTCTGGATTGATCAGCCGTATAATCGAGTGCTGTCATGGGCACAGACGCGTTATGACGAACTGTGGACAGGCGCGAAAGCCATGTACAAGCTGGAAGCGGCAGTCGCCGATGGCGGTGAACTCATTATCTACGCGCCGCATCTGGACACGGTGAGTTATGTACACGGCAAATATATCTACGAAGCCGGTTATCATGTGATTGAGTATTTCCTCAAACAGTGGGATCAATACAAACACATCCCCAGCGGCGTGCTGGCGCACAGCACGCACGTGAAGGGCATCGGCAGCTATAACAATGGCATCGAGACTCCGCGCATTCAGGTCGCGCTGGCCTCAAAAATCTCGCCAGAGGATTGCGCGACACTCAACCTGGGCTACTACGACCCCGACAAAATCAACCTAGACGAATGGCAGAACGGCCATCAGGATTGGCTGTTCGTGCCCAAAGCCGGGGAAACACTTTATAAAACGAAAATGTAGCTGCGGTATTTGATTAACCCCTGATTTCCAGTTCAATTTGCGACGCTACAGCAGGTAAATCAGGGGATTTCTTTAACTGATTTTATTTATCTGTTGCAAGTCAGAAACATCCCAGATAAATAATTGTCCATCTCGCCCTGCACTTGCCAGCATACTGCCATCAGGACTCCAACTCACATCGTTTACGGTGTCTTCATGAGCGGGTAGTTCGATTAATTCCGTACCACTTAGTGCATCCCAGATTCTTACCGAGCCGTCTTGACCACCCATTGCAATCAAGTTTTCAGAGGGATGCCATTCGAGCGGAGGATATACTGCTGAGTTTGTCTCAACCTGCCATACAAGTTCGTTGTTAATTACATCCCACAACTTCATATATCTCTTGAATTGAATTGTGGTTGTAAACGCAATCATATGACCTGTTGGACTCCATGCAAGCCCCCAAGGGTCTTGCAAATCGGTGATTGTGAGAATCCTCTTTGCCGTGCCCCCATTCCATATTTCAATTTCTTCAAAATCCACAAAACCATCATCATCAAAGACTGAAAATCCGTTGATAGCTAATTGTGTGCCTTGAGGATTCCATTTCACTTCACCAAATCCTCTTGATATACAGCCTGCAATTTGAGTGAAAGTAGAGGTCGCCACGTCCCATACTTCAACCCTAGCACCGGGTCTATTCGGTGTCCCTTCGTCACATTCTCTTAGGATTATTGCAAATCGGTTTCCTTCTGGATACCAGTCGAAGTTACCCGGTGTATATTCCACAAAATCTAGTGCAGTAGGAAACTCGAAATCATTTAGCCACTCATTTTCAGAATAATCCCAAATTTTCGTCAAATTGTTCGCAATCAATAAATGATTTTGTGTGGGACTCCATCCAATAGCGTGAATTACGGCAATTTCATTTGTAACTCTATCTAGTTGTACATCAATCGTTCCAGCCGCAATATCAATGATTGAGACTGTATCATATCCATTTGCGAAAGCCAAAAGTGTGCTATCAAAATTCCAGTCCACATCTCTGATAGTAGTTTCAGATTCGATTTGGAAAACAACAGGTAAATCTTGCCAACGTTGCTGGGCCATGCTGACCGTTGAAAATATAAGCAAAGTAAAAACAATCCACAAGACATGGTAACTTTTATTATGATTCATTCCATACTGTGCCTCATTCAAACATAGCTTGGTTTTCATCTTCAGTTCAGGAATAGAAGAGAACATTCTTTAAATACTCTGCTTATTGAACACTTTGTTTTTAATTCCCCACACAGCATATAACGGATCATAGGCATAAGGATTCGGTGGCGTGTCCGCCTGATTTTTCACAGCCTGCCAGTTACCCGACTCGGCAAAATACTGCGTGACCAGATCCACATGCTGCTCATCGGACATGGTGCGCCACGCCGCGACCGCTTTGGTCGGAAAGCAGCGATTCGAAAACGACACGATGAACACGCCACCCGGTTTCAAAACCCGATTCACCTCGCCGAAAACTTCCACCGGATGAACCAGATATTGCACCGACACCGCGCAGATTACTGCGTCAAACAGATTATTTTCATAGGGCAACGACGGGCTTTGATTCAGGTTCTGCACCACATATTTATCCAACTGGGGATTATCGGCCATTTCGTCGGCGTTCATCCCCAGGCCGACCATCCGCTTTGGTTTCAGGCTTTCCGGCAGATGCGAGCGCCAACTGCTCATCAGATCGAGGTAAATACCCCCGGTGGGCAGCACCTCAGCGTAAAGTTGGCTCAAAGCGGCAATCGCGTGATCGTCGATATGCACGACTTTGCGCGGCGCAGCATAGAAAATGCCGTCGTTGCTCTCGTCCTGACGGGCGAAATAGGTTTTGGGGAAACTTTGCTTACTCATCAATACGCCTCTGCTCACTGGTTTTCCTACGATGATAACCGCGATTCATCAGCGGCAATTTAGAAGCCTGTGAGCAAATCGCGCTTAGGCCAGCGCCGCCTTGATGTGCGCACGGGTGCCTTCAATATCAAAACAGGCGCGTTGGTTATCCTGTAGAAATTGGGTCGCCAGTCGGATAGCCTGCGCTTCCGTCAGGTAACCATCGGTGACTTCGCCTTGCAGCGCAAATGTCAGCCAGCGGCGCATTTGTCGCGAATAAGCGACTGAGGCATTCGGCCAAAAGGTATCACCCCCAAACGCAAACACCTTATTGCTCGGCGCGGCGTGAATTAAACGGCGCACAAAATCCGCCGCGCTGTAAGGGTCAATGCTCCACGACCAGCACATATCCACCCACACATTCGGGAAATGCTTCGCCAGCGCGATCATCTCCTGCTGATAGGGATAGCCGATGTGCATCAGCACAAAGTGCGCCTGCGGATAACGAATCAGCAGCGCACACAGATTGCCGGGTTTGATGCGCTCGACAGGCATGTAGCCCTGTCCGGCATAATATCCCGTGTGGATTTTGACCGGCAGATTATGCTCAATCGCCAGTTCGACCCCACGCGCCAGACACCAGTCACCCAGCGTCAGCGTTTCATCAAGCGATAGCTCATGCCCTGTCAGCACTTTGTCCAGTACCGGCTGAAGCTCGGCGTCAGACCGTTCACGCCACAAAAGCGTTCGATTATAAGCATGCTGGGTTTTGACGGCAATCGCACATCCGGCGTATTTCTGGAACACTACCGCCAGCGCTTCGCGCAAAGTGTCGAAATTGATCACTTCAACACCAGTCACTTTGAGTAACGCCTCCAGCTGCAAATCGCCATTGGCGAAATTCACCCACGACAGATCGTACAGAAAAAAGTCCGCCCCGGATTCATCGGGCACACATTCCCACACAAAATCATCCACCTGAATATGATCATAATTACCTTCATCACGCAGGATGCGCAGGCGCTCCCCCGGTTGGCGCAACTGAAGCGCCTTATGAGCCACTTTTTCCAGCCCTGCCGGGGTAATCTCATCCAGCCCATAAACATCTCTGGCGATTAAGCGCACCGCTTCACCATAGCCCGTGAACTGGCAATGTGTCCACGCTGCGGCCACCCCTGACCAGCGCTTTTCCAGGTCGGATTCGCCCTGATCTAACAACAGCTTAATGGCCTCCTCACTGGCCCCGGCCACGCGTAAATCTGCCGGGATGTAATTCTCGAACAGATCACACAGGATATCCGGGCCCTTTTCGACATAATCCGTTTCTTTGTTCATGTGCTCATGCGTATCAAAAATTTTCAGCGACTGAATAACATTTTCCAGTTCAGAATTCATTTTTATCTCCCCATTGAGGTTCAGCGGAAGTATAACATGCCGCTCTACTGCCCAAAACGTGATTTTTATCATGGAAGCTTAAACTGACTCACCCTGTAAACTCATGGCATGGTAAATGATCGGCGTTATAATGACCCTAGCAGCGCGCATGGCAGCATTTTGTGCCGCGCCGCATTTTTGACAACCTCAGATTGATGCCGAGACGTTCAATGTTTGATTTACCACTTTTCCCGCTGGGCAGTGTATTATTTCCCGGCATGACCAACAGTTTATATATCTTTGAAGACCGCTACAAAGACATGATTAACACCTGTCTGGAGCAGCGTAAGCCGTTTGGCTGGGTGCTGATTGAGGAAGGCCGCGAAGCACTGGGGCCACTGGCGCGCCCCTATCGCATTGGTTGCACGGCACAGGTGTTTCGGGTGCAGCCGATGGAACAGGGCACGATGAATATCACGATCATCGGTCAGGATCGCTTTGAAATTAAGTCGCTGAACTACAATCACGAGTATCTTTCCGGCTCAGTGGAGTTGTACCCACTCACCAGGAATAACCCGGAACGAATCGAGCGCAATGAGCAGCGCCTGCGCCCATTGGTGGAGCGTTATCTGGATACGCTGGCAAAAGCAGAAGATCTGGAATTTGACCCGATGCAGTTACCGGCAGACCCGGTTGAATTTGGTTATCTGGCTGCGGCCATCCTCCAGCAGATCACCAACCCGCAGAAGCAGCGCTTACTCAGCCTGCCGGGTGCCAGTCGTCTGTTGAGCGAAATTTACAGCATCTATTATCGTGAGGTTGCCTTACTGGACATGATGGCGGAACGGGGCGATAAGGCAGCCGATGAGCCGTTTTCGCTGAACTAACACGTAACAGGGGGATTTACATGAAACGCATAGCAGTTTTAACCAGCGGCGGTGACGCGCCCGGTATGAATGCCGCCATCCGTGCTGTCGTGCGCACGGGCATCAGCAAAGGCTGGGAAGTTTTCGGGATTAAGCAGGGTTATTCCGGCTGTATTGATAATCTGATCGTGCCATTAGGTGCGCGCGATGTCGGCGGTATTATCCAGTTCGGCGGCACGATGCTGGGCAGCGCCCGTTGTCCAGAGTTCAAGACCGAAACCGGGCGCAAACTCGCCCTGCGCAATTTTAACCAGCATGGCATAGATGCGCTGGTGGTCATCGGCGGCAATGGCTCACAGACCGGCAGTCAGGCATTGCAGGAAATGGGCTTTCCGGTGGTCGGCATCGCCTCGACCATTGATAATGATCTGTACGGGTCAGATATCAGCATCGGCGTCGACACGGCGCTGAACATCGCACTGGAAGCGATTGACCGCTTAAAAGTCACCGCCTCATCACACAAACGTGCTTTTCTGCTGGAAGTCATGGGACGCGACTGCGGTTATCTGGCGCTGATGGCCGGTATCGCAGGTGGTGCTGAGGCCGTGATCATACCGGAATACGAGATCAGCCCGGCAGTCGTGGCTGACCAACTCGGCGCGGCGTATGAACGTGGCAAAGCTCACGCGATTGTCGTGGTGGCTGAAGGCGCGACTTACGATGCCGAGAAAATGGCGGCATACTTCAAGGAAAATAAAGAGCGCCTCGGTTTTGACCTGCGCGTGACCACCCTCGGACATGTTCAGCGCGGTGGCGAACCGACCGCTTATGATCGCATTCTGGGGACGCGGCTGGGCGCAGGTGCCACCGATGCACTGGAACGCGATGAAACTGGTGTGCTGGTGGGCATGATCGGCAGTAAAGTCACCACCACGCCGCTGGCTACAGTGGTCGCCAATAAGAAAGTCATTGACCCCGAATTATTCAAGTTAGCGGATATTCTGGCGAAATAAGCAACAGGCCAGCGCGAACAGATAAATTCGCGCTGGCCTTTCCAGTTTCAAATCTAAGAAGCCACATCCCCTAAATTGGCGGCATCATCCGCCTGGGCGACGCGACGGCCTTCATCGACATCCACCTGCAGCAGCAGATACCCCCCCACAAAGAAAAAGAGGATCAGCGCCAGAATAGCTGGTCGGCTGCTGCCAAATGTGACTGCGGCCAGCGCGAAAATCAGCGGACCGATAAACGCCGAGAACTTTTCCATCACACCGAACAGACCGAAAAATTCACCACTTTTCGAGGCAGGCGACATCGACGAATACAGGCTGCGGCTGAGCGCCTGACTCCCACCCTGCACAACCGCCACCATCCACGCCAGAAACCAGAACTCAATCGTCGAGCTGATGAAAAATCCCCAGACGGCAATGATGCTGTAGATGATTAGCGCTAACGTGATGCTGCGTTTGGTGTTGAGGGTTTCTGCCAGAGTCGCAAACAGATGCCGCCCGATCAGATACGAAAACGCGATACCCACCAACTGCGTCGCAATCACCGCGCCCAGAATAATCGGCAGACTGCTCTGGCTGACCGGATTCAACACGTCAACCTGTGCGACGGAAATCAGCGTATTAACGCCATCGGTAGCCGCTGAATTCACCAGGGTGAGTGTGTGGATTCCCGGTTCTGGTGCGCTGACAGTTTCACTCACGCCATAACGTACCGTTGTGCTGTGCGCGTCAATCACGAGTGGGATTTCCTCGCCGTCATCACCGGCCATAACCGGCTGACCATCCATCAACACCTGCCACACGCCATGATCTGGCCCGGTGCTGTAAATCAGATTCACATCCTGTCCGTTAAATGCAAAATCCAGTTGTGCTTCTGGTGCGGCGCTGGACGCATAGGCGACATCCTGATCCAGACCGCTGACCGCTGCCGGAATCACCTCAGTCTGCCAGCCATCACTCAGCGTCAAACTGCTGCTATCCACCCCGTACAGACCCGTTCCGGCGGCATTATCGACTGTTTCATAAGGCGGCAACAGCACGCCGGTTGTATCCTGCGGCAGCACTTTAGAGGCGACGATACCCACCAGTGGCAGCGCCACCAGATTAAACACAATAATCGACAGGTAAAGGGGACGGCGCGGATTATTTTTACTGGGCAAAAAGCCAAAAATAATACTAAAGGGGATGCCCACAAACTGCACCAGCAACAGCGCCAGAATTAATTCAATATCGCCAAAACCCAGCTCGGCGCCATAAATCGCCGCGACGCCAATAATCGTGCCAATCGCATCGTTATAAATCAAAAAAGCAACCAGAAACTTCAGCAATTCACGGTAATGCCGGATATCACGGATGGTTTCGCGGATGCGCCGGAAGCTCACGCCGATCACTGTTTCGCCGGGGGCCAGTTTTTCAGTGGCGGATTGCGGCTCAGGCACAACACGGAACAGCGGAATCGAGAACACCGCCCACCAGATCGCCACACTGAGGAATGACCAGCGTGCGCCTTCTTCAAAGCCGAGGTAGATAATCATCCCGGCGTTTATTGCCAGCAGCAACCCACCCCCCAGATAACCAAACGCATAGCCATAGGTCGAAACGCGGTCACGGTCTTCTTCACGGGCGACATGCGGCAGCAGCGCGTCATAAAATGTGATCGAACCCGTAAAGCCGATACGTCCGATCACCGCGACGAGTGAGGCCAGCAGCCAATCCCCGGTGCCGACGAAAATCAGCGCGGCAGTCCCCAATACACCAATCGTCACAAAAATCGACAAAAACAGTTTTTTGCCGCGCATCACATCGGAGATCGTGCCCAGAATCGGCGAGAGAATCGCCGTGATAATCAGCGACAGGCTTAAGCCCAGGCTCCAGTAAGAGGTGGCTATGGCCGCGCTGGGCAGCGTCGAACCGGCCACCTGACTGTAATAGATGGGCAGCACCGCCGCCAGAATAGTGGTCGCAAACGCCGAATTCGCCCAGTCATACATCGACCATGCGCGGATACGACGTTGGTATTCGCCCTCATCCTCCGGGTATGAAACCCCGCCCTGTCCTACCGCTGTAGCCATAACCCCACCCCTTAGTGCTTAATCCATAAGAGGCGCAGTATACTCCGAAATTGTTATGTCGGCGTTAAATTGACCGGAGCGTTCGCTTCAGACATCAACGGGCGCAACCCCAGTATAGCGTGCGCGCGGGCGGATAAGCCGATCGGTCTCGTACTGTTCCAGTGCATGCCCCATCCAGCCGACGGTGCGCCCTAAAGCAAACAGGGTCAGCGCGGAGCCATCCGGCAAATTCAGCGTGTCCTCCAGTGCCACCAGCGCGAAATCAATGTTGGGCTTTTCGCCCATAAACTCATCGACTGACTGAATAATCGCCTGCGGCAGTTGCAGGCCATCCACTTCGGCCAGCAGAGTCAAAAGCATCTGAGCGCGCGGATCATCGCCAGGGTACAGGCGATGTCCAAAACCGGGGATGGCCTCACCGCGTTTCAGACGATCTGAGATCACGCGTGCGGCTTTATCCGGTGAGCCAACCTCGCGCAATAGCGCTGCGACCCGGCTGGTATTGCCACCATGCTTGGTGCCCTGCAATGCCGCCAGTCCCGCGCTGACCGCTGCATAGGGTGTTGACCCAGCAGACGCCACACAGCGCGCCGCAAATGCCGAGATATTCAGTTCGTGATCCGCACACAAGATCAGCGCGGCATCAAGCAGCTTTTCGCCCAGTGGCGACTCCACCTGCCACGATTGGCACAAGGCCGCTGCAATCGACTCATTGGACTGCATTTCGCGGTCAGCCGCGATCATCGCCAGCAGGCGCAGGATATTCACACCGGTTTGAATCACAGAAGCAGGACGCAGATCGAAGCCGGTGAAATCATCCGCCCCCACCAGCGGCAGAACCACCTGAAAACGCTCGAACACATTGAGATGTTGCAGGCCGGGGCTGATCTGTAACCAGCGCGGCGGCAAGCTCAGGCGACTGGGATACAGTTCGGTGTGCAGGTCACTTGTCCAGATCAGCGCCGCCACCCGTTCAATCGATTCGTGCAGCGCCAGTTCGGTCGCATCCAGGCCGCGATAATACAGCCGTCCATCCTCGATCAGCGTGATCGCGGAATCAAGCAGCGGGGTGCCAAAATGCAGGGCGCTTTCCGCCAGTTTATCCGGGTTGCGCCGCCCTTCACGCCGTTCTTTGAGGCGATTGACATCCTCGGCGTTATAGCGTCGATTGCGCTTGCTGCCCCCCATCGCCTCCGAGCGAATCAAGCCGCGGCTGACATAAGCATATAAGGTCTGCAAACTGATATCCAGTTCTTCGGCTGCCTGTTGTGCATTCAAGTAGCGCTCCATCCCACCTCCAATACATTGATTTTACAATCAATATTGACAATGTATATCAATCAACCTATGATGAAATCATAACAGGTTTGGTGTGAATGTCGAACAATTTCACAAAATGCGAGAATAGGCGTTATACAGATAGTGAACCACACACAACGGATAAACAGCCTATGACCACATCCAACCTGCGCTTCGAGACTCTCATCGAGCGCTACCATGACGAGATATTTCGTTACCTATGGCGTATGCTGCACGATACGCCGCATGAGCCACAGGACATGACGCAAGAGACTTTTATTCGCGCCTATCAGGCCTTTGGTCGTCTGAAGCCAGACAGTAATCATCGCGCCTGGCTCTACAAAATCGCGACCAATTGCGCCTATAGTGCGCTGCGTAAAGACCGTCATGAAACCCGCCTGGACGATATCGAATTTCATGCCGCCAACGATTTATCGCCCGACCAGCAAACCATCCAGAACGAAACCCTGGCTGCTGCCGGAGCCATCATCAGCCAGCTACCGGTCAAACAACGGGCTGCTGTAGTGATGCGCCACCTGCAGGGTTTTGAGTATGCCGAAATCGCGCATGCACTGGATTGTAGTGAAGACAGCGCCCGGGCGAATGTGTCCCAGGCCGTCCGCCGTTTGCGTCGGGAGTTAGATCGCGAGAGTGGAGAAGCCTTATGAACAAGCAGTATGCACCAAACCCTATCGAAATTCAGCAGTCCCGCAACAACCTGATGGGCTGGTTTACCCGCACTGCGCCACGCATCCAATGGAGCATGGTTCCATCACCGCTGGGAGATGTCTACTTTGCGGTAAGCGACATTGGTCTGTGCAGCCTGGACTTTGGCGTAAGCGTCGATCAGTTTATGAGCAGTCTCGATCCACTGGCGCGCACCGAGGAAAACCCGGCTGATCTGGCGGAGTATGCGCAGGAAATCAGCGAATACTTCAGAGGTGAACGCAAGCACTTTAACCTGCCCGTTGACCTGAGCGGCATGACGCCTTTTCAGCGCAGTGTGCTGGATGTCGCCCTCAGCATCCCGGCAGGTAATGTGTGGACATACGGCCAGGTCGCCCAGCAGATCGGCAATCCCAAAGCCAGTCGTGCGGTGGGGCGCGCATTGGGGAGCAACCCGGTGCCGATTGTCGTGCCCTGCCACCGCGTCATCGCCAGTGATGGCAGCCTGACCGGTTACAGCGCCGGGGGGGGTATCGCCAGCAAAAAGTGGCTGCTGCAAATGGAAGGGGCCTTACCCGGTTAACGATTGTGAGGGCGCGCTTGTGCGCCCTCAGCACATTTTTATGAGGAGCAAACCATGAATTCCACCCAAGATTTTGTCCCCGGCCTGCAAGGAGTCGTCGCTGCCCAGACGCGTTTAAGCAGTGTCGATGGCCTCGCTGGCGAGTTGATTGTCGCTGGTTTTCCGCTGGAGGAAATCGCGAGTCAGGCGACTTTTGAGGAAACGGTCTATCTGCTGTGGCATGGCCGCCTGCCCAACGCCGCAGAACTGACGGATTTCACGCAGGCTTTAGCAGCTTACCGCGTGATTCCACAGGAAACACTCGATCTGCTGCAAACCGCCGCCGCACAAAAGCTGGATGTGATGGATGCGCTTCGTATGGCTGCCAGCACCATCAGCCTGCACTCCGCTGATGAGCCACAACCCGCGCATCGCGGGCGCGAACGAGCGCTGAAACTCCTGGGCCTGCGTTTCGAAGTGCTCTTGCGCCCACGGCACAAACGATTCAAACGCTGCGCGCTCGGGCGC
>JBBSQD010000127.1:0-17486 GCA_038258185.1 Aggregatilineales bacterium | reverse complement strand
TGGCATCCACCACTTTACGTTGGTAAAAGCTGAAGGTGCCATTGAAGCCGCACCGACCCTTGGTTATGCCGATATTGTCATTGACCTGACACAAACGGGTACTACTTTACGCGAAAATCATCTGAAACCCTTAAATGATGGCATTATTGTGGAGTCACAGGCGTGCCTGATTGGCAATCGCCGTTTGCTGGAAGAAAACCCCGAAGCGTTAGATGTCGTGCGCACCTTACTGGAATATATGGACTCAGCGCTTCAGGGTAAACAGTATTATCAGGTAACAGCCAATATTCAGGGAGATGACCCTGAAGTTGTCGCACAAAAAGTCGCCAGTAACCCCGTTACCCGTGGGTTACAGGGCCCGACTATAGCGCCGATTTATGGATCAGCACAGAAGCAACAGCAATGGTACACGTTGACATTAACCGTCAACAGCAAAAATCTGTTGGAAGCGGTCGAATATCTGCGCTCAATTGGCGGGACACAAACCAGCGCGGTGCCGGTGCGTTATTTGTTTCTGGAACAGTCGCCGACTTACACCCAGTTAATGCATACGCTGGCAAATTAGGTCAACTGCTTCTCAAGCTCATTGAGCAATATGTCAATTCGGCTGTGTTGACCGCGACTTTCAGCACCCATCTCAATCGCCATGGCAAGTCCAATCAGGCTGATCTCAGGCGGAAACTTCGCTGGGTCAGCCAGATTCATGGTTAAGAGTGGGCAGCAAAACAAAGCGGCTTTCAGATAGGCACGCCAGTCGGCGCTTAACATCCCGGCTGACTTCAAATGCTCTAAAATCGGCACAAGCGTGTGCCTGACTTTGCTGTCAAGAAACATCTCGCGCACAGGATGTAAGGCATAGTCATAGCTGATATTCCAGACGTGATCGTCAGAAATATCGAGCTGGATTGCCGTTTGAGCCTGTTTTTCAGATGGGAAGTACATCCACATGGCGAAAACATTGTGAAACAGCGGCTTGGTCAAATCAAGTAATGGATGATGTTTACCCGCGAAGGCCGGATCAAAATAGGTGAGTTTGCGGACTTGCTCATCGAAAAACACGTTGCCGTTGTGTGCATCTCCATGACCGATAATCGCTGGCCCAGCCTGGGCTGGATTTAACAGCCGAATCGCTTCTCCAATCAGATCATCCAGGGATGCCGAATATTCCTGCCCATTGATATTCCAATGAACACCTCGAATCTTTGCCATCGGAAACACGCCTGATGGTAGATGGATATCGACGTCATCATAAAAACGCGCCAGCCGTCCACCAGTCAGCCGATGGTAGAACAATTGATGAACAGCCGCCTGCGCTGCTTCTTCAGCATCCTGTTGATATAGTGAGGCCATATATAGTTCAAACAGGTGTTTATCCGCTGCATTCTGAGCGACTGTCAAAGCGTCTAAATGCTGCTCTTCGCCACATTCGATAGCCCACGCCACATCAAAGACCGATGGATCATCAATTACTTTATAAATCAGCAGTTGTTTCCCTGCTTCGGTAGAGCTGAAAATGGGCTGGATAACCGGATAACCGACTTCTGATAAAAGTGCCGCGTGATAATACTCGCCAATCACATTATCCGGCTCGGTGTGGGTTTTGAAGAACAACCGCTGCCCATCTGCCAGATATAAAAATCCGTTAAACGAATTCAGCGACACGGCCAGTGGGCGCAACTCTACCGATTGCACATCAAGCGGAAACAACTCTCGAATCAATGACTTCAAGAGAGCTTCCGCCTGAAATTTATCTGTAAATTGCAGAGTCTGGATATTCTGTAAAAGGTCTTCGCTCATAAACCCAGAATTTCGTTACGCTTGCGGATTGCAAAAGCGTGTGCCGGGAAGCCTTCATAATCCGCCAAAATGGCAGTGGTTCCCTGCAAACGCTCATAGCCTTCGCGGGATAAATAGCCAATCCCCGTACGTTTTAAGAAATCCCAGATGCTGACGGATGAGAAGCTGCGCGCAAAGCCACCGGTTGGCAGAATTGCATTCAGCCCCAGGCAATAATTGGCGGTAGGAATAGGCGTAAGGTCGCCAAGGAGAATTTCTGCGGCATTCTTGATTTTGTTTAAAACCACAAACGGATCGCGGGTAAGCACCTCAAGATGTTCCGGTGCATAACTGTTTACGAAATCAATCGAATCGCTCAGGCTGTTGGTCAGCAGTACGCCACCGTAATTGGACAGCACAGTATTGATGAAGTTTTGCCGCCATTCTGGTAATTGTGCGATATATTCCGGTAGGATTTCGAGCACCTGTTCAGCGACTTTACGGCTATGTGTAACTAATGTTGCCGCCGATTCTGGCCCATGTTCTGCCTCAACCAGCAAATCCAGCGCCGCTAAACGCGGGTCAACAAATTCATCTGTAAGGATAATCGACTCACTGGGGCCTGCCGGCAAACCCACATCCACTGTGCCATACAGTAAACGCTTTGCCGCAGTGACATAACTGCTGCCCGGGCCAATGATTTTATTCATCTTGGGGATAGATTCAGTGCCATAGGCCAGCGAAGCAATGCCTTGAATGCCCCCGACTGCATAAACCTCGTCCACCCCGCAGATTTCAGCCGCTACCAGGGTCGCAGCATCAGGCTTTCCTTCCGGTGTGGGCGGGGAAATGACGACGATCCGAGGTACTCCAGCAACTTTTGCCGGGGTCGCCAGCATAAGCATAACAGAGGGAAATGCGCCTTTACTTCTGGGCACATACAGCCCCGCATTTGTTACCGATGTGATTTTCTCACCGGCCATGATTCCGGGCTTTACTTCAGTAAACCACATGGATTCAGGCATTTGTTCTTCATGGAAAATACGGATGTTATCGTGTGCTTCTTCAATCGCCTGTATGACTTCGGCACTGACCTGTGACCGGGCCGTTTGAAAATCTTCTGGCTGGGCCCGCAGCATATCCGCTGTAAAATTTTCAGCATCAAATTTACGCGTATACTCTACAACAGCGGCATCACCTCTGGCTTTGACATCATCAATAATGCCCTGGGCCAATGGTAATAACGAACTGATATCGGTTTCGGCACGCCGCATAATTTTAGCTAACTCATCTGCTGTGAGTTGGCTAAGCTCTCTAAACTGAATCATGTCAGGTTAACTCCTGAGAAATGAATGACATGTACGAATTGCAAGGTCGTAAGTATAGCATTTATCCGGGTGCTTAAACACATGATGCTCACTCAATACTGAACTAGACTTTTTGCCAGTCGGCATTCAACATATTCCCCTGCTAAAATACACCCTTATAAAGTCGCAGATTATCGAAAGCTGGCAGTCATATGATTGATTTATCCCCTATTGCGGTTGCAGTCCGGCAATCCGCACAGTTATGCAAAATGGTACAGGAAAAATATATCGTTCAGTCTCCAACGGAGAATGTCGCCAATAAAGCCGGGGCAGAACCCGTAACCATTGCGGACTATGGTTCACAGGCCATTATTTGCCGGGCAATCAGCCAGTTTTTTCCTGAAGACGGCGTGATAGCCGAAGAAGGCGGACAGCAATTCAGCGAACTGATTGACGCGCAGCAGCAGCAGGATATTGTTGGGCTGATTAGTCAGGTATTGGGTGAGCAGGTATCGGTAGCTGAGGTAATTCAGTGGCTGGATTACGGTCAAAACCGAGAATCCCAGCGCACCTGGGTGATTGACCCGATTGATGGCACCAAAGGCTTCATTGCGCTGCGCAATTATGCGATTGCAGTCGGCATACTTGAAGATGGTATTCCGACTCGGGCGCTGATGGGCACACCCGGTTATACCGGCCTCGAATCAGGAGCTTTATTTCATGCTCAGGACGGCAAAGCCTTTATCGAGCCGCTATCGGGTGGTTCTGCGCAGCCTATTCATGTCTCGCAGCGCAACGATCCGAATACGATTATTTTTGTCGAAAGTGTCGAGAAAGCGCACGGTGATCAGGATGTGATGGCGCTGGTGCGAGAAAAAGCTGGCATGAGTGAGGCTGAGCTTAATCGTCTGGACAGCCAGGAGAAATATTGTCTGGTTGCCAACGGTGAAGCCGATGCTTATCTGCGCTTCCCCTTCAAAAAAGGCTCATATTCACACAAAATCTGGGATCATGCCGCTGGGGTAGCCATTGTCCAGGCAGCTGGTGGAATCGTAACCGACCTGGATGGCTCCGCGCTGAATTTTTCATTAGGGAAAACGCTGGCCAAAAATAAAGGCATGATCGTGGCAAACCCGCGCATTCACGAGCGCTTAGTGGAAGCCGCTAGTCATTTTGAGTTTTAGAGAGTATATGCAGGATGCCAAACTCGGTCGATAAGATTGTACAGATTGTTTCTGAGTGGAATGATGTCACCATCGAACCACATCGCTTCGGCGGGCGCGAGTTCAAAATCGGCAATGTTGAAATTGGGCACATTCACAATCATGGACTGGTGGATGTGCCGTTTACCCGGCGCATTCGTGAGCAACTTGTGGCTGAAAATGCCGCTCAGGTGCATCACATTTTGCCCGAATCCGGCTGGATCAGTTTTTATGTGCGGTCTGACAAAGATGTTGATCAGGCCGTGTGGTTGTACAGATTGTCCTATCTGCAAAAACAGCGCAACCGCCGCCGGGGTGATCGCGCTGCTTTTGAACGGGAATTAAACGACCTGGCATTGAGTCCAGATTTGAGAGCAATTTTTGCCTGAGTGGTTTCCAATAGAGGCAGTCATTAACTGGCTGTCTCTGCTTCTTCAGTAATCATGCACGACTGCTGATAATCAGTCCCGATATAACGCTGCCACGATTGTTCAGTGAGGTTTCTGTTGACCACCTCGCAGGCATGTTGCCGCCACGATTCATAATTCACATCCCAGACCATGACATGATCCTGACTTTGATCACTGCCGGAAAACAGATGTAAACCATCCGGGCTGAATGCAATGCCTTTAATCCAGCCAGTGTGAATTTGCAGCGGTTTGCCCATGCGCTGCTGAGACACAATATCCCATAATTGAACCGTGTTATCCCAACTGCCCGAAGCCAGCATGGTACCATCCGGGTTAAAGGCCAGTGAAGATACCGTCCATGCGTGTCCATCCAACGGCTGACCAATCGTTTCCCACGTCTCAGTATCCCACAGGCGAATTTGCTGATCGCGGCTACCCGATGCAAGAATGCTGTCATCTGGGCTGAAGGCCAGCGACATGACCCAACTGGAATGACCGACAAGTGGTTCACGGATAGGTTGATGAGTTTCTACATCCCACAGAAGGATTTTAGTATCACGGCTAGCAGATGCCAGAATAGTGCCTGAATGATTAAAGGCGACACTAAAGACGAAATTTTCATGCCCCGTTAAAGGCTCGCCTAACTGAGTGCCGCTGGCGGTAGCCCATAACCGAACCGTATTATCCGTGCTGCCTGAAGCTAACATGGTTCCATCGACATTAAAAGCGACGCTCGTGACTGCCCCTTCATGCCCTTCCAGGTAGTCGCCAATCTGCTCACCTGTATTCATATCCCACAGGCCAATACGCATATCCTCACTACCAGACGCCAGTATCTGGCCGTCCGGGCTGATAGCGAGCGAATTGATAAAGCTCGTATGTCCTGTAAGTGGTTCCCGCAGTGCTTCGCCTGTCTGCTCATCCCAGAAATAAATCTGCCCTTCGAGCCCACCCGTAACCACGGTCTGTCCATCCGGGCTCACCGCGATACTTATTGCTGCGGTGGCATCTGGATTGAGGGGCGCAGCTAAACGCCGGATTTGGCGCACATCCCAGATCATCAGGTTCTGATCATTGCTGCCAGACACCATGGATTGACCATCCGGGCTGAATGCTATGCTATTGACAAAGTTCTTGTGTCCGACAAAAGGTTGATCAAACATTTGACCCGTAGCCACATCCCAAAGTCGGATGGATTTATCACGACTGGCGGTGGCCACATACTGACCATCCGGGCTGAAAACCACATTATTCCCCCAATTATCATGAGCCACAATGCAGTCATTGGTCAGCTTTTGATCAGTGACATCCCATAAACACAGGCGACCATCGCCACTGACTGAGGCCAGAGTATTACCGTCCGGGCTGAAAGCCACACTGCTCACAAAAGCATCATGTCCCACAAGTGGTTCACCAATCAATTCGCCAGTTTCTGCGTCCCATAAACGAATAGTTGCATCCCCCGCTGCGGAAGCTAATAACTTGCCGTCTGGGCTGAATTTAACACTGAATATCCAGTCAGTTTGCCCTGTCAGCTGTTCTCGGCTTTCTTCGTGTGTCGTCATATCCCAAAAGCGGATGCTGTTATCATCACTGCCGGACACTAAAGTTTGACCATCAGGGCTGAAAGTTAGCGTGCGAACCAAATCTTCATGGGCGGCCAGCGGCTCCCCAATAAACTCTTCAGTGGTCATGTCCCAGAGATAAATAACGAAATCTCGCCCCCCCAAAGCCAGAATGCTCCCGTCAGGGCTAAACGCGAGACTTTCAATACCTTCATCCGATACGAGGATGGGCTCGCCAATTTGCTGGTGTGTGGTGGCATCCCACAACAAAATCGTTTTTTCAAGTCCACCGGAAGCAATCAGCGTTCCATCCGGGCTGAATGCCACTCTGCGAACAGCTTCATTGTGTCCGTACATAAATGTCACCAGGTGCGGACTGGCTTCTAACACGTCCACCAGACTGCCCCGGACTTCACTACCGCTGATATCAGCCTGATCGGCTACGCGGTTGGCTTCCAGGCTCAGTAACAGGGCTTCATCCAGATCATCGCCAATGCGAACCAGCGACTGCGCTGCTAGCTGGCGCGATAGCGCTATCTGCGCTTGTAAATCAGCACGATCTCGCTCCTGTTCAACAATAATCAATGCGGCCTGAGCTGTCTGGTATTGATTGAAGGCAAAAACCGCTAAAATAAGGGATGCGACAAAACCTACAGTGACTGCACTTAACATCATGCGCTGGCGGTTATTGGATGCCTTGCGACTCGCGAAGATATACTCCGATTGCAGCGGAGTTGCATCTGGTTCCTTGTCTGCACTGTGTGCCAACCAGCTCTCGGCTTCTGTGAGATCTGACCCGCGCAGCAGAAAACTCGCATCCCTGCCCTTTTGATCCCACTCGCTGGCTTTAATGGTGATACGGGTATGCATCCGCACATGTGGCAGGTCGGTGTCGACCGCACCGATCAGCGCAGCGAATGATGTATCAAATTCGTCAGAGTCACGGAAAAATATCCAGTTGTGGGACGCTAACGATTCATGGACTTGCTGACCTTGGTCAACATCTCGTCGTAAAAGTGGTATCAAGCGTTTTTTGTGCTTGATCGCGTGATAAAGTTCCTTTATGCATATTTCTGACGCAACCGAGTCCGGACTGATGACGAAAGCGAAATTGTCGGCTTCTTCAATGCCATCATAGATCTCTTTAAGCCAATCTGCTGTGAGCGGGATATCCTCCCAGTCCACCCAGACATCCTTGTCCTGACTTTTAAAAGCCTTATCCAGATTCTTTACAAAGTCGGTATCGCGGCGCGAATACGAAATGAATACGTCCGCCATATTACCCCCGTTCTAATGCTTACAATACACTGCTGAATAGAAGCTAACTTTTTCAGCAGTACAATATTATTCTAGGTTAGGATTTCGCTTTTGTAAGGTTAAGGTCATTCAAACGCTTGAATTTGATGCGTTTGTGGGTGACGCACTCAGCAGGACGAGCCGGTCTGAATGAATGGTAATTCGCACCTGATCTCCCACGTTGGGTATGTTGGGGAAATTGGCAGAAATGCTGTGACTCAGGGTGATGCCACTCGCATGTATAAAGCTGAGGCGAAACGTTTCTCCGCGAAAAAGGCATTCCGATACGGTCATCGGGATGGAGCCAGCCTCAGAAAATTCGATGCTTAGGGGGTGTACCAGTAATTTATCGCCAACCCCTTGCACCGGAAATTCGCCCAATGGAGTCCGAACACCTTTTTCGGTTTTGCCCAACACAGGGATAACATTGTTTAAACCAAGGAAATTCGCGACAAATTCTGTGCGCGGATAGTTAAAAATAGCCTGAGGTTCATCAACCTGATCAATTTGGCCGGCATTCATGACTGCGATGCGATCCGCAATAGCGAATGCTTCGGACTGGTCATGGGTCACATAAATCGCGGTTAATCCAATTTGCTTGATAATTTGTTTGACATCGCCCACCAGACGTTCACGCAGCGCCGCATCCAGTGATCCCAGCGGTTCATCCAGCATCAAAAGTCCCGGCTCTAGCGCAAGGCTCCGTGCCAGTGCGACTCGTTGCTTCTCCCCACCGGAAAGTTGGGCAATATCGCGTTTTTCAAAGCCTTCCAGCCCAATCAGTCTGATGACTTCCCGCAGGCGCTGTTGCTGATTCGATTGGCCGTGCATCTTTAATCCAAACGTGATATTCTGCGCAACATTCAAATGCGGAAATAAAGCATAGTCCTGAAACATAAAACCGAAGTTACGGGTATGCACTGGCTTGTCCTGAATCGATTGGCCGTTGACTAGAATACGTCCGGAGTCGGCCTGCTCCAAACCAGCAATCACGCGCAACAAAGTTGTTTTTCCACATCCGCTTGGCCCCAGCAGGCACATGATTTCACCCGCATTGACATGCAGGTCGATTTTTTTCAGCACCGGATGATGATCAAAAGCCAGACTGATATCCTGTAAATCCAGCATTAAAACTCCCCTACCCCGGCCTTTCGAATACGTTCAATCAATATGAAACTGACGGCACACACCAGCATCAGTAAAACACTCATCGCCAATGCTTGTCCATAATTGGCAGCACCGGGTTGACCTAGAAGACGGTAAATCACCAACGGCATTGTCGGCGTATCCGGTCGCGCAACAAACAGTGAGGCGCCAAACTCACCCATGCTTGCTGTAAAGGCAAATGTCGCCCCGACAATCAACCCGCGACTGATGAGGGGCAGATCAACGTAGCGCAATATCTGCCGGTTGGATGCCCCCAGCACCGCTGCCGCTTCCCGTGTGGATGGCGGAATACCGCTCAATGCCGGTAATACGCTGCGTATCACAAACGGCATGGCTACCAGTGTGTGAGCAATCGGTATCAATGCGGCTGACGTGCGCAGGTTGAGCGGCGGCTCATCCAGCGCGATGATAAAACCGAAGCCTAATGTGACTGCGCTGGTAGCCAGCGGCAGCATGAACAAGGGGTCTAGCCAGCGCGTAAAGCGCCACTGGCGCTGTTCTAACAGGTATGCGGTCAAAACACCCAGCACCATCGATATCAACGTCGTAATGATGGCAAATAGAAACGAATTTTTAATGGCTTCTGTCGGTGCCGTAAATAAAATTGAGGCGCGTGTATTGACTGAAAGACCGCTGTAGAACTGGAATGTCCACTGATCTCCGCTGCGCAACGAGCTGATAATCAGCGCCAGCAATGGCGTGAATAACAGCACCAGCATAATCAGAATGTTGCCTGCCACCAATAACTTTTCCAGCCCTCTTCGGGGTGACCGCGCCACATACTGCGCACTTTGCAGATCCAGTGCTGTGCGCCGCTGCTGGCGTGTGTAAACGATCATCATAGCCAGCATGATGCAGATCTGAATGAGTGAGAGTGCAGCAGCGATTGGCAAATTGCCAAAATTGGCTGTCTGGCGATAAATCTCGACTTCTAAAGTAGCGAATTGTGTTCCACCCAGAATTAACACCACGCCGAAGCTGGTAAAGGTGAAGATGAATACCAGAATTGTCGCGGCTAAAAGTGCGGGTCGCAGGATCGGTAAGCGCACATACCACCATACTTTCCAGCCGGATGCCCCTAATATACGCGCCGCCTCTTCCATGCGCGGACTCTGATTCACCCAAAAGCCAGTGATAATTCGCAGCGCAACCGCATAGTTGTAAAACACGTGCACAATCAGGATTAATAGTAAAGTGCGCTCAAGCTGAAGCGGTGGTTCAGCCAGATGGAGCAGATTCATCAACCCCGTGTTGAGTAGACCTGTACGTCCAATTAAAGCGCGAAATGCTACTGCGACTACCACCGTTGGCAAGACAAATGCCAGTGTGGATAACGAAAGCATCAGCGATTTGCCGGGGAATTTGTAGCGTGTGAAGACATAAGCTGAGGGTATAACAAACAGCAGCGTTAAAAAAGTCGATAATGCGGCTTGAAAAGTGGTAAACCAGAATGTGCGCCAGTAATATTCGGTGGTGGCTACATCTACAAAACTTTCCAGATTAAGCTGACCATCCGGAAAGAGGCTGACACCAAAAATAGTAATCAGCGGGAAAAAGTAGAATATCGCCAGAAACAGCAATGGCGCGAACAATAGCCCGCGCCCTGCATATTGACTCAGCTTTGTTACCGTAAAACGACTTCTGTCCAAGCCTGAATCCATGCCTCTCGGTTCTCTTCGATTTCCGCTGGCTCCACAGACGCAGGTTCTTCGGCGACCTGAGCAAATTCCTCAAAGACTTCAGGCAGTTGTGTTTCAGGATTTACCGGGAAGACAAACATCTGTAATGGAACATCTTCCTGAAAGGCTGTATCCAGCATGAAATCAATGAACTGCTGCGCCATCACCTCTTTTTCAGTACCCGCTAAAATACCTGCAAATTCGATCTGCCGGAAGCAGGTTTGCGGCGCTACAATCGCCCCGGTAGGCGCAGTTTCAGCGGGTTCTTCCATGAAATAGACCTCGACCGGTGGGCTGCTGGCATAGCTCACCACCAGCGGACGTGTCCCGGCACTGCTGGCGCTCCCACTGAATTCACCATAGTAAGCGCTTTCCCAACCATCGACTACCAGCACATCATTCGCGACTAAATCTGCCCAGTAATCCAGATAAGTATAGTCACCTTCGGTGCCGAATGCTCCAATTGTGGCTAACAAAAACGCCAGGCCGGGCGATGAAGTCGCTGGGTTTTCGACCACCAGCAGACTCTGATAGGCTTCATCCGTTAAATCCGCCAGGCTCTCAGGGATTGGTAACGCATTCTCCTCAAAAAAGCTGACATCATAGTTGAGGCAGACATCGCCATAATCGATGGGTGTGACGCGGTATTCCTCGTCCAGCAGAAACTCTTCAGGTACGTTCTCCAGCAGAGGCGATTCGTAGGGGGTGAAAAGATCATTGTTCAGAGCGCGGCTGAGAAACGTATTGTCCACTCCAAAGAGTACATCCCCCAATGGATTATTCTTGCTCAAAATGGACTGATTCAACATCGTTCCGGCATCACCACTGCGCAGGATCTGCACCGTAATGCCCGTTTCCGCCTCAAAATCAGCCAGTACATCCTCACTGACGTTAAAGCTGTCGTGCGTAACCACAGTCAGAACATCATCCTGTGCATAGACAGGGAGAGCAAGAACCATCATAGCTAAAATAACAACCAACAAACGTGACATAAAATCTTTCCTCCGTGATATGGAATTAGGAACAGGTGTAAACCAGAGGAATAAACAGAAACCACCCCTAGAGATGATTTCGTAGGGGTGGTGATTGAATGCATATTAAGACGCACTCCCTACGCCGGCATGACCCGGATCAGGTTAAGGGTCGGTGCGGCACTACGCACCCTCTCAGCCCACATGCGTGGACTCCCCTGGTTCATTTTTCATTACGGAGAGTATAACTACTGGCTAATCTTTTAGCAAGCCCGAAGCATCATCCAAAATAACCTGGATATAAGCATCAAACTCCCCGGCATTACAGGCATCCACATAACGCATCAGTTCCTGGCCGCCGAGGGTGTAATCCGGGTAGCAGCTGGTTGGCCAGGCTCCTTTCGGCACATGCACAATATAGTCTGCACCCGGCGCGGGTAACATCGCTCGATCAGGCGATTTCTCGACGTGTTCAACCATACGCTCGACAGTGACAATCACCTTTTTGGCGATATAGACCAGTTCCATATCAATGCCGAGATTATTATTCAGCGTGACATTGCCATTCTGATCGGCCTCAAGCCCATGTAAAACCAGCACATCACACTCAATAGCTGGAAAAGCCATGAGTTCATCACCGCTGTAGGGGTCAATCACAGTTTTTACGTCCGGTCTTAAAGTGGGTAAATCGGTTCCTATCCAGGCATGTGAAGGCATAAAACCGACACCGGCCATCGTCGCGCGTAAACCCATGACGATACTGACTTCGGTCTCTTCCTGAATACGAATTTGGCCTTTTTGCGCTGCTTCGGTGAACATCGGCGCTAAGCCAAAGGCTTCGAGGCCAAAATACACGCTGCGCACAGTCTCGACACAACCCGCACCGACCAGTAAATCAGATTCATAACCGGCAGTAAAACACAGCAAAGTCAGATTTTGCGGCCTTTGAGCGCGTCTCAATAGAGCGCGTACAAAAGCGACTGGCCGACGATAAAGGGTCATACCCCCCAGCGCTAAAACCTGACCATCAGCAACGAGTTCTGCAGCAGCAGCCAATGAGATGAATTGAGCAGACATAAATGATCTGTCACTCTCTGATGTGCATAAATAAACAGGCCCGTATTGTATCACGGGCCTGTTTTGTATAGTGTTGTGAGGATTAACCTACTGCAGGGCGATAAATCACATCCACACTATCGGACGCGATCACACTGCCATCACTCGGAGATGTCGTGAAGGCATAAATGCGGAGAACAGAGCTTGCAGGCAGATCGTTAATGGTTAGTGTTGTTTCCCAGATGCCGGGGGCGTTTTCTTCTCCGGCGCTGACTTCAGCGGCCTGCGAGGCCAGCACGTCCCCATTTTCGCCCAAAATCTGGACAGTCACACTGCCTTCAAACAAACCCCCACCGCGACCGGTTACCGTCAGACTGTTGACCTGACCGAGCAGCGTATCGGGTAATGGCGTGTGAATGGTGACAAAGCGATCGCGCAGATCAGGGTTGCCGTAAATCACTTTTACGCTGGCAGCAGCAATCACGCTTCCATCCTGCGGGGAAGTCGAGAAGACGTAAATCCGGCCACGTGTACCCTCAGCCGCGTTGATATTCAGATCAATTTCCCATGTGCCTTGCCCACCTACTTCAGCAGCCTGCAATGTCGTAGGCTCTTCGGCCAGAATGTTGCCATTATCGTCCAGCGCTCTGACCACGACATTACCTTCAAATAAGCCACGCCCCTGCCCTGTTATGACAATGGGCTGGCTTAAATCAAGTGTTTCATAGGGCAAAGGCGTATCAATGGTCACAAAAGGCCCGCCATTGTCGCTACCAAAGAGGACATTGACCGCATCCATCGCCACCAGTAAACCGTCAATGGGTGAGATCGCATACGCGAAGATTTTGCCACGCGTGCCATCCTGAACATCAAGCGGTGTGTTCAACTGCCATGTGTTGGGTGTATCGCCAACGACATTCACCGGAGCAATATCACCCGCCAGCATATTGCCATTGTTATCGAGAATGCGAACCATGACGCGATTATCCGTCAGGCCGGATGCTGTACCAGTAACCGCTAAAGTACCAGAAGCATTGGTTGAGCTGGCATCTTCTGGTGTAGTAATGATGACACTCGCTCCCTCACTTGGAACCGGTGTGCCAAAAGTCGTGTTCACAAACGCATCGGCGATGATGACGTTGTTAGGGCCAGAAGTCGCAAAGGCATAGATGCCGCCACGTGTCCCCGGCTCAACATTGACCATCAGATCAGCCTGCCAGGTTCCCTGTCGCGGTGTCGCGATAGTCGTCATTTGCTGAACCAGAACATTGCCATTGGTATCCAGCGCCTGAACGATGATCGAATTACCAGACAGATCACGGCCACTCCCCATCACACGAACAGGTACACTACTGGTTAACATCTCGCCACTACGTGGACTGGTGATTTCAAGCAGTGGGAAAGCCGTCGGTAGTGGTGCTGGTAAACGCGGCACGTATAGAATCTGGCCCACAAAAATAGTATTGGCATTCACAAGGCAATTCGCAGTCGCCAATTCGGTTACGGAACTGCTTGTACGCTGTGCCACCTTGAACAACGTGTCTCCCGGTTGCACTCTGTAAGTCGGCCAATCGGTGCGGATATAACAGGTGCCACCATAATTGATGCTCACACTATCGGACGCGATGATGTGCCCGTCAGCCGGCGAGGTGGAAAAGGCAAAGATTGTGCCGCGTGTGCCGCGTTGGGTATTGATGGGCAAATCGACCTGCCAACTCCCAAAACCGCCAGCACTCATGTTGAACAGAGTCGTCGCTTGCTGAGCCAATAATCGCCCACTGGCATCCAGCGCTTGCACAACCACATTACCTTCGAACAGACTGCGCCCTACCCCGGTGATGCGTACGGGCCCATCTATATTGACGGTCGTGTTGGGATATGGAGTAGTAATATCGACAAGCGGCGTGACAGTCATCTCACCGAATACCACATTGATGCTGGCCTGGGCTACAACGCTGCCATCCATCGCAGAGGTCGAGAAAGCATAAATGTCTCCACTAATGCCGCGTGCGGCGTTAGGAATAGATAAATTGACCTCCCAGGGGCCGGTGCCACCTAGCGCAGATCCAGTAGCAATCGTGGGTTGCTCGGTGATCACATTGCCGAGATTGTCCCGCGCCTGAACAACTAACGCGCCTTCAAATAAAGCCGTTCCTGTACCAGTGATATGGACTAAGCCGTCAATATTGAGAACCTGCCCATTTGTGATATTGGTGATGGTGATATTGGGCAGAGGTGCTGGCACAATATCATCGGGAACCCGTAAAACCTGCCCAACAAACAGATTTGTGTCGACCAGACAGTTACCACTTACCAGATCATCAACGGTCGTTCCTGCGCTGGATGCGAGGCTAGTGAGTGTATCCCCTGCCTGCACCACATAGGTCGGCCAATCTGTGCGCGGCACACAAACGGGTTCAATCGGGTTGGGAACCTGTAAAACCTGACCGCTAAAAATGGTTGTGCTTTCCAGACAATTCGCCGTGACAAGTTCATCCACAGTTGATCCGGCGCGGCTGGCAATATTGGTCAGCGTATCGGTTTCGACCACAGTGTAAGTCGGCCAGTCCGTGCGCGGTATACAGGCTGGCGGATCAAGCGATACAGGCACATACAGCACCTGACCCGTAAAAACGGCAGCAGACGCCAGACAGTTCGCGGTGACCAGCTCGTCGACTGTGATCCCCGCAAGCGAGGCAATATTATCGATTGAATCACTTTCAATCACAGTATAAGTCGGCCAGTCCGTGCGCGGTGTACAATCCACTGGTTGTGCCAGATTATCCGCATAGGTTACGCCGACAATATTAGAGAGAGATGCTATCAACAGAGTCAACAGCAAACATAGATTGAGTAATTTTCGCATTTCATCTTTCCTTTCGATGCCTGATTCCAGTATATTACAGGCAGCAAATTTTGCTGTACCTTACTGCGATACGCACAACCTACTGCATACCTACGCTCATGAAATAAGCTCGCCTTTAGGGTAGAAATTTCTAACAAAGCACCAATTTAAGCTAAACTTAGTACTGGATTCAGCTTTTAAGGGAAAAACGAAATAACGATGGATTTTACAGTTGATGAACTCATATCAGTTTGCATCTCGCGTCAGGTAGTGGATGGTGAAGTTCTGGCGCAAGGCATTAACACGCCGCTGGTCATGGCAGGCTTTATCCTTGCCCAATGTACCCATGCGCCCAATGTGCGTTTCGCCTCAGCCATTGGTCAATCACTGTGTGAAGAATGGGCGCCTTTAGGGATTGGGCGTATTGAGGATTTGTGGCTGGGAAAAGCGCTGATTCACGTGGGGTTTGCCACCGCCGCGGTCGACTTACTGCCGGGGTATAATCCTAAGGAATTTTTCCGACCCGCACAGGTCGACTCTCATGGGAATTTCAACAATATCGCTTTCGGCCAGAATTACGAAAAACCACGCATGCGTTTGCCCGGCACTGGTGGCATCCCGGATGTAACCCCCTACTCTGATCACATTTATCTCTATGTGCCTCGTCATTCCCGCGTGACTTTTGTGGGAAAACTGGATTTCCTGAGCGGGATGGGACATTCACCAGAGCGAAAAAAGGGTCGCGGTGTCAATTATCTCATCAGTGATCTGGGTCAGTTTGATTGGGCGAATGGCCGCATGCGCCTGCTGACCTATCACCCAAATGTGACGATTGAATGGATTCAAAAGAAAACTGGTTTCGAATTGGAAATCGCGCCGGATGTGCACGAAACGCTGCCACCCACATCTGAGGAACTGCGATTATTACGCGAAGATATTGACCCGTTGAATGTGCGGCGCCTGGAAACCTTAGGCGGGAGCGCCCGTAAAGAACTTTTACGGGCAATTCTGGAAGCAGAAGGTTGCTGGTAGTTGCCGCTCTTACTTCAGTGACCAGTCCTTGATCGTTTTGAAGCGGTCAGTCGGTGCACCCATAAAACCGAGTTGAATGCCGGAGAAACTTGAAGATGTGATGTAGGTGTACAGCGGATAATACAACGGCAATGCAATCGCCCTATCAATAAAATCCTGCTGAAAACTATCGTAGTAAATTGAGCGATTGATACCGCTGGCCTCGCGGCGTCCACGTTCCAAAACTTCACTCATACGCCGGTCATCTACGCCACCGTAATTCAGGCCATCAGGGTATTGGCCCTGATGCCAGAAGGCGTAAACATCGGGATCTGCACTGCTGCTCAACGATAATTCGACCAGTGCCGCATCAAAATCGCCTGAGTCTAAGCGCGATTGATAACTCTCCGGTGATGCGGCCTCAACCTGTACCCCAACATTGATCTGTGACCATTGTGTCGCCACCTCATTCATCATGTTGACCAGTGAGGGATCGTCAGGTGTGAGAATGGAGAAGTCCAAAAGATAAGCAGAACCTGTCACTTCCTCAGTGGCTTCGGCTTCTGGCTGGCGAAGATTTGCGGTTTCCAGCAGGGAACGCGCAGCGGCCACATCATTTGGCGGCCATTGCAGATCTGATGTATAAGCCCATGAGCCAATCATCAGGGGACTATCCGCCTTTATAGCCGTGTTGCGCATCCAGCGTTCGATAATCGAAGCACGATCCAGGCCGATTTCCAGCGCAAGCCGCACCCGCTGTTCACGGAAAAACTGTTTATTGTCGTTCTGCCAGTTGAAGATGATAACGCCCAGTGTCGGTTCGATCATCGTATGGACATTTTCAGAGTTAGTCGCATTGATGAGCGGCGTACGCTCGTTGCGATTGCGCCCCGCTAAACCATCAATTTCGCTCTGACGAAAAGCCTCTAAGGCACTATCAAACGTGTCATAAGTCTGAAAACGAAGCCGATCAATCGCATAGCCTGCCTGCCCTTCTGGCCGCTGACGATAAACCGGGGCCACCCGTAAATCCACAATCTGGATGTTACTGTTATCAAATGAGCGCACCGCTTCTATCTGATAAGGCCCTGTGCCGATGGGGGTCAGATTAAAGGGGTGCTCTGCAATCTGCTCAGCAGTAATGCCCTGCAAAGCGTGAACGGGCAAAATGCCGATAGTCAGCTTATCCAGAAAACTGCCT
>JBBSQD010000126.1:0-17492 GCA_038258185.1 Aggregatilineales bacterium | reverse complement strand
TCGGTTGACGGCATGATTTTGCCGGATGGCTCACCGTACCGCCGGGGTGATGATCTGGCGCGCTTCGTGGTCAATCGTGGCCCATCACGCAAGGGCAGACGTGATGATGTTATCGTCCCGCCCGTACCACCAGTCCCGCCGGTTCCTCCGATGATGCAGGTGCCTCCGGTGCCACCCGTTCCGCCAGTCCCTCCGGTTAATCGGTGGGATGACGAGGAAGACTAAACATTTAATCGGGACATGCTGCGGCGTGTCCCGATTTTATTTTTCTGGCTCCACACGTGGACGGGGATTGACGTAGTACAGCAGCAAAAACTGTTTTTCCAGCGGCACATTAAACGGGCTGAGGGTGCCTGTCACCGGGCCGAATTTGCGCCGCAGCCATGTCTGATTTTCCTCATCATCCTGTGCGACAAAAAAAGCGTAATCCACACCATGACGCAAGCGCGCTGACTGATCATATGCCACCAGCGCAGGCGGCGAAAAATGCCGGGGCTGGATATTCATATCCCAGAAGTCGGCCAGTTGATAGAGCGTTGGCAGCCAGATGTCATTATCGGCAGTCAGCATAATCACCTCAGTCCCCGGCGGAAAAGCCTGCGCCCGAAACATGACATCCTGCTGATCATGACCGGGGCGAATCTGCGTGTTATACAGGCTGAGATGCGGCCCGAAGTAATAGATCACATGCGCCGCGCACACTACCGCCACGATAATCGGCACGGCGTAACGCTCTATCCGTCGCCACAGCGGCAGATGTTCCAGCAGCGAAAACGTCGCGTTTAACCCTGCCGCCATCAACAGCACCAGTGCCGGGAAAATCACTACAAACCGTGCCGACCAGGCATTATAAATCAGCAGACTGTTGCCAAACGCGGTCAGGAAAAGCCACAGCAGCACCAACCCCAGCGGCACCAGATACTGCCGCACAGCGGCCAGCATCCCACCAAAGAAAAACGGCAGCATAAACGGCAAGGTCAACGCCGTATCACCGCCATAATAAAAATGTCCGGTATCCGGCAGCGAGATAAAATGCTTAATCGGTGGCAGCAGACTCTTTTCGAAGTATTCGCGCAGATCACCGGAACTGGCCGGAGCCAGCAGCAGCCGAATCCAGTAGTCGGCCTGCAAGCGCTGGCGATCCAACCGGACAGCCAGCGGGATATCCCACACGGCCAGCGTGTAATACACCGGCCCGCCCACCAGCGCAAACAGCAGCAGAGTCAGCCCCAGACCTTTGAAGCGTCCGCGCCATGCCAGCAGCGCGACTGGCCCCCACAACAGCACCAGCGTCGGGTACACCAGCCGACCCCCTTCGTAAAAATACTGCGTCAGGCCGAGCATCACCCCCGCCAGAACGTAATCCGCCTGCCGGTTGTGCTTGAATCCCCGCGCCAGAAATGCCAGCGCCAGCACCCCGAATAACGGGTCAGCAATGTTGTTCAAACCGAGGCGGCTGAAATGCACATGCGGCGGAAACACCGCCAGCAGCGCGGCAGCGATCAGTGCGGTGCGCGGCGTGAATAACGTCTTCGCCAGCAGATACAGCGCGGGGATGGTCAGCACACCCATTAAGATACTCACCACACGGATGCCCAGCAGATTCGGCCCGAAGATACCTACCATCCCGGCTTGCAGATAGGGGTAAATCCACGTGAAACCGGCGATATGATTAAATGGCCCCAGCATTTTGATGTGGCTCTTCGTTTGCAGATCCAGCACACCGCCGACGAAATTGCCTTCATCCAGATAAAAATGTACCGCGTTCTGGATATTCCACGTGCGCAGCGCCATGCCGACCAGCATAATCAGCGTGAGTAAAAACAGATGCTGCTGCCGGGATGGTGTGTTGCTCCATCGCACAGCGCGTTGAGTGCTACCCATGCCATACAGCACCAGTCCGCTGCCGACTATCAGCAGGGAAAACTGCGTATACGTCGGCGTGTCGAGCAGCAGCGGAATGCGAAATACTTCGCCGTTGATTTCTGCCAGCGCCGCCAGACACAGCCCGCCAGTCAAGGCTGCAATCCGTTTGCCCCATGTATCCGGTAGAAATTTCAGACGAACAGCTATTGCGCTCATGGTGCGGAATCGACATCTTCAGGGCGCGAACCCGGCACGCGATTCTCGGAATACCCGCGAATATACGGCGCATAATAGAGTAGGAATTGTGCCTGTTGCGTGATATAGGGATACGGGCTGTATTGTTCCGGCAGCACATAAAAATATTCGCGGATGCGCTCCAGCGTGGCCGTGTCTTTCGACTCGATATAAAAGGCCTGATCAATGCTGACATCCAGCGCCGCCAGGTAATCGGCGGTCACTTCTTCCGGTGTGAGAAAATCCAGCGACAGGTTTTTATCTGGCGTGAGATACGTCAGCAATCCAGCCGCATAATTTGGCGCTAGCGACACGCTGCTGATGATATGAATGGCTGTGCCATCGGGGAAATCTACCGAACGCGATGCGGCATCCTGGGCATCAGTGGTTGCCCAGATTTTTCGGCTTTGCTCGTTAAATGTGGGGATATGCTCCCCGAAATAATAGTAAATCTGCGCAGCGGCCAGCGTCACCGTGAAGCCGATTATCACCGCATGATAAACGCGCTGCGACAATATCTGCTGCGGCAAAATCAGGCGGCTGATATACCGCAGACCAGCCGCCATGATCAGCGCGATTCCCGCAAACACGATGATATAACGCGGCACTATCGTGCTGATAACCAGCAGACTGTTCCCGGCAACCGTTGCCGCCAGCCAGATCAATAACAGCAGCATCCCCGGTTGCCGCCAGCGCCAGACCATCGTGCATAGTCCGGCCAGAAACAGCGGGACGATCAACGGAATCACCAGCGCGGTATTTCCCAGATAAAATAACGACCTGTCAGTGCCGTGTACAAACATGAGCATCGGTGCCAGCAACTGTTCACGCAGTAAAAGCATGGATTCGCCACTTGCGCGGATTTCGTCGATATAGGCAGCATTTAGCGCGATGCTGGTTGTCGCCAGGCGGTTAGTCAGCGGGAAGCCCTGTCCATAGAGTGCATAATAATTAGGCAGGGCTACCAACACGAGTGTCAGAGCCATCCAACCCACGCCCCGCAGTGAAAAACGGAATCGGCACATCCACCATAATCCGATCAGCCAGACAAAGGCCAGCGGGGTATACAGCAAGCGTCCCCCCTCATGGAAATAATGCGTCATTCCCAGCAGCGCCCCGGCGATGACATAATCATGCCGTTGATCTTTTATAATTGCACGTGTCAGAAAGGCGAGTCCCGCAGTGCCGCATAAAGTCGCCGGTAATTCAGTCAGTCCCAGGCGGCTGAAATGCACATGCGCCGGGAAAGTCGCCAGCAGAAAAGCTGCCATAATCGCCGTCGTGCGATCAAACAGTTGACGCGCCAGCGCATACAACGCGGCGACATGCAATGTGCCGATCAATATATTGGCGATGCGCAAGCCGGTAAAATTATGCCCGAAGATATTCACCATATGCGCCTGCACGTATGAGTACAGCATCGAAAAGCCGCCAAATTTATTGAATGGCTTTAATAGTGGCCGCTCGGTTTCGGTTTCTAAAGTCAGAATGGCATCGGTAAAGTCGAGTTCATCCACTAGAAAACGGACGCTGTTTTCCAGATTCCACAGGCGCAGGCTCAATGCCAGCAGCAGAATCAGCAGCAGCGGCGCTAATTCACGCGCACCTGCGCGTGAGAAACGTGGCATTTGCAGCCGCAGCCCGCCCAGACCCGCGACGATCAAACCGATACCCGCCACCCATAATCCGAATTGCAGATGAATGCTTAAAATCAGGCCGGTGTGTAAAAGCTGACCGTTATACTCTGCCAGCAGCGCCAGACAGATCACCCCGCCACCGGCCAGCAGCCAATGGGTGCGGGTGAGTGGTACACTCGATACCCATGTTTGCTGCGTTACTGGCAGATCGGGGAAAATGCCACTGTGGCGAGCTAACATCATCGCCCCACCGAGCGTGATGCCACCCACAATCAGCAGCACCGTCGCCTGTGGGATCGTGTCCCAGTTAATGGACGGCTCAAACTGCTGACCACTCAGCACCAGCAGATAGACTCCGCACACCGCCAGGATATGCGTTAAAGCAATAGGATGCTGTAGGACAAATCTGCCGACCGCGCTGGCTTCGAGTCGTCGGCCAAAAACAACCGTCGTGAGTGATTGATAAACCCGCCAGCTCAGGAAAGCGGCAAAAGCCGCCAACAGCATGCCCATCAGCAACGTCGATAATGGCCGCTCCAGCACGAGAAAAAGCACCACGAGCAAGGCGGTCAGCCCACTGAACAGCAACCAGCGGTTTGCAGAACGAGTCACAGAGGGTGTGGTCATGGGCTTGCCGGGGGTGAATTATCAGAATAACCGGGCACGAAGGGCGCATAATACAACAAATACTGATCCTCTAAGGGCAGGTCATACGGGCTGCTTTGTGCCGGTAACAGATAAAAATGCTGTTTGAGCAACTCCACCGTGCTTGTATCACCAACCTCTACAAAAAAGGCGTGATCCACATCGCTACTCATCTCCCCGATATATTTGGCGGTGATCTCTTCACGGGTGGCGGTAAACAGATGCAGATCATCGCGGAAATAATGGAGCACACCATCAATAAAACCCGCTTCTGGCGGTACCATGCCGATGAAGTAAATGTGGGTATTACTTGGAAAATCCACAGACCGCAAAATGGCATCCTGCGGGTCGGGATGACTCCACTCATCGCGGAACTGCTCGTTATAAAGCGGGATATGGATGTTGAAATAATAATGAACCTGGAACAGCGCCAGCCCGATAGCCACCACAGCGATTGCCACGCGTTGCAGGCGCGCCTGGGTGATAATCAGCGGGAGTGTAAAGCAGATGCCGATTGCTGTCAGCAGCATCAGCGCCGGGTGGACAATGACAAAACGGGTGGATGCGGCACTATCGACCAGCAGACTGTTACCGGCGGATGCGGCAAAAACCCATAGTAACAACAGCAAGGCTCCCGGTGTCCCCCAGCGGCGCAGGGCATGGAACAGCCCCAATAATGCCGCTGGGAAAACCGCCGCCAGTAAAATGCCGGTGCGTCCCCGATAGAACATCGTCAGCTCTACCCGATGCACATAGGCCAGCAGCGGCGCCAGAATGTGCTCACGGACATGAAAGTCGAATGTCCCCAAACGGAACAGCGCCTGCCAGTATTCGCGCGCCAGCCCGGTCGCATTATCAACCATCCGCGCTGTGATCGGCCTGTCCAGCCCCAGCAGCGTGTAATAGATGGGCAGCGCGACCAGAAATGTCGCGGATACCGCCGCCAGCACATTCCATTTATCAATCCGTCGCCGCCAGATAATCGCCAGCGCGACAATCCATATCAGCGCCAGCGGCGTATACAGTAAGCGTCCGCCCTCGTAAAAATAATGCGTCAGCCCCAGGAAAATGCCGCCGATGGCATAATCCAGCCGTTGATTATCACGCACGCCTTTCGCCAGAAACGCGAAGGCCAGCGTGCCGAAAAGCGGATCTGCGATATTGTTAATCGCCAATCGGCTAAAATGCAGATGCGGCGGTAATGCCGCCAGCAGCAGCGCACCCACCAGCGCTACTTTTTTGTCCGCGATAACACGCCCCAGAAAATAGATCGCGGGGATGGTCAACGCGCCGATCACGGCACTCGCAGCCCGCAGCCCGATGTAATTGCGCCCGAAAAGGCTTTCCCCCCATGATTGCCAGTAGACAAATATATACGGGAACGCCGCGATGCTGCTCATTGGCACCAGCAGCGGGACATTTCGATCAACCCGGAAAAGCCCCATAGAACTGCTGAATGACAGCTCATCGACAAAGAAGCGCGCCGTATCATCCAACCGCCAGAAACGCAGCGCCAGTGCCAGCCCCGTCACCAGACTAATCAGCAGAATATCACGCCGCTGAAGATTGAGCCGATAGGGTTGATCGCCCCGGCGCCCTAATCCCAGCGCTATCAGCCCACAAGCGCCGATCAGCAGCCCGAATTGTTGATTGCTGGTGATTTGCTGTAATTCCCTGATACCCAGATAGCTCGCGTTGATCTCGGCCAGCAGCGCCAACAGCCCGATTCCGCCTGTCAGCAGCAGTCCGCGCCACAGGTTCACCCGATTGAGGCCGAGCATAATGAATAGAACGCCCAACCATAACCACTGGAACTGGACTAAATGACTGATCTGCAATCCGCTGATCTGGCTGATGAGCAGTAGTCCCAACAGTATGCCGCCAATCACCGTTATCACCAGATGCACTGGATTTAAACGGGGCAGCTTTTGGTGTAAATTTTCGATGGGCAGCGCCAGTTGGACGATGGCTGGTGTAGGCGCACTGAGACTATTGGCGGCCCATAATGTCAGCCCGCCGATCAGCATCAATAGCGCGGCCAGTGGCAGACTTTCCATTGGGTTTTCTGGCGCGAAGAATACCGAACTGGCGATCATCAGGGCTACCGCGGTCAAAGCAATCAGCGCCACGATGAAAGCGCGGTCATCCACCGTGATATTGTTCAGGATCAGGCGGGTCTGCGGCGATTCTTTCAGGAAATGCGCCTGTAGCTGATACGCTCCGGCGGCCAGCAGACTGCCTGTGCTGAAAATCAGCAGGAGGCCGGAATAGGGCGACTGGACATTGAACACAATCCACGTGATCGCAAGCAGCACTTCGGCCAGCACCACCCAGCGAAACCAGATCTGATTGAACAGGTTGCTGGTCGCGATAGCTTCAGTTGAGATTTCTGCCACAATGGCAGTTTCGCTTATGGACGATTGAGGGATAACGGCAGTGTCAGCCGGATTGGGCAGGGTATTTTGCGCATCTTCGGGCTTGACCGGGGCATTGAAGGCTGACCGTACCCGTGCGACCAGCGCCACCAGACCGATAAGCATAACCCCGGCCAACAGCAGCCAGCGGTTGGGTGAGCGGTGAGGATGTGTCTCAGCGTGTTCCATAGGTTAAATGCGTTTTCCCATTTATCCGGTTCAGGTGACTGTGTCCAACACCCTTTCTATCATAAGGGACGACCCGATTTTTGAAAATAAGACTTTGTTGACAAGGGTTAGCAATATGTTTGATAGCGTAACAAGGTTTTTACGCAACGCGGACACTAAGTTCGCGTATAGTTAAGGAGGTGGCGAAACGCCATTTTCTGATCAAATATGCTGAAAGAGAAAAACATGCGGAAAACAATTGCTTTACTCTTGATATTAATTTTGCTGCTGGGGGCCATGCCAACACTGGCTGTGCCACCGGTAGACCTGAATACTCTGGCGCGTTATTTGCCAGCGGATGCACCCGTATTTGTCAGCCTGCGGACAGATGATGATTTTATTCAGACACTGGACACTTTCATTACGCGCATTAACACCGCCGTCCCTGAAGGTGAGGACACCATTCCATCCCTGCCTGTCTTGCTGGATATGGCTGTCGGGGAGATGCGTCCCGATGCTACCTTCGCTGATACTATTCGCCCCTGGCTGGGGGACACCGCCGCTTTTGGGTTTACCTCACTGGATAGCCTGATTGACGACAGCGATTCGAATAATGCGGACAATGTCGTGGTGGCGGTGAGCATCACGGATCGCGAACTGGCGACCAGCTTTTTATTGGGTGTCATTGAGGAAAATGGCGGTACGTTTGAACAGGCAGAGATGGATGGCTACACTCTGGTGAGCAATCCGGACGCTGATGGCGCTTTGTTTATTCTGGATGATGCCATCCTGTTCACGCAGACTGCCGATGTGCTGGATCTGGATAGCGCGATGGCCGATAGTCTGGCGGACAACGAGATTTTTACCTCGCGCCTGGCACTGCTCCCCGCCAGCGATTACAACGCCACGGTCTACATTAGTCAATCGGATCTGATGGAAGCCGTCGCTGCCAGCAGCCCGGAAAATGCCGAAGCGATGGGCGCTTTTGGGGACATGTTCGATAGTCTTGGGGCGCAGGTCTGGGGTTTTACCATTCTCGATGGTAACTCACTGGTCATGGATATCGCTCAGGAAATCGCTGATATGACCGGTCTGGGTTTCACCATGGCTTCTACTGGCCCCGTTGACCCCACTTTTGCCCGCTTTATCCCGGCCAATGTACTGGCTTCCATCCACGGCACTGATCTCAATACCAGTGTGACAGGTGGGCTGGATAATTTGCAGGCCATGCTGGAATCCCAGGCCGCCATGTTGGACGAAGCCGATATGAACGCCGCCGATATCGAGGCCGGCATCGCGCAGGTGGAGCAGGGCTTCACCGCAGTGACCGGTCTGGATTTGCGGACTGAATTCCTGAGCTGGATGACCGGGGATTATGCACTCTTCGCCAGTATCAACCCGCAACTGATGGGGACGATCAGCGGCAGTGTCGCCGAATCACCGTTTGAGCTGGGCTTCATTGTTGAAGTGACTGACCCGGCTGCGGCTCAAACGACTGTTGAAGGCTTATCGCGTTCATTCACTCAACTGGGGGCGCTGGTCGGCTTGGACAAAGAAAGTTCCAACGGCGCGACTGCTGAAGTCGTCACCGAGGAAATCGCCGGGACGGAAGTGACCATCCTCAACATTGTCTCACCGGATGTTCCCTTCGTCATCGAAATCCTGCTGGCGGCCAATGATAATGTGTTCGCCGTAGGTACGCGTCAGGCGGTGACTGCTGCGCTGACCGGTGATGGCGGTCTGGCCTCCAACCCGGCTTACATGCAGGCGCAGGCTTATGTCCTGCCCGATACGACCAGCCTGGGCTGGCTCAGTGTCGCTGCTTTACAGCCGGTAATCGACCTGGCCGGGGCTTTTGGCTCGGCTGATGATGCGGCAACCGCTCAGAATATCGCTGATCTGCTGACCGGTGGCACACTCAGCAGCACAATACCGGCTGACGGTATCACGGTGTCCCGCGCTGTACTGACTTTCGCCGAATAATTTTAACACCTTGACCGGGATGTGAGGCCCTTTTACATCCCGGTTTTACCTCTTTTTTAAACCTCATCTTTCAATATTTTTATGTTTTCAAAATTAGTTTTCCCTAATGAATGGGTTGTGTTATACATGGGGATAGTCCATCCACCATTGGGAGCACATCTATGAATTTTCATCTGGAGCCACAGGGGTTTTTAGGCACGGGTGCCAGTCTGCTGGCTGACATCAGTTTACTGGCCTACATTTTGCTGATTATCCCCTCACTGATCGCCGGTTATGTATTTGCACGGCGTGGGAAACATCGTCCGCATCATCAGTATCTCATGATCGGTATTACCGTCTTTAACTGGGTGCTGATTATCTTTCTGATGGTCTTCTCCTATCGTTTTGATGTGCTGGATGGCGTTACCGGGCAACCCGCCAACACCCGTTATCTGCTGCCGACTATCCACGGCTTATTGGGCCTGCCCGCCCAACTGCTGGCGACCTACGTCGTCTACCGTATGCTGCGCGAGGATCTACAGGTCGCCCGCGCCAAAGCCCGTGGTGAGCGGGATGTGCAGCGCTACTGGTACAAACAGGCCAAATGGGCGATGCAGGTGGTTTTCTGGTTGTGGCTGCTGACCGCGCTGCTGGGGGTGGTCACTTATCTGCTGCGCTACGAGGTCATCCAGCCACCCGTTTTGGCCGGGAATCTCCCTGCACCGGTTGCCACCGAGGAATTGCTCGCCCCGGTGATGACCGATGAACCTGTCAGCACGCAAGAAGCCGCTGAGCCAGTCATGACCGACGAGGCTGAACCGTCAGCCACCGAGGAATTAATGCCGCAAGAGACTGAAGAAGCCGAAGTGGTTGCCACCGAAGATGTTGCACCACTGGCGACCGAAGAGGCCGACCCCGCTGCCACTGAAGAAGCCTGAATCACCTGATTTGAGGTTAAGGCTGGCTTAGACACTGTTAAGGCAGGTTGAAATTGTGCATTATTTCATGCACAATTTCTGCATTTGAGGAGAAATGCGAGATCTGCCATAAACATTGAACTGATCATTATCATTTTGCTGATTGTCGCCAATGGCGTATTTGCCATGTCTGAGGCGGCTTTGATTTCGTCCCGTAAAGCCCGTTTGCAACAACGTTCTGAAGCAGGCGATAAAGGCTCTCAGGCCGCGCTGAAATTACTGCTGGAGCCGAATCGTTTCTTATCCACCGTGCAGATCGGCATCACGCTGATCGGCATCCTTTCCGGTGCGTTTGGTGGCGCCACTCTGTCACAGGGCGTTGCCGAGTTTATCCGTACCATCCCATCCTTAGCCCGTTACGCTGATGCGCTGAGTCTGTTTCTGGTGGTTCTGTTCATCACCTATCTGTCGCTGGTGGTGGGTGAACTGGTGCCCAAGCGTCTCGCGTTGAACGACCCCGAACGGATTTCTGCGCTGGTTGCGCGGCCTATGAATCTGCTGTCGAAGCTGGCCGCGCCGGTTGTGGTGCTGCTCACTGTTTCGACGGAATTGCTGCTGCGTCTGTTGGGTGTGCGTCCGTCTGACGAGCCGCCCGTCACGGAAGAAGAAGTCCAGTTTATGATGCAGGAGGGTACACAGGCGGGTATTTTTGAGGCAGCCGAACAGAACATCGTCAATAATCTGTTTCGCACAGGCCATCGTCGTGTCAGCACTTTTATGACCTATCGCTCCGATGTCGTCTGGCTGGATATGGATGACGATCAGCAGGCGATTATTGCTAAAATCGTCGAAAGCGAGTATCCCTATTATCCAGTCTATAAAGACGAGGCGGATAACGTCACCGGCATGATTGCCGTCCGCGACATTTTGCCCCATTTGATACAGGGGCATACACCCGACTTAGCCAGCTTTCTCTTTGATCCGCTGTTTGTGCCGGAGAATACCTCTGCGCTGGCGACGATGGAACTGTTTCAACAAACCGGTAAACGGGTCGCGCTGATCATTAATGAGCATGGCGACATTGAAGGGCTGGTCACATCCGGCGATGTGATTGAGGCGATTGTCGGTGAATTTAATGACCAGGATGCGCTGGAAGAAGAAGCTGCCGTCCAGCGTGCCGATGGTTCCTGGCTGCTGGATGGATTGATGAATATCCATGACCTTGAAGAAACGCTGGAACGCCGCGTTGCCCCCGAAGGTGAACAGAGCCGCTATCAGACGCTGGGTGGTTTTGTGATGATGCGCGTTGAACGCATCCCTAAAGCCGCAGACAGTTTTGAGTGGCGCGGTTTATCGTTCGAAATTATGGATATGGATGGGCGGCGAGTGGATAAAGTCCTCGTGAAAGTGCTGGATCCGGAAACCGAAATAACTATGGATGAGGATTAAATTCCCTTGATGAACAGTCTGTTTGAGATCAAAGCACCCCAGCTTTACCGCTGCCAGGTATACCGTTATTTTAATGGGCTTTCCCGTCTGTATGTCGCCGTCTTCAAGCCTCAGCAAAGCATCCCGTCATTTTATCTGCTGTTTTCGGATGTCGGTTATTTTGAAGGGCCGATGAGCTGGCAGAGTGTCGATTTTTACATCGCGCCATCGGATGAATGTATCGAGATGATGCTGCAAACAGGCATGATCGGTGAGGCGATACTGACATTCCCGGATGCTTATGCTTCGATCACCGATACGGCGCATCTGTATCGCGTGGATACGCCCCAGACTCCTGTGCAGATGATCGCCAGCAGTGTCGCTTTGCTGACCGAGGTGCCATCAGGCATCTGACGCAGTCGCAATCGGTAGCGCAATGATAAACGTCGTGCCGACATCGACGGTACTGGCGACTTCAATGGTGCCACCATGCCCTTCGATAACTTTCTTCACAATCGCCAATCCTAGACCGGTGCCGCTGGTGGATTTGCGATGCTCATCCATCCGGTAATAACGGTCAAAGATATGCGATAAATACTCCGCCTCAATGCCTTTGCCGGTATCACGAATTTTGATCACGGCTTGATGGTCACGCAGCTCCGTGCTGACGGTGACTGTCCCGCCTTTATCCGTGTATTTCAACGCATTATCGATCAGATTGCCCAGCGCACGGGGCATCGTGTTAATATCCAGCGGCACCAGCGGCAAATCCGGCTCAGCCTGTAAAAGTACGTTCTGCTGACGCTCAGCCGCAATCTGCTGATAATCTTCAACGATAGGGTTCAGCATATCGTTCAGGCTGTAGAGTTCAAATGCGAAATGCTGTGTATTCGGGCTTTCCAGCCGGGACAGTGTCAGCATGTCGCGGATCATTTTTTCCAGCTTGGTGAGTTGGGTATTCAGTTTGCTGATGCGGTTAGCGCGCAGGTCTTCATTGGGATCTCTGGTGAGGAGATATAAGCTGGTTTTCAGGATTGTGATGGGGGTCAGCAGATCATGCGAGAACTCGCTGACAATTTCCTGAAGCATCTCTGTTCGCTGCTGTTCCAGCAATATCTGATTGGCGGTGATCTCTTTCTCGCGCCGACTGGTGATATCCACCGTACTGATGGCGATGCCGTCATTAATTTTGACCACCTGATGTGAATACCAGCCGGTTGTAGGGATGGAGGGCTCAACAAAGAAATCTTCTTCATAGCCCACACCTGTGCGCACCACCTGTTTGTATTTCTCGAAAAATCCAACACTGTCGCTACTGGGAGAAATCGTGAGCAAACGCTGACCCACAACCTGCTCCCGAGTCTGTTTGAGTATTTCGAGCCCTTTTTGATTAACATCCACAAACACAAAATCTTCGATCTCGTTTTGAGGGTTACGCACACTTTCCAGCAGAAAAAAAGAACTCAGGCTGGCCTCAAAAATGGTGCGAAAGCGCAGTTCACTGTTGGCCAGTTTCAGAATCTGCTCATCGCGCAAAGCACGGTTATACTGACGCAGGGCGCTGATGACGGCCAGCATCACAATCATGACCGTCATCAGCAGAATATGAATTTCCGCATCGAATGCCCGTACCGACATCGTCAGCAGAATGGTGGAACTGATCAATACCAGCGCACCACCCAGCATGACAATCTGCGCTTTATAAAAAATACTGATAATAAATACCGGTAAAAGCGTGATAATGATAAAGTGCTGATCGTGATTGGCTATAATCAGACCAAAAGCCCAGATCATCGACAGGCCAATGGACGCGTTGACACCCAACTGATAATACTGGCTGCGGCTTAAACCATAAATTGCTGAAACCGCGATAAGGCTCAGAATAACGGGTATCACCAATGAGGCTAAATCCTCACTGACGGTCAATACCGCGATGACCAACACGTGAAAGAGAATTGCGCCCAGTGTCATACTGGCAAGTAGACGTGCCCGTTCTCTGTCATTATCATTGTGCAGGTTTTTTGCTGGTCTTATAAAAGGCTTCCACCAGGCAGCCTGCAAACTAATACTGCTGTTTATCATGACGAATCTATTACTATGGTTGACAGAAAAATCAGTCATTATTACATTGTATATCAATTTTAATGATACAGATTAAAGTTTAGTAGTCAAAATCTGATACTGTAATTTTGTGCGCATTGCCAATTACTTTATTGTGACATAGTTTTAGTGTTGTGATAGTTCAAAATGGTTATGATTGGTTTGATAATCTTACGTTTTTGAAACATTAGTAAATGAACAGGCTGTATACTTGTGACCAATGTGGATTTGCAACCAACACCAGAGTTAGAAGATGCGTGTCAGAATATTTACCGTCACTGGTTGACCGGTGACTTAAGTTTTCGGGATGCCATTGACCAGATGAGTAAACTGGCTCAACAGGTGCAGTTGAGCGGCCATTACGCCAATCAGGCACGTGTAGAGCATCTGCTTGGCAATATGCAGGGTCGCCGTGGCAACCTGAATCCCAGCCTGACGCATTTTGAGCGCGCGCGAAATCTGTTTTATCAGGTCGGCAACTGGAATGGCGTGGCTATGATGGATCACAATATTGGCGAGACGTATCGCCACAAAGGGGATTATGTCCGGGCGCGCCAACTGCTGCACAAAGCCTATGAGTCGGCGGATAAGCTGGGCCTGTATGACCTGAAGACGATGGCGATTGTTAACGAAGGCCAGGTACTGTTAAGCATGGAGCGTTATGATCAGGCTTATGCCGCGCTGAACGAGGCTTTTCAACTGTATGGCAAGTGGATGGCGGACACCCGTCATCGCCCCGGTGTCCTGTCAGAGATTCACTACGGGTTAGCCATCGTGGAACTGCACCGGCCTGATTTAATCAGCGCGTGGAGCCATGCCCGCAAAGCATTGGAAGAAGCTCAGGAGAGCGGCGAACAGCTTTATATGGGGATCGCTTATCGCTGCCTGGGGGATGTCATCACGGCACTGGAAACCGTGCCAGAGCCGGATGCGGATGCTTTTTCGTCCGACCCGATCTTCTATTATCAGGAATCGATTCTCAATCTGCGCGGAGTCCGTGCCGAGGCCGAACACGCGCGGACTTTGCTGGCTTATGGCAAAAGTCTGGCCAGTCAGGGGCGCCAGTTGCTGGCAGAGCGTCAGCTTCAGCAATCCTTGCTTCTGTTTACACGTCTGGATATGATGGCAGATGCCGCCCGCGCCGCTAAAGCGCAGGCCGAAATCGGACGCTCATAAATCGATTGCGCCTGTCAGACTTTATAAACCTTATCGATTCACGCTTTTTACCGCGTTGAAACTTAATGTCTGTTACTTTATACTGGTTATATAGTCGATGTATTTTCTTTCACAAGAATTATAAAGCTGCTCATTTATGCTCTCCTCCAATGAAATTCTGCTTTTACTCATCATTTTTGCCGCCCTGTGGTTAATTATCTCCAACCGTTTTCGTGCCGACGTCGTCGCGATTATGGTGCTGGTGACTCTGTCGCTCACCGGGCTGGTGACCACTAAAGAAGCCCTGTCGGGTTTTAGCAGTTCCGCGGTAATCGTCATTGTCGGTCTCTTTGTCATCACCCACACGCTGGAAGATACCGGCATTATCCAGATTGTCGCCAATCGTCTGCGCGCGTTAGGTGGCGGGTCTGAAACGCGCCTGATTGTGATTCTGATGGCTTCCGGTGCAGCGCTGTCGTTGGTGATGAATAACATCGCAGCCGGTGCGGTTCTGCTGCCAGCCGCCGTACACATCAGCCGCGAAGCAAAAGTACGCCCGTCCAGGCTGTTGATTCCTCTGGCGTTTGGCACGCTGGTCGGTGGTATGGCGACTTATCTGACCACAGCCAATATCATCCTCAGCGATATCCTGATCAATCAGGGGCAGACTGGCCTGGGGATGCGCGACTTTATCCCCACCGGTGGCGCGATTGTCATCGCGGGTATCGCCTACATGGTGCTCATCGGACGGCATCTGCTGCCCGACCGCGAATCGATGGGACAGGCGGTTAATCCCGCCGGTATTTCGCGCAATATCCGCGAGACCTATAAGCTGGATGACCGCATGTGGGAAATCCGCGTCCCGCCGACCTCCAGCCTGGTCAATACCACCCTCAGCCACAGCCGCATCGGCGCCCAGCTTGGCATCACCGTTGTGGCGATCTGGCGCGGACACCGCGCGATTCTGGCACCGGAACCGATTGAAGTCATTAACGCCAATGATTTTCTGCTGGTGATGGGACGCGAAGAACGAGTGCGCGGCCTGGAATCGTGGGGCTTAAAAGTCGGTCGTGAAAACAACAGTGGTCGCATGAATGGTCATGACTATTCCGTAGACCTGACCGAAGTGATTATTCCGCCGCGCTCCAACGCGATTGGCAAGACCCTGGCCGATCTGAATTTTCGCAATAAATATGGCCTCACCAGTGTGGCTTTCTGGCGCGAAGGTCAAAGTTACCGTACCGATGTCGGCAAAACGACGTTACAGGTCGGAGACGCGCTGCTGATGGTCGGCCCGGTATCGAAAATCAAAAAACTGGCGGAAGAACGCGATTATATGCTGCTGCAAAGCAGCCATATTTTTCAGCCACTCTATAAGCACAAACTCAAATGGGTACTGTTCATCACGATGATGGTGCTGGCGTTGTCCATTCTGGAAATCATCCCCTTCTCGATTGCCGTACTGGCGGGCTGGTGTGCGCTGATTGTCAGCAACAGCACCACCATTCAGGACTCGTATCGCGCGGTGGAATGGCAGGTCGTCTTTCTGATCGCCGGGATGCTTCCGGTCAGCATCGCGATGGTCAACACTGGCCTTGCCGACCACATTGGTCTGGCTATGGTGGACATTTTAGCGCCTTTCGGCCCATTGGCGCTGGTCGCTGGATTATTCCTGTTAACCGTTTTCGTGACACAGGTCATTGGCGGGCAGGTTGCCGCGCTGATCGTCGGCCCGATTGCCGTCAATACCGCCATACAGGTGGGCGTGAATCCGCAGGCGATTGCCGTCGCTGTGGCCATTGGCTGCTCGACCTCTTTCCTCACACCGTTGTCACATCCGGTCAATATTCTGATGATGGGGCCGGGCGGTTACGTCTTTTCGGATTTCCCACGGGTGGGTATTGGCCTGACGATTGTCACATTTCTGGTGCTGATGCTCATGATGACGGTGATCTGGGGTGTTGCCTAATTGCTGGCTCGGCTGCGTCCGGCGTTATTGCTCGTTTGTATCCTGCTGAGCGCCTATCTGCTGGCTTATACCCGCACCCCCGGTAGCGCGGATGGACAGGCGCTGCTGGCGGTATCGGCTAATCTGGTCAACACTGGTCATGTCGATATCGGCGCCATCGGCTTTACCGAATGGACGCTAACCGATAGCGGACGCATGGGCAATTACGGCGCGGATGGCGCGCTCTACTCCAAAAAAAGCCCGACACCATCTTTGCTGATGGCTCCACTGGTCGCCGTGGCGCGGGTGTTTCCGTGGCTGCCGTTACGCTCAACCGCGATGCTGTTTAATCCATTGATAACCACCCTCACAGCGCTGGCTTTGTACGCCTTATCACGTTTGCTCGATTACAGCCGCCTGACGGCTTTCAGCCTCGGCCTGATTTATGGCCTGGGGACATTGGCGGCGGTTTATGTTTCCACCCTGTTTGGCGAACCCCTCGCCGGATTACTGCTGCTGATCGCGGTATTAGCGCTGGAACAGGCCGCTCATACCCCTCAACCACGCTTAAGCCTGTTCGCCATTGTCGGCTTATGCCTCGGTTTGCTGGTCGGCGTCAACACCATTTACGCGCTGTTCATCCCGCTGATTGGCCTGTATGCCCTGTGGCGCATGCGCCTGAATCTGCGCCAGTGCATCGCGGTAGCGCTCCCGCTGATCGCGGTGCTGGCGCTGTTAGGTCTGTATAACTGGGTGCGTTTCGGCACGCCGCTGGAGAGTGGCTATCACTTCGCGCAGGGTGAAGGTTTCACCACACCGCTGTTGACCGGTCTGTATGGCTTGTTTCTCAGCCCCTATAAAGGTCTGATCTGGTACAGCCCGATATTGCTGCTGTGCATCCCCGGCTGGCTGCTGTTCCGCCGTGAGCAGATGCGTCTGGCTTGGTTAGCGCTGAGTATCATTCTGCTGCAAGGGCTATTTTTCGCCGCATGGTGGAGCTGGCATGGCGGCATTGTCT
>JBBSQD010000125.1:0-17502 GCA_038258185.1 Aggregatilineales bacterium | reverse complement strand
GATGCCGAATGGGAGCTGGTTTTCGGCAAATTGTACGCCGCGCTGCGTCCCGGTGGCACCCTGTGGATTTACGACCTCATCCAGCAGACCATGCCCGAAGTCGAGGGGTATGCTCAACAGCGTTATGGTGAATATCTGGTCGGCCTGCACGACGAACCCTACCGCGACAAGGTGCGGGGCTGGATTGAGCAGGAAGACACCCCGCGTCCGCTGATGTATCAGCTTGATCTGATGAAACAGGTCGGCTTCCGCGAGGTCGATATTCTGCACAAGAATAACTGTTTTGCCGCGTTTGGTGGCCGCAAATAACGGATGGCATTTGTACCATCCGCAGACACAAAAAATTTTACTTTCAGGAACGAGGGATACTATGGAATATCGTGAATTAGGACGGACAGGCTGGAAAGTCTCTGAAGTGAGTTTTGGTGCCTGGGCTATTGGTGGCACCTGGGGCGAAGTCGATGATAAGGAATCACTTGCGGCATTGAACACCTCTATCGATATGGGTGTGAACTTTATCGACACGGCAGATGTCTATGGGGATGGTCGCAGTGAGCGCCTGATTGCCAAACTGTTGAAAGATCGCAGCGAGACGATTTACGTCGCCACCAAAGCCGGACGGCGCTTAAGTCCACATGTGGCCGATGGCTATAACAAAACCAACCTGACCGCATTTGTCGAGCGCAGCCTCAAAAATCTGGACGTGGACGCGCTGGATCTGGTGCAGCTTCACTGTCCGCCCACGGATGTTTATTACCGTCCGGAAGTGTTCGGTGCGCTGGATGATCTGGTGCAGGCCGGTAAGATTAAGCATTACGGCGTGAGTGTGGAAAAAGTCGAGGAAGCGCTGAAGGCGATTGAATATCCCAATGTGCAGACGGTGCAGATTATCTTCAATATGTTCCGCCACCGCCCCAGCGAATTATTTTTCAGGGAGGCCAAACGGCGCAAAGTGGGCATTCTCGCCCGTGTACCGCTTGCCAGCGGTCTGCTGACCGGCAAGATGAGTGCGCAAACCACTTTCGCTGATGACGATCATCGCCAGTTTAACCGTGAGGGTGAGTCGTTTGATAAAGGCGAGACATTCTCCGGCGTGGATTATGAGGTAGCCTTGCAGGCCGTTGATGAAATTCGGGCGCTGGTGCCGGACAACGCGACGATGGCGCAGTTCGCCCTGCGCTGGATTCTGATGTTCGACGCGCTGACCTGTGCCATCCCCGGTGCCAAGCGACCTTCGCAGGCGATTGATAACATCGGCGCGGCGGATTTACCTGCGCTCAGCGACGCAACCATGCAGCAGATTGAGGCGATCTATAACCAGCACATTCGCGGGTTGGTGCATCACCTGTGGTAAAAGATTTTTCAGGGTGTCCCTAAAGGCAGAAAATGCTTTAGGGACACCCCGTTTTTACGAAGATTCACGCAGATTATTTTCAGCCTGCACTGCCATGTAGACCACATTCAGAAGTGCCGCTAGCAGGATCAGAACGCCGCGCATCAGCTCCACGAGCGACGCGTCCGAATACGGTTCCAGCACCAGCCCCAGAATCACCAGCAGCATTGCAACTGGCATCAGCGCATCGATGTAATGATAATATTTTTTCAGCATGATGGGGTTGCTTTCCTGACTAAGCCATCGCTATAGCTTATTCATAACATAAAATCCGCCCGTGCCACCCTGCTGTTTGTAACCTCTGAGCATAACAAAAATCCTGATGTCGTGTTTTGTCGCTTGGGGTATAATGCTGCCCCATGCACATCGGACTGAACGCTCACCTACTTTCCAGCCATGCCGGGTATCGCACCGCCGGGATTCATGGTTATATTTACAACACACTGGCGCATCTGGCCGCAGAAGCCCCGGCAGACTGGCGCTTTACGGCAATGGTCGGCGCGGCCAATCACACGCAGTTCCCCGGCCTGACCATGCGCCCCTCCCGGCTGGATACTGAATCGCCGCTGCGGCGCATTCTGTGGGAACAGGCGCTGCAACCGTGGCAGTTGGGCGAATTTGATCTGCTGCATGCGCTGGCATTTGTTGCGCCGGTTTGGCTCTCCGTGCCGATGGTCGTGACAGTCTATGACCTGAGTTTTGTCCATTATCCGCAGGTATTGACCGCTTCCCGGCGCCTGTATCTGCGGCTGTTAACACGCCTGACCTGCCAGCGTGCACGGCGTGTCATCGCTATTTCGCAAAGCACAGCCGATGATGTCATCCAGACATTGGGCATCCCCGCCGAAAAAGTCGATGTGGCTGTACCTGGCTATAATGCTGATGTTTACCAGCCCCTAGCGAATGATGTAATCCAACAATTTCGCCAGCAGAAAAATTTACCGGAGCGTTTCTGGCTGTTTGTGGGAACGCTGGAGCCGCGCAAAAATCTGGTGACTCTTTTGGAAGCGTATGCCCGCATTACGGCTGAGGAGCGTTTACCCCTGCTATTAGGGGGGGGCAAAGGCTGGTTGTATGACGAGATTTTCGCTACTATTGAAAAATACAATTTAGGCGACAGTGTTCATCATCTGGGTTTCATCCCTGCTGATGAACTGCCATTCTGGTACAATAGCGCAGAGGTTTTCCTTTTCCCTTCCGTTTTTGAGGGGTTTGGGTTGCCGGTTTTAGAGGCTATGGCCTGTGGTACGCCGATCGTCACGTCCAACGCATCATCATTGCCCGAGGTCGCTCGGGATGCCGGGTTATGTATTGACCCACATGATGTGAACCAGTGGGCGGATACACTCCGGTTTATTTACCAGAATGCCGACTGGCGGGATGAAGCAAGTCAAAAAGGGTTGGATAAAGCACAACGTTTTACCTGGCAGCACACTGCCCAGCAGACGTTGAGGAGTTACGCATGCAGCTTGAATATCAAGAGGCAGTAGATAAGCACAAATCTGATAATCAGCCCCGGCCTGACCCACCGTCCTCGCCCCAGATTCCGCTTCCCCCGCGGCGCAAATTGCCGGAGCCTATCTGGTTAATGCCTGTGCTGGACATCAGCATGTCGCTGGTGGCCTTTGTCCTGGCCTATATTGCCCGTTACGAGCTAACCATTCTGCGTCCGGTGCTGGAAATTTACCGGGCGGATTTTGCCCCTTATATCCCCTATGCGCTGGTTTATGCTGGCCTGTTATATCTGACCTGTCACGGTGGCGGTTTATACAAGAATATTCGCGGACGTGCACTGGCGGAAGAAATTTACATCATCGCCAACGGTGTAGCCACTTCAACGGTCTTGCTGCTGTCGCTGTATTTTGCCTTTCAACCGCTGGTCTTCAGCCGTTTAATGCTCATTTATGTGGCCGCCATCAATGTAGTTTTGCTGTCACTGCTGCACGTTGCCCGACGGATGCTGTATGCGTATCTGCGCAGCCGGGGTATTGGTGTGCAACGCGTCCTGATTGTGGGTGCGGGTGAAACCGGACAGGCTGTCCTGCGGGTCATGATGGCGCGTAAAGATCTGGCTTATGATCCGATTGGATTTGTGGATGATAACCCGGAAAAAGGTGGCGTTGACCTGGGTCGCGTCAAAGGTCTGGGCAATCTGGATAATCTGCGCAGTACCATCCGCCGTTATCAGGTCGATGTTGTGGTCGTGACCATCCCCTGGTCCTATCACGAGCGCATCCAGATGATTGTGCGCACGGCGCGCAAAGCCGGTGCAGAAGTGCAGGTTGTACCCGACGTGTTCCAACTGAATATGCGCCAGGTGCAGATCGAAAATCTGGATGGTATCCCGTTGTTAGGGTTCAATGGCGAAGAAGAATTCCAGGGCACAAACCGACTGTTAAAGCGCCTGATTGATATCACGCTGATCCTGCTGGCATCACCGGTTTTATTGATCGTCTTCGCACTGACGGCACTGGCGATCCGGCTGGAAGGGACAGGGCCGATTTTCTATACCGCCCGTCGCGTGGGTGAAAATGGGCGAGAATTTGACATGATTAAATTCCGCAGCATGATCCCCGATGCGGAGCTGTATCGCCAGCAACTGATCGAAAAAATGGGACAGGACCCGCGCCACCCCAAAATCAGAAATGACCCGCGTATCACCCAGGTCGGCATGATTATCCGTACGCTCAGCATTGATGAACTCCCCCAGTTGATTAATGTCCTGCGTGGGCAGATGAGCCTGGTTGGCCCCCGCCCCCCTACACCGGATGAGGTGCTGCTGTACGAAGCCTGGCATATGCGTCGCCTGCAGATTATCCCCGGCATCACCGGTCTGTGGCAGGTCAGTGGCCGCAGCGAAGTGCCTTTCGACGAAATGTGCCTGCTCGATATCTACTATATCGAAAACTGGTCCATCAAGATGGATTTACAAATTATGGCAATGACCCTCCCCCGTGTGTTATTGCAAAAAGGTGCTTATTAGTTTTACCTGTTGGTCATTATTGTAATATTTCCAGACTTATAGGTGTCTAAAAGGTTGGGAAACGCCTTTCCCTAACCATATATCGCCTCTGTAACTTCTTCAGGAAAAAGTGAATATGCTCCTTGAAATGCTGGATATGATCGTCAGCATCGGTTGTTTTGGGCTTGGTTTTATGACCGTCTTTGCGACCCTTGTTTCCGCAGTACGGACATTTGTCGTACCGCGTACCCACAACGTCTTTTTGACGCGACTGGTCTTCCTGGGTGTGAATCGCGTGCTGAATTTCTATATGAACAAGCGCAACATTAACACCTATGAAGGCCGCGATACGGTCATGTCTTTTTTTGCGCCCGTCACCCTGTTGTTGTTGCCGGTCGTCTGGCTGATCTATATCCTGCTGGGCTATATGCTGATGTACTGGGCAATGGGTGTGCGCGGTTGGGAATTTGCCTTTACCTTAAGCGGCTCGTCCCTGCTGACTTTGGGCACGACGCCGTTTATCCGCACATCCGTCACCATTATGGAATTTTCCGAGGCTATCCTCGGTCTGGGCATGGTCGCGCTGCTGATGGCCTATTTACCCACCATGTATGCTGCATTTTCCCGGCGCGAAACACTGGTGACGATGCTGGAAGTCCGCGCCGGTTCGCCCCCATCCCCGGCAGAACTCATCATACGTGCGCATCGCATTGGTGGGCTGGACGCGCTGCACGGATTATGGGTGGAGTGGGAAATCTGGTTTACAGACCTGGAAGAAAGCCATACTTCGCTGGCGCCACTCATCTTTTTCCGCTCACCTCAACCGGATCGCTCATGGGTCACAGCGGCGGGTGCCATTCTGGATGCGGCGGCTATCGTCACCTCAACAGTGGATATGCCGATGGATGCGCAGGCGCAGTTATCCATTCGTGCGGGGTATATTGCTTTACGGCGGGTGGCGGACTTTTTCTCGTTCGAGTATGAAGAAAACCCCACTTACCCACGAACACCCATCAGCGTCAGCCGCAAAGAGTTTGATGATCTGTATGACCAACTGGCGGCGGAAGGTGTGCCGCTGCGTCCTGACCGTGAGCAATGCTGGCGGGATTACGCTGGTTGGCGCGTAAATTATGACTCAGTCCTGTTGTATCTGGCTCGCATGACTCAGGCACCCTATGCGCCATGGTCATCGGATCGTTCTCTGCCACTCCCCAGAAGACGTTTTCGCAAACTCAAACAGGAACGCAACTAGCAACCCCGGCGGTTATTTTTGCGTACTTGACCACAGAGACTTGATCCACTGTGGAGCAATACCATGAAAAATTTACGGCGTATTCTGGCCGTTGCAATCCTGCTGATCATTTTATATGGGGCGTATTATGTCTATCTGGGGCCGCGTCTGGTGGGGGATGCCTTCGCCTTGAGCCTGGTCAATTTCGATAATGCCGGTATGAATAACCGCCTGTGTGCCGATTATACTGTCACCGATGTTCTGAGCAGTACCGCGACGGTGGAAGATCAATCTTCGCTGCTGTTTATCCGCCTGCTGACGGGGATTGCCCCGCAGGAACTGGTGGATACCGTCGGCGAGAACTTACGCCCCAATACCCAATATGATCCGCTCACAGGCGAGTATCGCTTCAGCCTGACACTGGGCACAGATATCGCGTTCCTGGGCTTTCGCTTTGATTCGGGCTTTACCACGCCGGAGTTTCGTCTGGGAATCCGACGTGGCTGGCTATTACCGTGTGTGCTCAGTGTCTAGCGCTTAATCCATTCGCCGGTCTGATCGTTATGCGCCCAGTTCTGCGGGATATCCGGTGTGCACGAAGCAGGGAAATTGGGTGTGGCGGGATTTTCCGCAAAGGTGATTTCGACATTGCTGCCGGTCAGCGCCTGCACGAAATTGCCGACAATCACGCGGACTTCCTGCTGCGCCCGTTGCAGAATGCCACCTTCGACTGCATCATCACGAAAATCGGTCAGTGTGGTGTAGTCGGCCAGCACGCGGGCTTCATCCCAATCCACCGCACAGGTGGTAAATGAGCGGTTGTACTGGCGGATAAAATCGACGCGGCAACTGGTGAGCTGAGCAGGCGGCAAGACAATCGTGTAGGTATCAGTCACTTCGTTATAAAGAATGGCGCTTTCATCGATGCTGGTGAAATCGATACCAGCTTCAATCGTCCCCTGAGCAACATGGTCGGCACTGAAGCCGCAGCTATTGAGCGTGCCCTGCTGAATATTGATTTTGATCTCGGCTTTCGCCAGTTGTGCGCTGACACTGACCAATTGGCCCAGCGGCTGCACACTATTGACAATCGTCTGCGTGGTGCTGACCTGAGCAACTGTCGGAATCTGCGGGTTAAAAATGCCCTGGATACTGCCGAAAATGCCATTGATGGTGGTCAGCCCCATCACAATCGCCACGACAAACGGCAGCATTAGTATCAAGACACAACCCAGACCACCCGCTATCCCCCAGAAACAACCGCTGCGCTGTGACTGTGCGACAGGGGTAAACGGTGTAGGCTCTTCTGACTGCTGTGGAATCGTATCGAGAGTTTGCGGCTGGGATTCTGGTAAATAGGGTGGCAAAGGCGGCGGGCTTTGCCGCGGATTTTGATCGTCCATATAGCTTTTCCTGTGAACTTGAGATGCTAAAAAGTACGGATTGAATTTTACATATCTTCTATAGTGTTCATGGTATCATACGTATATAGATGAGGAGTAGTTGCGACATGACAACTGTGTTATATGACGGTTACTGTGTATTGTGCAACCAGACACGGCGCACTGTCCGGGCGCTGGACTGGTGGAAGCGCATTGAATTTCTGGATGTGCACCAATGGAGCGAGGTCGAGAAACGCTATCCCGGCCTGGAATTTGAAACGGCGATGGGTCAGGTACATGTGACCACGCCAGAAGGTCAATTGCTGGGTGGATTTGAGGGAATGCGCCTGCTGATGCGCGACCTGCCGCTGGGAATCCCCGTGTGGCTGCTGCTGCAACTCCCCGGCATGAACTGGCTGGGGCCGCGCGTTTATCGCATCATCGCGCGGAATCGCTACCGTATTAACAAGTTCTTTGGCGTGGATATCTGCGAGGATGGCACCTGCAAAATGCCGAGCTAGCCTACAAAGAACGGATTTTAATAAAGATGGGGGAAGTAATGACAAAACCTGAGCATGCTTGGATGGTTCGCGCGGGAAATGATAATGTACTCGCTGGTCAGGTTGAAGTGAAATCCTCTGTTGCTATAGGTTGGGTCGAAATGGGTGATCTAACAGGCCTAACTACTCGTAGTCAGTTCAAGCAACGTTATGAGGCGACCCACGCTGAAGACTCCCAAAGTCGAATTCCAGTCAATGCGGGACAAATTTACCGTTTTGCAAGAGTTATGAAGACGGGTGACTATATTCTCACCTATATTCAGGCAACGCGCATTATGCTTATCGGTACCATAACGAGCGAGTATATATACGACAAAGCCGTTTTCTCAAAAGAATATCCATATGTTCGACGTGTAAAATGGATAGAAAAAGTCTCACGAGATGCCTTCAGCGAGAGTGCCCGAAACTCGATGGGAAGTGTTCTTACGGTTTTTAATTTGGACAATCATATTGAAGAAATCCATGCGATAGCTACAGGTAAGAAGAAACAGTTGGATATCGAGGAAGTAGCCGAGGAAGCGCCATCCTTTTATGAAGACGTAAAGTCTAAGGCCAATGAACTTATTTCTGACCACATTAGTCATCTAGACGGCTATCAATTGCAAGATCTGGTTGCCGCTTTATTTCGAGCAATGGGCTACCATGCGATCAGTAGCCCACCAGGGCGGGATCGTGGTGTAGATATAATGATCACTCACGATCCACTTGGTCTGGAGGGCTTGCGAATTGAGGCTCAGGTCAAGCATTGGAAAGCCTCAGTTTCGTCATCGGACATGCGCTCTTTTCTCGGGACATTACGCAACGATCACGGTGTCTTCGTTTCGACGGGCGGCTTCACAAGCGAAGCCCAATCCGAAGCGGCACACGCTCAAACTCCTGTCAAATTGCTGGATCGTGATGAGTTTATTGAGTTGTTATTAGAAAATTACCAATCCCTAGAGCCAGCATTTCAAGCTCTGGTTCCATTGCGAAAGATATGGATACTCAACGTATAATCTTTTGGCAAGAGGGTGAGGTCAGGCGACCTCACCGCAGTCTGATGAAGTGAATTTGTCAGTTATACATCTTTTGATTGCTAAAACTATTTGATTACGTTGCTTTTGATTCATTCGCTCAGCTGAGACACTCCCTAATTTAGCAATAAACGATTTTAGCATTAGTTGAATGATAACTCACATCCAAAATCAATAGCTCCACCCACCTGATGTTTTGGTCTACTGCTCATTATTTACGCGCATCAATCAGCGGAAATGCTGGTGGCTTCCCGCAGGCGTTGCATATCGCGCAGGGGGGGATCACCAAACAGGCTTTTATACTCGCGGCTGAAGTGGGCAGCATCGTTGTAGCCCACCTGATAAGCCGCACTGGTCGCATCCAGATCTTCACCCAGCATCAGGCGTCGTGCCTCTTGCAGCCGGATGCGTTTCTGGAATTGCAGCGGACTCATCGCGGTCACCAACTTAAAGTGCTGATGAAAACTGGATACACTCATCCCCAATTCCTGTGCAAGTTCCTCAACACGCACAGGCTGGTCAAAATCATGACTAAGCCGCTCAACCGCTTTAGCAATGTTTGAGCTATAGCCAGCCGAAGCCGTCAGATGACACAACCTGCCGCCCTGATTACTCATCAACAGACGATAGACAATTTCCCGCTTGATCAGCGGCATCAGAATCCGCGCTTCGGCAGGCGAGTCAAGCAACCTGACCAGCCGCACCACAGCATCCAGTAAATTCGCCTCAAGTGTGCTGACATCAATCGCGCGCACATCAGCCTTGCCGGGGGAGATGACCTGACCCGCTTCAACCATGACTGAGCCCACCAGAGTAGGGTCCAGCACCAGGCGAAAACTGAGGTAGGGTCGCTCTCTGGACGCTTCCAGAACCTGGCTCACACGCGGTAATTCGAGCGTGGCGAGAAAGTAATTAAAGGGGTCATACTGATAGCGGCTATCCCCCATAAAAACCACCTTGCTTCCCTGAGCAATAACACACAAAGACGGCTCAAGCACACTGTGAACCCGCTCTGACGGAATAGAAGCACGGGCGAGATGCAGTCCGCTGAGTGGCTCGATAACCCCATCTTCGGGGGTCGCCCGCGCAATCCGCTCAACCAGTTCCTCACGGCTGGCCTGCATGCGCTGATCTTCACGTTCTGCCTGCTGATGATTGTTCACATCCATAGAATTCTCGACTCATTTACCTGAGATTTTGGAGAATTATACAATCATTCTGGATGATTCTACAATCATAGCATGCCTCGTTTCCTTATAATAAAGTCAGAAAATGCAATTTACGGGTTCCAGTTATAATCAGTTTGGAGTTTTAATCAATAATTTATGGAATGATAAGAGAAGGAATTCATAAAATGGACATCAAAAGAAACGGGTCGCAGGCATCAGGCAAAGGCCCTGCGGATTGGTTTGCGGGTATGGTCAGGATTGATCCGCTGTTTGCACCCACCGATCCAGCACGCGCCGGGGGTGCCAGCGTGACCTTTGAACCCGGTGCGCGGACAGCGTGGCATACGCATCCACTGGGGCAAACGCTGATCGTGACCGCGGGCTGTGGTCGTGTGCAACGCTGGGGTGGCCCCGTTGAAGAAATCCGTCCCGGCGATGTTGTTCAGTTTGCGCCCAATGAAAAACACTGGCACGGCGCTGCCCCAACAACCGCCATGACCCATATCGCCATTCAGGAATATCTCGACGGCAGTCCCGTCGAATGGATGGAACACGTCAGCGACGAACAATATCAATCTGAATAAGCAACAGAATACAAGGAGTTGGAAAATGCAGAAACGTACACTTGGAAACAGTGGTTTAGAAGTCTCAGCGCTTGGGCTGGGGTGCATGCGCATGACTTTCGGTGATGCCCCAATTGGAACGCACCAGGAGATGGTTGAATTTCTACGTAAGTCGGTTGATCTGGGAATCACCTTCTTCGATACAGCCGAAGTCTATGGCCCATTTACTAACGAAGAACTTGTCGGTGAAGCGCTTGAGCCGTTTAAGGATCAGGTCATTATCGCCACCAAGTTCGGATTTAAACATGATGGCGATAAAGGCCCCTTACCCGGCGTTGGTCTGGATAGTCGTCCAGAGCAGATCAAGCGCGTGGCTGAAGCCTCACTGAAGCGTCTGCGGGTGGAAGCCATTGACCTGTTCTATCAGCATCGCCCCGACCCGAATGTCCCGATTGAAGATGTAGCCGGAGCCGTCAAGGACTTGATTCAGGAAGGCAAGGTAAAGCATTTCGGCCTGTCGGAGTCGGACGCGCCCACTATCCGTCGTGCACATGCCGTGCAGCCGGTCACCGCTCTGCAAAGCGAATATTCGATCTGGTGGACACCGCTTGAAGATGAAATTCTGCCGACTCTGGAAGAACTCGGTATTGGGCTTGTGCCGTATAGTCCGCTGGGTCGCGGATTCCTGACGGGGAAGGTTGACGAAAATACGGTTTTTGCCGATAACGACATTCGTGCGCGTAACCCGCGTTTTACGCAGGAGGCCATCAAAGCCAATCAGGCCGTGATTGATCTGCTTAAGCGCATTGCAGCAAATCATGAGGCAACCCCAGCACAGATCGCCCTGGCGTGGTTACTGGCTCAAAAGCCGTGGATCGTCCCGATTCCGGGCAGCCGAAAACTGAATCGTCTTGAGGAGAATATCGGCTCTGTGGATATCGAACTGACACCAGATGATCTCAGTGGCATCGCAGATGCCATGTCACAGATTAAGGTCGTCGGCCACCGCTATTAAGAATCTGTGCCAGATACTTCTACAGGGCGGCTTAGACGCATATAATAGGTGTAGATCATAACGGAGGCCAGACTTATGTATGCTGTTCAACCGCCAGAGCCAACGCCTATGACCGAAGTGGATTATCTGGCATTTGAAGAGACGACCGACGATAAGCACGAATACAGCCAGGGGCGTGTTTATGCCATGACCGGCGGAAGTGTCCGCCATAGCGTGATTAGCGCCAATACGATTACCCATCTCAACAACCAGCTAGACGAAAAAGATTGCACAGTGACATCATCAGATTTAAGGGTGCATGTCGCCTCCAGAAAGGCCTATCGTTATCCCGATGTCATAGTCTTCTGCGGCGCACCTGCTTATATCACAGGCCGGGTTGATACCATCACCAACCCTGTTGTACTGGTCGAAGTGCTGTCCCCATCCACAGAACTGATCGACCGTAATGATAAGCTGGCGGAATATACGCAGATTGAAAGCCTGCAAGCCTATCTGATGATTTCTCAGAACACGATGAAAATCGAACGCTTTCTGCGGCATGAGTCCGGCCAATGGCTTTATCAGTATGTTACCGGGCTGGAAGCCGAGATTGACCTGCCTTCACTGGGTTGTACGCTGGCCTTATCCAAAATTTATCACAAAGTGAGTTGGGATGACTCGCAGCATTAATCCAATAGTGCTGATCAGTCGTTGAAACAAAATATCCTTAGGAGAAGTCTAAGCTATGACCGATATGACAGGTACAGTATTTAAGCTGACGGGCTACAAAGGGAGTCTAGCCGTGTTCAAAGGGGGTGTGGTCATTACACCGCAGCCACTCCATTGGGAAAAAGTGCGCGATGCCTGGACGCATGCAGTTCGCTATACCGCTCCGGGTTTTGATCTGGTCAACTATGATGCCGCTATCGAACTGCTGCACAAACGCTATCCCTCATGGACGATCATTTACCCTGAGAACGTTTTTGATACACCCTTCGAGCCCAAACGATCCAAGCCAGACACTGAACCCGAAGTGGATGTTTAAAACTCTGTTCGTTTAAGTCTCAGAAGAATTTTCTGCACAACTGCTTCGCGCGGTTTCACCGAATAAAGCGGTTTGTTCCGGCACACTCAGATCACGGTTGGCGATGCTACAGGCCAGCCTGCGCCAGTCGGATAAGCGGGTTTGCCATTGGCGGATGCTCATGTCATGACTGCCGGAAAACAGCGTATGCCCATCCGGGCTAAACACCAGCGCACTGACCCAATTCGTATGCGCCTGCAGTGGCTGACCCAGCGGTTGCAGCGTGAGCAAATCCCAGAGGATAATGGTGTTATCGCGGCTACCCGTCGCCAGTAAGTGCTCAGTGGGATGAAATGCCGCGGCCAGCACCCAATTCTGATGACCACTCAAAGCGCGTGCTGTTGGCGGATTTGCGCTCATATCCCATAGCAAAACCCGGCCATCACGACTGGTCGAGGCCATTTGCTGACCATCCGGGCTAAACGCCAAACCTGTAACTGCGTCAGAATGTGCGCTAAGTGGTTCGCCAATCGACGCGCCCGTTTCCGCATCCCACTGGCGGATCGTGTTATCAAAACTACCGGACACCAGCCTCTGGCCATCAGGGCTAAACGCCAGACTGAGCACCGCATCAGAATGTGCGCTAAGCGGTTCGCCAATCGACGCGCCTGTTTCCGCATCCCACAGACGAATCGTGCGGTCAAATCCCGCCGAGGCAATCCGCGTCCCGTCCGGGCTAAATGCCACCGCCATGATGGCATCGCTATGACCGGTCAGGGGCGCTGTCAACCCTGTACCGCTATCCACATACCACAGCATCAACGTTTGATCGACACTGGCGGAAACCAGACGGCTGCCGTCCGGGCTAAACGCGATAGCCATGACCGCCTTGGTATGACCCTCCAGCCGATGCAGTTGTTCTCCGGTGGACACATCCCACAGCAGAATGCTGTGATCGAGGCCATCTCCGTTAGGGTCGCCGTTGGCGCTGGCTAAAACGTTGCCAGCTAATGCCAGACTGGGGACGGCTTCGGTCTGCTGCGCAAATAGTTGACTTAAGCCTGTCTGACCCGTAACATCCCATAACCGGACTTCGTGATCAATGCCGCCAGAAGCGATCATCGAGCCATCGGCGCTGAAAGCCGTACTCCATACCGCCTCATTGTGCTGACCTAGCATCCGATTCTGGCTGGTCTGCAAGTCGTATAAATGGATGTTTCTGTCGGCGCTGCCGGACACCACTGAGTTACCGTCCGGGCTAAAGGTGACACTGCGCACCCAATCGGAATAGTCGTTCAATTGCGTGACGACAGACCCGGTCTGCGCATCCCACAGCCGCACAGTATTATCCGCCCCGCCAGAAGCGATCATCTGACCGTCCGGGCTGAAGGTCACGCTCAATACCCAGTCGGAATGGCCGCTTAAAGGCTGACCAATCGCCGCGCCGGTTTCCACATCCCACAGACGAATCGTGCCGTCCGCGCTGCCAGACACCAGTTGATCCGCATTGAAATCGAGGCTGAATACAATATCGCTGTGGCCGGTCAGCGCTTGGCCGATAGACTCGCCGGTTTCGACATCCCACAGGCGAATCGTACCGTCCTCACCTGCTGAGGCCAGCTTCTGTCCATCATCGCTGAAACGCACCGACCAGACTGAGCCATCATGTCCGGTTAAAGGCTCACCAATCGCCTCACCGGTTTCGACATCCCACAGGCGAATCGTGCTGTCCTCTCCGGCAGAAGCCAGGGTATGACCGTCCGGGCTGAAAGCCAGCGTATTGATCCAATCGTCGTGACCGCTAAGAGGTGCGCCAACCATCTGATGCGTACCGACATCCCACAGGATGATGCTGTTGTCGCGGCCTGCCGATGCCAGCCATTTCCCTTGCGGATCAAAGGCAACCGCCCGTACAGAATCGCTATGCCCATGCAAAAAGCTGATCAGATTCGGCTGGGATTCCAGCGCAGTCAGCAGGCTGTTACGCGCCTCGAAAGTATCGGCCTCGTCCAGCGCATGGAGGCTCAACAGCAAGGCTAAATCCAGTTGGTCATCCCGGTTGGTCAGCGAGCGAACCGCTAATTCACGCGAACGAGCGACAGATGCCTGCTGATCGGCACGCCGTTCCCGGTCAGATGCCAGCAGCGCCAGCCCTAACGCGACGATTGAAAAAACGATCAGCGCGATAATCCCCGCCCATCGCCAGTTTTCCGCCTGCTTGCGCCGCTGGATACTGGCTTGCAGATAGGCCTGCTCATCTTGCGTCAGCGCGATAGAGGCTTCCTGATTCAGATTTTCATATTGGGCCAGCCTTGATCCAGTCGCCAAAAAGCCCGAAGCTCGCTCGGCCAACTGCCACTCAGCGACTTCCTGAGCCATCCGGCGCTGTACCTGAAGCGCGGCGCGGCTGTCTTCCAGCCAGCGCACCAGCCGATCCCAACGGCGGATAAGCGCTTCATGCGCCACCTCGACGGTTGGCGCACGGGTAAACGGATCACGATCAAAAGTTAACAGACGATGCTGGGCAAATGTCGTGATCGTCTCCTGCATCACATCCCCACCCAGCGATTGCAGTTCGGCCTGAACTAAGCGCCGCCGGGTGTCTTCGCCATTTGGGCCTAAAGCGATTAATCGCAGAAAAAGCTGGCGTGCAGCATTTTGTCCCGCTGGGTCAAGCTGTTCGTAAAGCGTGTCGGCACGGCGTGCCAATGCACCCGATACCCCGCCGATATTGCGATAAGCCTCAAGAGTCAGCATTTTGCCTTCGCGCTGCTCAAAAAGTTCCGTCAAGGCATATTGCAGCAGCGGCAACGCCCCCGGCTGCGTATGCACATCACTGATGATGGCATCCACCAGGGCAGCTTCCAGTTGTAGCCCGACGCGCTTGGCAGGCGTTACGATAGTTTCGCGCAGCTCATCCGGTGCAAGTGGCAAAACCACCTCGGTATGCTGGCGCAGCATATCCCCAAACATGGGATGCAGCAAAGGCCGGTCATAAAAATCGGCACGCAGGGTAATGACCAGCCGCAGAGCGCTGTCCGGCGCATTGACCGCTGCCGCCAGCATATCCATAAACTGAATCCGCGCGGCCTCGTCCGTCACCAGCGTAAATAACTCTTCAAACTGATCAATCACCAGCACAAGCTGATCGCTGTCTTCCGGCAGAATGTACTTCAGCGCGGACTGTAACCAGTCCGAATCATGTTCCAGTGGCTCGTCAGATTGATCGGGCATGCGGACGGCCACCCGCAACAGCGCATCCTGAAGATTCTCCAGTGGTTGTGTGCCGGGTGTCATCACCGTGACAAACCATTCATCCGAACTGATGATGGCCTTACGACGCAGCGCCGGGATTAATCCCGCCCGTACCGCGCTCGATTTGCCGCTGCCACTGGGGCCGATCACAGCCAGAAAACGCGCCGTATTCAAATGCATCAACAAGCGCATCACCAGCGCGTCACGGCCAAAAAAGTCGGCTGTATCCGCTTCATCGAATGCCCGCAGACCTTTATAGGGATTGCGCGTCTCAACCGGTGCGACAATATGCAGATCCACCGTGCCTTTATCCCTGGGGCCCACGTCCAGCGTATTGGCATCCACAATAAATGTATCGGATGGTGGAATGGGTGTCGCCAGCGTATCCGCGTCCAGTTGCGGTTTAGAGGGGATGGCAGCAATGGACGTAAAGCCTGCCACAGAGCGGAAATCCGCCGCCAGTTGCAGCACATTCGAATAACGATCTTCCGGGTGTTTAGCGGTGGCTCTCTGTACTACGATGTCCAGTATGGCGGGCAGGTCGGCGCGGACATCATGCACTGAGGGGAGTATCTGAATAACATGCTGACGCAGCACCGTCGTATCGGTGGCAGCATCAAACGGACGCTGACCCGTCAGCAATTCGAATAGAACCACCCCCAGGCTGTAAATATCGACGCGGGGGGTCAAGGGCTCCAGCAGAACCTGTTCCGGCGAAATATAGGCCGGGGAGCCTAAATGTCCTTCTTCTGGCAGCACTTTGGCTGATTTACGCAGATCTTTGGCGATTCCGAAATCGCTCAGGAAGGCGTTTCCATCGTCGTCGAGGAGGATGTTACCCGGTTTTATATCGCGGTGAATCACGCCATTGCGATGTGCCACCGCCAGCGCAGCAGTGATCTGATCCAGCAGGCGAATAATCTGCGGCACATCCCAGGTACCATGTCGTGCCAGCGCTTGCTGGACACTGCCGCCGCGCAGATAGCGCATCACCAGATAAGCGCCTTCGGGGTCACGCCAGTAATCATAAAGCGGCACAATGTGCATGTGCTCTAACCGCGCCACGACCTGCGCTTCAGTTTCGAACCGGCGGATAAATTCTGGTTGGCTGGCATACTCCGGCAGAATGACTTTGATGGCGACTTCACGCCGGATGATGGGCTGATAGGCGCGATAGACCGCACCATACCCCCCCACGCCAATCTGATCGCGCAGTTGATAGCCACGAATGTCCTTGCCGGACAGATTATTCATGTGCAGCTTATCCGAATCTGTCAGACATAATAGACGAAGATCAGCAGTTCACCTAGTTGCACGTGATCCCCCGAGCGAAGCGGATGGATTTGACGTGCCTTCAATCGATTACCGTTGAGCCAGGTGCCATTAGCACTCTCAAGATCCTCTATCGTAAAGCCGACACCCGTATCCGCGCGATCAATACAGGCATGCTGGCGCGAAACACCCAGCGTTTGGGCGTGATAGGGGCTTAAGTCAATCAAACCTTTTGAGGCATTGGTAGAACTACGCCCCAGAATCACCATTTCACGACTGTCATGCTGGATAGGTGCATGACCCTCTGCACCGGCCACATACAGATAGAGCACATCGTTTGCAAATTCCGTTTTACGCAAAGCCGGACGCTGAATATCGCGTAATTCGCCTGTATCTACCTGAACCGTCTTGTCCGAGTCAAGAACTTCGCCACAATGTTGACATTGGACAGCATTTTTCGGGTTTTCATCCCCACAGAAAGGGCACACACGGCTTTCCATCATTACTTGTTCTTATCTTTGTCTTTTTTGACTTTGTCCTTATCTTTGTCTTTATCATGGCAGCTTGATCGGTACCCCATAAAATAAGACAACAGTCTGAGGTAAAATCGGTGGAAATGGGGTAAGAGGAATGGGTCATCGCGTGAGCAAACCAATCAAGGAAGAAATCCTGCGCAAGGTGCAG
>JBBSQD010000124.1:0-17683 GCA_038258185.1 Aggregatilineales bacterium | reverse complement strand
GATTGGCAAGCCGAACGAGAATGGCCGTTATACGATCATCAGCGGTGCACCAGAGATTCGCTCGTTCCAGTGGCAGAGCCGCTAAATTTATTTACGGCCAAACTCGCGTGCAAGATTGTCGCTGCTCATGTGAATCATGGTTGGCCGACCATGCGGGCAGGTCTGGGGTGATTGACAGCGCTCAAGCTGCTGGATAAGGCTTTGCATTTCGTCCAGGCTTAGTACGGTGCCCGCTTTGACCGCGGCCTGCTTACACACGCGCTGGATAATTTTTTCCTCGATGGATGCCTGCCCCGGCTGGTGGCCCTGTTCCAGTTCTTCGAGAATGCTGGCGACAGCCTCCACCGGGTCTTTATCCGCCAGCATGGCCGGAATGCTGCGAATCACGAATGTGTTTGTGCCAAACGGTTCCAGCTTATAACCCACAACCTGTAAAGCTGTCAGATGCTCCTCGATCAAACGGGCTTCGGGTGCAGGCAGGGCTATAGTTTGCGAGGATAGCGTAAACTGCGCCATTGGCTCTTTACGGGCATATTCCATCATAAATTGCTCATAGAGAATGCGCTCATGGGCGGCATGCTGGTCAATCAGATACATGCCGGACGGGCCTTCAGTGACGATGTAACTGGCTCCAATCTGACCGACGACGCGCAGCATGGGCAGTGTTCGGGGTCGTTCTGGCGCCTGTGGCCCGTAGGGGACTGCGGTGGAGTCATAACCCGCACCACTTCTGTGTGAATTGCCGGGTGTCTGGTGGGAAAATGATCCGGGAGAGGTCAGATCAAGGTTGAGATCCATCTGTTGATCGTGGGTTTCAAAAGTCGATTGGCCTGAGTTGTGCGTATCGTATTGCGACCAATCCGTGGCAGAGCGTCCATTACGCATGGACGGCGGTTGCGCACTGCCGATGATGGCACGACGGACGGCTCGCTGAACCGCACCGAAAACCGCGTTGGCATCCTGAAAGCGCACTTCGGCTTTGGTGGGGTGTACATTCACATCCAGCTGTTCGGATGGCATTTGAATCATCAACACGGCTACCGGGTAGCGACCCTTCATCAAAAAGGTGTGGTAGGCCTGCACAACAGCATATGACAGGCTGGAATCCTGTACCCAGCGGCCATTGATAAACAGCGTAATCCGCGAGCGATCTGTGCGTTGAATGCCGGGTAGGGATGTATACCCTTCTACCTGAATATCGCGATGCTCATTTTCGCTGTCCGCGCCGGAAATTTCGATCATGTCTTTGAAAATATCCAATCCCAACGCGGCCACAAGCACATCAGCCAATTGACCGCTGCCGCTGGAACGAAAAACCTCGCGACCATCCTGCTCCAACACAAAACGCACATGGGGGTAAGCCATCGCGTAACGGGTAATCACCGATGCTATGTGGCGTTTTTCGGTATTTTCTGCTTTGAGGAATTTGAGTCGGGCAGGGGTGTTGTAAAACAGATTCTCGACAGTGAGGACGGTACCGGTCGGCGCGCCGATTGTCCGCTGCTGAATCACACGCCCACCTTCCATTTTCAGCGATGTGCCTTTGTCCTGGGTATGATGGCGGGTGGTGACGCTGATGTGGCTGACCGCGGCGATACTCGCCAGTGCTTCTCCACGAAAGCCTAATGTGCGAATGGATTCAAGGTCATGGACGGTGCGCAATTTGCTGGTGGCGTGACGGGCAAAAGCCAGTTCGAGTTCGTCGGCGAGAATGCCATTTCCGTCGTCACTCACGCGAATTAAGCGTTTGCCACCCCCATTGACGGCGATGTGTACATTACGCGCTTCAGCATCGAGCGCATTTTCCATCAGTTCTTTAATAACTGAAGATGGCCGCTCGATGACTTCACCGGCAGCTATCTGGGCAATAATCTGTTCTTCAAGAATCTGTATCGTCATAATCGCATCAATCCAAAAAATTACCCCGGTATACCGGGGTAATGAACCGAACACCTATGCTATTATAACGCCTGTGCAGGTGAAGTCTACTCCTCAGAGCCGATCAGGTTGGGGCCGCTGAGAGGGATGCTCATATAGAAGGTGCTGCCTTCGTTTTCGACACTTTCCACCCAGGCATCCCCATCATGTCTTTGGGCGACACTTTTGACGATGAACAAACCCAGGCCGCTGCCCTTGATCTTTTTGTATTCCTCACGGGCGATGCGACGGTGCCGCTCGAAGAGATGTTTCTGATTTTCCGGTGTAATTCCCAGGCCAGTATCGGACACACTGATGCGAATTTCATCGTCGTAACGCTTAACCTTAACCCCGACACTGCCACCATTGGGGGTATATTTGATGGCATTATCCACCAGATTGGTGACAGCGCGTTCCAGCATGTTAATGTCAGCATTGATGATAGGGACGTTATCCGCCACGCTCACCGAGACTTTAAGTTCCTGTTTTTCCGCCGGGACTAACTGCATGCCGGTAATGCGATTGACCATCTCACCCAGATCACAATGGGAGCGGGTGATTTCATAAAAGCCGGTTTCAGGATCATAACGGCCTGCATCCTGAATATTGTCCACCAGAGAAGTCATCTGGGTGATGCCGGAGAGAATTTTCTCGACAAAGTGCTTTTGTTTCTCGTTAAGTTCGCCCACTAACCCGAGTTCCAACATGCTAGCGAAACCCTGCATGGATGTGAGGGGTGAGCGCAGATCATGCGAGACAATCCGGGTGAATTCGTTCTGATTGCGATTGAGTTTCTTAAAGTGGGTAATATCGCGTAAGGCCAGCACCCAACCTTCAATCTGTCCGGTGGTGCTGCGGATTGGCTCGGTGCGGGGCACGAAGGTCATATCGTTTTCGCTGACCCATTCTTTCAGACTTTTGTTGGTGCCCTGTGTCAATGCAACCAGTGCGTCTGATTTCACCACGTCAATCAGCAGACTGCCGCGAGTTTTCAGGCTATCGATCTTAAAGACTTTCTCCGCTGCGGGGTTGAGCAATAACACCTTGCGGTTTTCGTCCATGACGATCAGCGGGTCGGTAATGCTGGTGAGCAGCGACATGGAAAGCTGATGTGCCATTTCGTGCTGGTGGGCCAGTACGACATTCCCGACGATAATCGTCAGCGCATGGGTGAATGTCGTTAAGAGATTTCGGATTTCTTCGTTTTCAAAATCTGCCGGCGATGCTGGGAAGACGATTAGCACCCCGGCCAGATCAGCCTGACTGTGAATCGGGGCGACAATCAAGTCTTTGCTGTTGAAAAGGCGCGATAATTCCGGTGAGGGATTAAGATGTATGCCTTCTGTAATACTTTCCAGCGCTGGCTTGATTTGCTCAGGGTCAGCATTGGACTTGGGGCCGGTTGTGAAAACGGTGTGATTATCATCAAACAGCAGAAAAAAGGTGCCCTCGGCACCAGTTGAAGCAGCAACCGCGTCGAGAATGGGAGGTATACACTGCTCGCGTGAGGGATGCTTTGCGATGAGGTGAAGAATTTCCTGAAACATCGTCTGGCTATTTTGACTACGCCTGGTGTCAATCTGCATTAGCGTGCCTCACTTATCAGAACGCCTGATATCGCTCAACCCATAGCTGCATCTTACTCATTTTGGGGTATTGAGGATCAAGTTAATTAATGGTTATACAGCGTTTAGGGCTATCTGATATCCAATTGCCCTCTGATTGAATTATATATGCGTTGCAATTGCAGAGCAAGTTAAGACCCTTTGCGACTATTTTATGAGCGTATATTATGTGGCGCTGGCTTGCTGAGTCTGGAAGGATATCCTATAATAGCCAGCGCTTCGTTACGAATGCTATTATTGATGGGAACTGTTTAATTTGAGTCAATCCACTGCTGAAATTCCGCCAATTCTATCCCCAGGAAATGATGCCCAGCGCTTGGCCTGGGGTGTGCTTTTGCTGGCATTTGCATTGTTTTGCGTGCTGTGTGTCGCGATTGGTATTGGCGTAAATTACTTCCTGTTTCGTTCTCCGCTGCCGATGGATTCGGTGCTGGTCGTCTCACGCGGGTCTGCCGGAATATTCGAGCCTTCAAATGAGCGCTTTGTTCCCAGCCAGACGGAACTGTCGAACAATACCAAAGTGAGCACGACATCACCGTCACAGGCGACGCTTTTTTTCCTGGATACGCAGGTGTCTAACCGTTTGATCGCAAATGTCACGCTGAAAAATAACTCCTCGATTACGTTGCAATCTGCGCTGCGTCCGCGTTTCGACTGGAGTACCAGCCAGTATGTGATCTGGTTGTATGAAGCGGTTGGGGAATTTGATATCACCATTTCGGACAATATTGACCGCGATGTACTGATTTATGTGCAGACCGGGCTCACGAAACACACTCAGGTCACGCTGGACGGGCCGGGTAATTATCTGATGAGTGTTACGGAAAAGTATACCGAGGTCTATAACCGTGATGGCAATGTCTATCTGATTCCAACTTTAGAATCAATGCAGGGGTACAGTATCCCCAGCGGTAAGCGTGGCACGATCAACACCGAAACCAGCACTGTTGACCTGGGGCCGGGTTATGTGAATTTATTGCGTAACAGCACGTTTGATACCCTCAATGAAAATGTCGGTAGTGGCTCCGTGCAGGAGTTGCTGAGTGGATGGGTGTGCAATAATGATCCTTCTGACCAGCCGCCGGGGGAATATCTGTCGCAGATTTTTGAAGGTCGCATGACGCTGCGGCTGGAACGTTATGGGGGCGCGACGACTCATGGTCGCACCTCGTGTTCGCAGACATTTGGTTCAAATGCTTTGGATGTAAACGCGTCAGGACTGGATTACCTGAGTCTGCGGGCCAATTTTTATATCCGACACCAATCACTGGATACCTGCGGCGTGGATGGTAGCGAATGTCCATTGGCCCTGCGTATTGATTATCTCAATCAGGATGGTAACCCCGAAAAGTGGTTCCACGGTTTTTACGCACAACGTGAATCATCAACATTCCCGCTGATCTGCACGGGTGGTTGTGTGCAGGAACATGAGTATGTAAATGAGCAATCGTGGTATACCTACGACAGCGGTAATCTGTTGAATCTGTTTCCCAATTCTGAAGCCAATCTCAATTCGATTGTAGGAATCATGTTTTATGCTTCTGGGCATGAGTATGATGTGCAGGTGAGTGAGGTTGCATTGCTGGGACGACAGAAGCCCGATGTGCCTTTGGCCGAAATTACGCCGAGCGCAACGGAAACGATTAGCCCTTAACGCTGGAAGGCCAACCCCATTTCTTTCAGGGATGACCATGCATTATCCCCGATGATGATGTGATCTAATACGGCGATATCCAGTAAACGACCTCCGGCGATGAGCGTTCGTGTCAGTTCAATGTCTTCGGGGGATGGCGCAGGGTCACCAGAGGGGTGATTATGCACCAGAATAATGGCCGGACAGTTGCGCACCACAGCCTCGCGAAAAACCTCGGACACACGCAGCAGAGAAGCATTCACCGTCCCCATATAAACGGTCGTGATAGTCTGCACGCGACGGCTGCTATCCAACAGCATCACCCGAACATGCTCTTGGGAAAGCTGCTTCATATCCATGACGAGCCGGGCGGCATCTGCGGCTGTGTTGATGACCGGACGCGGTTCGTCACGTTGGGTCATCAGGCGGTTGCCTAACTCGATGGCTGCACAGACCTGCGCGATTTTGGCGGTTCCCAGCCCCTTGATGTTTAAGAGATCGGCAGGGACAGCCTGAGCCAGTCCTTGCAGGCCATTATATTGCGCCAGAATACGCTCTGAGAGGCGCAGGACGTTCTCGGCTGTGGTGCCCGTCCGCAGGATAATTGCCAGTAATTCAGCATTGGATAAAGCCGATGCACCGTGTTGCAGCAGTCGTTCTCGTGGCCGGTCACTATCGGACATATCCTGGATCATCAGACGCTTGTCTGGCATGTTGAATTCCCGCTTGCAGTAATGTGTTACATTGTAACACGATGATCCTGCTCAATTGATATGCGTTGCATCGCAGGAAAGCTGCTGCTATACTCCAAATTGTGCCCCGATGTTTTTCGGGTATAAGCTGTGTCTGGAGATTATTGAACTTGAATTCAGAAGATATTCTGTTGCTGATTACCGTCTATGGCGGTGTGATTCTGGCGGCATTCTGGCTGGCGATGATTATCTGGTCTTACCGGGATATGCGTGCCCGCTCGCGTGATAATGTCGCTCAAATTCTGGTTGCGTTGATGGTCGCGGTGCTGACCGTGCCCGGTTTGCTGATTTATATCTTTTTGCGACCGCGTGAAACACTGGCAGAAGCCTATGAGCGATCCCTTGAGGAAGAAGCCCTGTTGCAGGAAATTGAGGAAAAACCGACCTGCCCCGCCTGTGGTCAGCGTGTGCGCGAGGATTGGCAGGCCTGCGCTCATTGCCATACGCGTCTGAAAAAGCCGTGTATTCATTGCAGCAGAACGCTGGAACTGTCGTGGAATTTGTGCCCATATTGTGCGACAAGTCAGGTGACGCAGGAGGTTGCGACTGGCTATATGCCGCCAACCCGGAGAGAACTATCTCAAGGTTGGCAGGCAAATGCAGGTTATGATTCGCAGTCGGTGCCACAATCTCAGCGAAGTAGTGAAACGCTCGAATTTATTGAGGGTGATGATTATCAATAAACGCTGGCATTTTTAGATTTCGCCGGATTCACCCACTGTATGGATTTTTAAGAAGTTGGTTTGCCCGCCGATGCCAAAGGGCACACCGGCAATGATTACGACGCTATCCCCGCGTTTGAGCAGTTCGGCATCATGCGCTGTCTGAACAACCAATCCGATCATCTCATCAATGGTATTAAACTGTGGGATCATCATCGGGATGACACCCCATACCAGCGCCATCCGACGGTAGGTGACATCACTGGGGGTAACACACAGAATCGGTGTGCGCGGACGTTCTTTAGCGACACGCCGTGCCGTGTAACCGGTAAGGGTCGATGTGACGATGGCCGTGCAGTTAAGGACTTCCGAAATCTGCGAAGTGGCCTGACTGATCGCATCGGAGATGCTTTCCCGATTTTCGCTCGTGTTGGGTTTGTAGATGGTGCGCTCGGTAGGCCGCGAGAGCATCAGATTTTTCTCTGCTGTGAGGGCAATGTTCGCCATTGTTTCGACAGCTTCCACCGGGAAGTTGCCGCTGGCGGTTTCATTACTGAGCATGACCGCATCGGTACCATCGACAATCGCATTGTAAACATCACTGGCTTCGGCACGGGTGGGGCGCGGATTATCGACCATTGAGTTCAGCATCTGTGTCGCGGTGATTACCGGCTTGCTGGCGATATTACACAGCTTGATGATGCGTTTCTGATGGACAGGGACTTCTTCTGCCGGGGTTTCAACACCCAGGTCACCACGGGCGACCATGATTCCGTCAGATATAGCGATGATGGACTCGATGTTATCAAGCGCTTCGTGCTTCTCAATTTTGGCGATGATAGCTGGTTCGACCGCGCTGCCCAGGTGGCGGATAAGCCATTTCAGCTCACGGATATCTTCTTCAGAACGCACAAAAGACATCGCCACATAGTCGGTTTGCATTTTGAGCGCAAACTCAACATCTTCGCGATCTTTATCGGTAATCGCAGAGAGCGTGAGCTTGGCTGTGGGGGCGGTCACACCCTTACGCGATTTCAGCGCGCCACCGATGATGACTTCGCAGATTAACGATCTGCCGGTGGTTTCACGAACCACAAATTCGAGATTACCGTCATCCAGCAAGAGCTGCATACCGGCTTCAATATCCCGGACAAATTCCGGATGAGGCAGGGCGATCACATGGGGATCTTCCCCTGTGACCTCATCCAGTGTCAGCCGGAGCATGTCCCCGGGTTCGATCTGAAACGGTTCGTTATAGACCTTACCGATGCGGATCTTAGGGCCTTGCAGATCGCTGAGGATGGCGATAACTGCGCCTTCTTCCTCCGCAATGCGCCGGATATTGGTGATATTGCGGCCATGCGTTTCGTGATCGCCGTGCGAGAAATTAATCCGTGCGACATTGACCCCCTTGCGAATAAGCTGGCGCAAGATCGTCTCGTCGCTAGAAGTTGGGCCAATTGTCGCAACAATTTTAGTTCTTTTGCCGTCAATTCGCTTGAGAGACAATTCAAATCCTTCTTTCTGTACTGTACTTGATTAAATGCTGAGATTGGTAAATGCTTTAAGCCCCGGATAAACCGCGGCGCTGCCCAGTTCTTCTTCGATGCGGAGAAGCTGGTTGTATTTGGCGACACGGTCAGAACGAGCGGGCGCGCCGGTTTTGATCTGGCCGGCGTTCATGGCGACTGCAAGGTCGGCAATAGTGGCATCTTCAGTTTCGCCACTGCGGTGGCTGGTGACGACTGTCCAGCCGTGACGCTGGCTCAGTTGGCTGGCGGCCATCGCTTCAGTTAGGCTGCCGATCTGGTTGACTTTGCACAGCAGCGAGTTGGCGGCTTTTTCACGAATCGCCCGCTCGACACGCTCTACGTTGGTCACCAGAAGATCATCACCGACGATCTGAACACGATCACCAATGGCAGAAACCAGTTTTGTCCAGTTGCCCCAGTCATCTTCCTGAAGACCGTCTTCAAGCGAAATGATCGGATAGCGTTTTGTCCAGTCGGTCCAGAATTCGACCATTTCTTCCCCGCTAAGGGTGCGACCTTCGATTTCCAGATGATACTTGCCATCTTTATAAATCTCGGAGGCGGCTGGGTCAAGGGCGATGCGGATCTGATCACCGGGGATATAGCCAGCTTTTTCAATGGCTTCCATGATGACATCCAGCGCGGCCTGGTTGGAGCCTAAGCTGGGGGCAAAGCCACCTTCGTCACCAACGGCGGTACTGTGGCCGCGATCATGCAGCACATTTTTCAGTGTCTGGTAGATCTCCACGCCCCAGCGCAGTGCTTCGCTGAAAGTATCCGCGCCGACCGGCATAATCATGAATTCCTGGAAATCGGTACTGTTTGCGGCGTGTTTCCCGCCATTCATGATGTTCATCATGGGGACAGGCAGCACATGGGCATGAACGCCACCCAGATAGGCATACAGGGGCAATCCGACGCTGTTGGCCGCGGCCCGTGCCACCGCCAGTGAAACACCCAGGATCGCATTGGCACCCAGATTTTCTTTGGTGGGTGTGCCATCCAGCAGGATCATCTGGTCGTCAATTTCTTTCTGGTTGAGGGCGAATGCGCCTGTGAGCGCCTCGGCAATTGTCCCATTAACGGACTCAACTGCTTTAAGCACGCCTTTACCGCCATAACGGCTTTTATCGCCATCGCGCAGTTCGAGGGCTTCGTGTTCGCCGGTTGAAGCACCGCTGGGAACAATCGCGCGACCAAAAGCGCCGTCGGTTAAGCTGACCTCAACTTCAACTGTAGGATTGCCGCGTGAGTCCAGCACTTCACGACCGTGAATAGACTCAATAATAGACATACTTCTTCTCCTATGCTTGTAATGTGTCAACACCAGATTTACAGGTGATTTGCGGGTGATTAATGGTGTGAGACCGACGCTATTATAATATACACTGGGAAACATTGCCTCTTTTTGCACAATCTTAAACTTAGCGGGTGTAATTTAACTTTTGGCGCTTTATATACTTCGCGTAGTCAATTAAAAACAATATCAGAATGAGATGATTTGGTGAGTTCTTTGAATTTGATAATTTTCGTATAGTCATGAAACGAAACACTCATTAAGATAATCTGGTTTAACCGACCACCGGATGAGAACCCCACCCGCTCGTCAGTTTAGATTTTTCCCTTGATAAAGTATCGATCCAACAGGGATTAGCCTATCAGGAAAAGAGGGGCTATGCTGAGGTTCTCATCCGCGGTCTTACGCTCGCCGATGCACCCGCAACGCAGACTGATAACTTGAAACCGGTACTGACAAAAGTCCGCGCACTCTATTACAATGTGTATCCGAGATATCGTTACAAAGAGGCAAAAATCGTGACTCAGAAACGTGTCGTGTATCTGGATCATTCTGCAAGTACGCCGGTTGACCCGCGTGTTATGGATGTGATGCTTCCCTATTTTACAGATGTCTATGGTAATGCCTCATCTAGCCATCGTTTTGGGCGTAAAGCGGAACAGGCGATTGAAGATGCCCGTGAAAAAATGGCGGCTGTGCTGAATTGCAAATCGTCCGAAATCGTGTTTACCAGCGGCGGCTCCGAAAGTGATAATATGGCGCTGCGTGGCGTGGCATGGCACCTGCGAGAGCATGGCGGCCATCCCAAACTGGTCACAATGCCGCTGGAACACAGCGCGGTTGGCAAGACGGTTGACCAATTACATGATGTGATGGCTTTTGAACAAGCTATTGTTCCGGTTGATCGTTTCGGCAGTGTCGACTCGGCAGCTTTTGAGCAAATCTGTGCCGATGGCGCGGGTTTAGCCAGCATCATCTATGCCAACAACGAGGTCGGCACGATTGAGCCGATTGCTGATCTGGCACGAATCGCGCATCAGCACGGCGCTTTATTTCATACGGACGCAGTTCAGGGTGCCGGTCAGCTTAGCCTGGATGTACAGACACTGGCTGTCGATCTGATGAGTTTATCAGCGCACAAGTTTTATGGGCCAAAAGGTGTTGGTGCGCTGTATATCCGTGATGGGATAGAGCTTGTGCCTACACAGAGTGGCGGAAGTCATGAAAATGGCCGCAGAGCAGGCACGCATAACACGCCGTTGATTGTCGGCATGGCATATGCGCTGGAACTGGCTTACGCCGAAATAGAGGCCCACACTGCGCATTATCAAACCATGCGCGACCAATTGATTCATGGGGTGCTGAGTGGTGTGAAAAATGCGCAACTGACGGGTCACCCGGAACAGCGCTTACCCTCACACGCCAGTTTTATTTTTGAGGGTATTGACAGCAATCTGTTGCTGATGCATCTGGATGTCAAAGGAATTGCGGCCAGTGGCGGATCGGCATGTAAGACAGGCAATCCTGAACCGTCTAATGTGTTGATGGCTTTAGGCTATAACGAGCAGGAAGCGATGGGTGGCTTACGGCTGACCGTGGGGCGTCAGACCACGACGGATGATATTGAATACACCATCCATGCGCTTCAGGATGTGGTTGAGCGTTTGTATAATTTAGTGAGAGTTTGAGGCTGTGGGAAATAACGCAGATATTCGAGTCGTCGTCGCCATGAGCGGCGGCGTAGATAGTTCGGTTGCGGCGGCGCTGTTGGTCGAGCAGGGCTATGACGTGATAGGCATGATGATGCGCCTATGGTCTGAGGAAAGTGTCGGTGGAAAGTTGTATAACCGCTGCTGTACGCCTGATCAGATGGCCGATGCGCGACGCATTGCCGACAAACTGGATATTCCATTTTATGTGCTGGATACGAAAGATGTGTTTCGCAGTACCGTGGTGGAATATTTTATTGACCAGCACCGACAGGGCTTCACACCGAATCCGTGCATCGAGTGTAATCGACAGATTCGCTTTGACTGGTTGCAGCAGAATGCGCTGGCGCTGGATGCGCAGTATCTGGCGACCGGGCATTATGCGCGGGTGGAACAGGCCGCAGACGGTAAATTCCTGCTCAGAAAAGGCCTGGATGATAACAAGGATCAGAGTTATGTGCTGAGTGTCATGGGGCAGGATCAATTAAGCCATGCTTTGTTTCCAGTTGGGCAATATGCGAAGCCGGAAGTACGCGAGATCGCCGCACGTTTTGGACTGCCAACGGCCAGCAAACATGACAGCCAGGATTTGTGCTTTTTAGGTGATGGGGATTACCGGCGATTTTTGACCGATTATGTACCCGAAATCATGGTCACCGGGCCGATTGTGCGCAAGAACGGCGATATTGTGGGTGAGCATAACGGCTTGGCTAATTACACTATTGGTCAGCGTAAAGGTTTGGGTGTGCAATCACTCGATCCGTTGTACGTGATCGGCATGAACCCTTACCGCAATGCGTTAGTCGTGGGCACCGTGGATGAACTCGGTGGGACGCAGCTTACCGCTAATCGGGTGAATTGGGTCAGTGGTGAGATGCCTGCTGAAAGCTTTCAGGCTGAAGTGAAGATCCGCTATAAGGCCCACGCTGTTCCGGCGACAATCACACCGCTTGAAAATGGCCGCATGGCTGTTCAGTTCGAGCAGCCATTGCGGGATATCACACCCGGCCAGGGTGCGGTGGTGTTTGATGGTGATGTCTGCCTGGGTGGCGGCATCATCGAGCGGGCTACAGAAGCGAAAAGCTGAACGCCCGTACCTGTTCGGTAAACAGCAGCATCACCAGTGTACCCAACACAATATAGGGGCCATAGGGCAGGGGCGTAAACATATCGTACCTGCCCGAGAAGTTCCTCACCAGCAAGTAGATCAATGCGCCAAAAGCTCCGGCAAACACCGTGATGAACATAGCGAAGATCAGCGGTTGCCATCCCAGGATCAACCCACACAACGTGGACAGCATCACATCCCCATATCCAAAGGCGACTTCGGGTAACTCATACCCTTGAAGCTTGGCCACCACATACGAAAACAGAACGCCTCCCAGATACAACATGAAGAACACTCCGAAGCCGAGTAATCCCCCTAACAGCGCATCCCTGAGGTCAGGCTTACTCTGAGCGGGCGTGATGATGGCATCCAGTATGGCTAAGGCAGACGAGGGGATAATGACAATAAACAGAATGAGACGATGCTCAAGGTCGATCACTGTGACCAGTGCGAAAATAGCCATATAGATCAGGTAGAAGACCAACTGTATCGAACTGACTTCAGGATCATTCCCCATCATCACTGCGGTCAGCAGCATGAGTAGGGCAGTACCGATCTCTGTAAGGGGGTGGCGCCACGACAGACGCGAACCCGTCGCGGAGGTGCGCTGTCGCATCAGAAAGGCGGTAATCCCCAGCCATGCAGATACAGGACGTGGTGTGCCATCCGGGTAATGGGGGCGCTGCGGGTTATTTCGTTCCGGCAGATCGTCGGCCAACACATTGATCAGACCACCGGCAAGGATGCCAATCACACAAATCAGAAAGTAAATTATCAGGTTCATGGTGTTCTCGTTATGGGATAATCGGGGCAGGTGGCAAAAGCGTTACAGATAAGATAATCATAAAGATGAACGCAACGGCTGCCCCCAGGATAATAGCCACGCGCTGTGCAGAGGATAACCCTCGTACAGCATCGGAGGGGTTCGGCTGTAAAGTGCCGATATTTAACTCGACAGGTGTTACCTTGCCATAGGTCATTTCCCAGGCTGCGATAGACGGATCATCCCGCTGGCGCAGACCGATAATCACATAGGGCGTGTTGGGATAGGTGGCCTGTTGAATATCAGTGGGTGAGGGGATCGGGTCGCCTGTGGGATGTGAATGATAAAACCCTATCAGTGACCAGCCCTTATTTTGCAGATCGAACAGAGTTGTAGTCAGACCTGTATCGTCTATATGGTAATGGTGCTGTGGTTCTGGCGAGATATTACTCAGCGGCACAATAGTCAGTGCTTTATCATCCACGCCGCCAATGACGCCACAGGCTTCATGCGGATACTCATCCTGCGCATGATCGACCATTTGCTTTACCTGATCGCGGGTAAACGATAAATCCATACTCAGTCGGTTTCGTCTGCTTCGGGAACGATAAAGGTTTCAATATGCCGATCCTGCGGCGGGTTCCGTGTCTCGTAGAAGAGATCAGTGGTGAGCGTATAGACTCCCGCTGGTTCGGTCACGTTCCGCAGATGCATTGTGAACTCCATGTCATTGTGCATGGTTTCGATGATGTTCAATTCACTGACGATCTGATCATTCTCATCATGCGCGACCAATAGCAGATTTGGACGCTCCAGAAAAGCGGTGACTTTGATGTGGATGAAGATCCGAAAGCGATCAGGGTAGGGGGTAATCTCCACAGCCTCGATACGAATCGATTCTTTGGGTTGCGGTGCTTTGTCGGTTGGGAAAATTGGAATATCCATAGGTTAATTATAGGGTCTTATTTGGGCAGAAGGCATCTTAACTATTTAGATTTTAGCGATTCCAGCGTTTGTAAAGCCAGATCAAGTTTCTCAGCCGGGACTAACAGATGATCGCGCGTGAAGGCTGCAATCGGCAGAATGCTCACACCGGCAGCAGCCAATGCCTGACTGATATGCGCCATAAAGCCGACTAAATCCGGCTCCAGTTCCACATCAAATGTGATTAAGCGGTAAACCTGGGCACTCACAGTGTGGCCGGGTAAGCGCCGCTCGAAGTCCGTAAAGGCTTCCGCAGGGATCATCAGCGTTACTTCGTCCTTGTCGGCAATCATCGTGCAGAAGGGTTCGCCAATTTCGGCAATGATGCCGGCGGCGGCTGTCATGGCGACCAGCGGCAATTTTACCAGGGCATAATCCTGATGATCGGTATAAAGTGTGGCATGGGCTAATGCCTGTGCAACGGTCTGTGTCATGACCTGTCCTTACTCATCAAACTGGTACGTGGCTTCAGCATAATAGCGAACTTTGCGATTTGCCAGCCTGTCCTGAAGCCAGCTTTGCAGTGCTTGGTTTTTATCCTCTAAACGGGTATTCTCGTCGCGGAGTGCAGCTATAGGATAATTGATGCGCAACGCGCGTCCATGTACGATATGCCGGCTGACCCCAGCGGGCAGAAATGCCTGATGCTTGGCCGCGGCGATAATGTCCGGCGGTTGATAAGCCGGAAAGATGACCAGCGCAATCGCTTCGGGATAGAGCGGCCAGATTTCATCCGGCTCTGTGGTCGTGGTGCGATATAAGCGCGCATGCTGCTGATACAGGTGGACGATCTTCCGAAGCGCAGCATTACGCTCATGGGTATTCTGGATCGAAGCCTGAGCCGCCAACAGGCGACCATCCCTGAACAGAATATGCGCGATGGCGTTTTTATCCTGTCCGGAAGTGAGCCGAATATCAGGGATTTGCTGGACGGCTTCAATAAACGTTTCCGCATCCCAGTGACTGACGATATGCGACCAGGTTTCAAGCTCGACATAACCGCTCTCATAGGCGGCCACCTGGACAAGAATATGCGGATAGCCCAATTCCGCGAAAGCATAGCAGCGATTCGCACCGTCCAGAATCACGTACGCCATGCTGCTGATAGGCGCAACGATGGGCGGGTTAATCATGAACTCTTCATGCTGTAAGCGCTCGATCAGTGGCCGCGAGCGCTGGGTATCGTGATCTTCATGCGCATGAACCGACTGTGTATAGACAATGCGCAGGTCAGGTGTGGGCGCAACAAGAATATCTTGTGCCATGGTGATATTTTCCTGTATGGCATGGATGTAAATCGCCTGTAGCGTAGCACGGACTTGACCCAAGGGCAATTTCCCGTTTAGTTTAACTGGATTGATTAAAGGTGTTGGAATGGGTGCTGAGGAACAAGGCGCGAATGCAACCGATAACCGCTGGTTAACCATCCCGCGCACACTGTGCTTTGTGCTGAATGGTGATGACGTGCTGTTGATGAAACGCGCGCCACACAAACGCGTGTTCCCCAATCGCTACAATGGGTTGGGCGGACACATTGAACGCGATGAAGACCCGCTCGAAAGTGCGCGCCGTGAAATCCTGGAAGAAAGTGGTCTGCGGGTAGACAGCCTGCGGTTGGGCGCGGTTTATAATATCGATGCGGGTGGCGAAAGTGGTATTATCCTGTTTGTATTCGTCGGGCGCACGACGCAACGTGAAACCATTGCCAATGACGAAGGCACATTACACTGGATACCCGTCAGCCAGATGTCAGCGCTTGATCTGGTGGATGATATCCCCGAAATTTTACCGCGCATCATTGCTATGAAACCGGGTGATGCGCCGTTTTTTGTTCATGTCAGTTATGATGCGGATGATCACCTGGTCATGCGCTTTGCAGAGAGTTAGGTATGGCTGAAGACAAATCCATCGTACCCGAAGATGACGCCGATGTTGAGCCGGTAGAAGTTGCACCCCACCGCCGAGGGCCATTGGCTCGCCTCGGCTGTGGAATTGGACTGGTAATCTGGGCAATTTTATTGCTCACACCCTGCTTTCTGATTACTCTGGCCGTTCGCGGTGAAATCAGCCTGAACACGGGTGCTGCGCCGGAGCAACGGCTGCGTATCTGGTTGGTTATGGAAGCCCGTGAACGCGGACTGGGTATTTCGACGGCGGAACTCCACGAAAAAGATGATCTGACCTGTGTGCAGACCAATGTGCAGTTTGTGTTGTGGCAGGGTCAGGCTGATCCGGTGAGTTACTGCCAGTGTTATCAGCATCCGCCAGACAGCGACGACTGGAGCCTGCAGGAAGTCACCTCTGACGTGTGTGTGCCCTAGGCTGGTCAAGGATAACCGATGAATCTTTTTCAGAATATGACCCCGGACAGTGCCTTTTTGCTGGCGCTTGGCTGCGTCTTGCTGTGTGGGGTAGGCGTGTTTTTATTCCTGGGGTTGCAGGTCATCGGCGGCGTGCTCAATATATTCGGAAGTTTCGTCGGGTTGTTTTTCGATATTCTGAGCGGTGGCCCGGTGGCATGGTGTGGGTGCCTGCTGGTGATTGTCACTTTATTCGCCTGTGTGGGACTGGCACTGTTGGGCTCGCAGGCACTTTCCAGTTGTGGCACAGCCAATGCGGTTAATCTGTGTTCGTTTTTTGGCCGTTAAACCTGTCGGTTTTTCCAAATTTGTGTTTGGGGTAAAATAACCTGAGGTTTTGTCGTTACCTCAATCAGGAGTCTGATGAATTCGATACGTGAATTAAATGAATATATCCAGCGAGAGGCGGGTTTTGTCCAGAGTATCATGGATGAAACCGGACGCATCATCGTGGGGCAGGAACGGCTGATTAATCGCCTGTTGATCGCGCTGCTGACCAACGGACATATTCTGATTGAAGGGGTTCCCGGTCTGGCAAAGACGATGGCTGTGCGTACTTTAGCCAGTACGATTCATGCAGGTTTCCAGCGCATCCAGTTTACGCCTGATCTGCTGCCGGCGGATCTGATCGGCACACAGATTTACAATCCGCAGACCGGGACTTTTACCCCGCGTCCCGGCCCGATTTTTACGAATATCATCCTGGCGGACGAAATCAACCGTGCGCCAGCCAAAGTCCAATCCGCTTTACTGGAAGCGATGGAAGAACGGCAGGTTACGCTGGGCGAGAAGACGCACAAACTCGATGATCCGTTTATGGTGCTGGCGACACAGAATCCGATTGAGCAGGAGGGTACTTATCCACTGCCGGAAGCGCAACTGGATCGCTTTATGCTCAAGGTCATCGTCGGCTATCCGACACGCTCCGAGGAACGCATCATTATGGAGCGCATGACCGGCGAACCGCCCGAAGCCCCTAAAGCGATTATCGACACCGAAACCATTGTACGGGTGCGGCAGGTCATCAATACGATTTATGTCGATGATAAAATTAAAGAGTATGTACTGGATATTATTTTCGCCACCCGTGACCCTAACGCCAGCGGCATGAGCGATCTGCGTCCATTGATCGAGTATGGCGCTTCACCCCGCGCGACCATCTTCCTGATGAAAGCGGCCAAAGCCCATGCGTTTCTGCGCGGCAGAGGTTATGTCACACCCGACGATGTGAAACAGGTCGCGCCGGACGTGCTGCGGCATCGCATCGTCGTTACGTTTGAGGCAGAGGCCGAAGATATTACGCCTTCGAAGATTATCCAGCAGGTGATTAACCGGGTCGAG
>JBBSQD010000123.1:0-17832 GCA_038258185.1 Aggregatilineales bacterium | reverse complement strand
CATCCCCGGTTTCCAATTCGGGACAGCAGGGGACATCCATTTTCATATCCGGTTGATCACTCATGAGATTGACTCCTTAACATAAATTTTCGGGTGGGCATCTCTGTTTGGTGCTCTTACTCGGTCTAAATGCAGTTGACGTAAGAATGTTTGTTATAAAGTCCTAACTTTGGACTTTACGGTGGAATATGCCAAAGCGCTGTGAACTTTTGCGCTTTTATGACCCCTCCCCGGCCCTCCCCGAATTCAGGGAGGGAGACCGATACGCTATAATTAAAGTCTCCCCTGAATTCGGGGGAGATTTAGAGGGGGTTAAAAAATCGCTATAGTTCAACTATTAGATTTCCACTATTTAATGCGATTTTCATCCGATTTAGCCTGACAAAGCCCATCAAAGCGGGCGAGTTATGCTATACTAGCGTAGAACAAAAAAGCGTATTTTGTAATTTGAGTAAATATGGAGATTGGTGGGATGCCTTTTATCGAAGCACCAACGACATTTTATCTGGGGCGGCGCTACGACCCGGATGCACATCGGCTGACCGACGATGTGGTGTATTATGATTCGCGTGATCTGACGACCCATGCGGTCGTGGTCGGCATGACAGGCAGCGGCAAGACCGGCCTGTGTGTCAATCTGCTGGAAGAAGCGGTTCTGGATAACATCCCGGCGATCATTATCGACCCGAAAGGCGACATCACCAATCTGCTGCTGACCTTTCCTGATCTGCGTCCACAGGATTTTCAACCGTGGATCAATGTGGATGAAGCCCGTCGCGCGGGGATGGATGTACCCTCTTACGCGGCGGATATTGCGCACCGCTGGCGCGAAGGGCTGGGTAGCTGGGGCATTGTGCCGGATCGGCTGCGCTGGCTGAAGCTGGCCGCCAAGTACAGCATTTACACGCCGGGTTCGGACGCGGGTCTGCCGATCAGCATTCTGGCCTCGCTGCGTGCACCGCGTGAGGGCTGGAACGGCCACGAAGAAGAAAACCGCGAGCGCATTAACGGCACCGTGACCGCGCTGCTGGCGCTGATCGGCCTGAATGTGGAGCCGGTGCGCGATAAAGAGCATGTGCTGGTTTCCAACATTTTTGAATATGCTTGGCGGCGCGGCATTGACCTGTCGCTGGAAGATATCATCATACAGGTGCAGAAGCCGCCGTTTGAAAAGCTGGGTGTGTTCTCAGTCGATGATTATATGTCGGAGAAGGCGCGGCAGAAACTGGCGATGGATATGAACAACATCATCGCGTCACCGTCGTTTCAGTCCTGGATTCAGGGTGATGCGCTGGATATTCAGAGTCTGCTGTATCAGCCCAATGGCCGTCCGCGTGTCTCGATTTTTTACATCGCGCATCTGTCCGAGGCCGAGCGGCAGTTTATCATCACGCTGCTGGCGGAAAATATGCTGAGCTGGATGCGTACCCTCAGCGGCACGACCAGCTTACGAGCGCTGTTTTACATTGACGAGATGTTTGGCTATTTCCCACCGCACCCGCGTAATCCACCGACCAAAGATCCGATTCTGCGCTTGCTGAAGCAGGCGCGTGCATTTGGCCTGGGTCTGATTCTGGCGACGCAGAATCCCGGTGATCTGGACTATAAGGGCCTGACCAATGCGGGGACGTGGTTTATCGGGCGCTTGCAGACGGAAAATGACAAGAAGCGCGTGATGAGCGGGCTGGAAGCATTGGCTACGGTGGACAACAATTTCAGCATTCAGGATGCCGGACGGTTAATTTCTGACATTGAGCCGCGTGTTTTTCTGATGCATAACGTGCATGATACCGGTGGGCCGACGCTGGTGCATACCCGCTGGGCAATGAATTATCTGACCGGGCCGTTAACCCGCCAGCAGGTCAGCACTTTAATGGCCGAGCAGCGCCAGGATCTGATGGCGAAGATTGTGGCGCAGGGCGCGAATGCCTATCCGCAGCAGCGGATGGTGGTGCCGACGATGAATCCCACCAGCAGCATGCCGCCCCTCAATGATCTGCCGGGTGTGAATGCCACCGTACCGCCGCAGAATCTGCCCGGTTTCAACGCCCAGACTGCGATGGTGCCAGCTTCGAATGGGTATACCAATAACCTGCCGGTTCCCGCATCCAGCAATCCGCTCACCAATGAGTCGCAGCCGATTGCCCCCGGTGTCGTTTTGCCGCCCGGTTTCCTGACCAGTGAGCCACCGATTCCGTCGGCGATCACCAAATATTTTATGGCGCATCGTATGACGGGTGATCAGGCGCTCAGTGAATGGCAGCGGCGGACGAATTTCGCGGCACAGGCGGTGGGCAGCATGGTGCTGGCTTATCGTCCGGTATTGTTGGGGCAGGCCGCGGTGCGCTATCAGGATCGCAAATCCAATATTTTCACGGCGCGGTATTACACTTATAAAATCCCCGATCTGGATCGCTCCGGGTTGATTCACTGGGATGAATACCTGACCGACCCGGTTGACCCGAAAATGGTGTCTTCCAGCCCGCACATGACGGCGATTTACGCCGAGCCGACCAGCGGCATGACCGATAGCAAACGCATCACGGCGCTGCAAAAGGAACTGGTGGACGCGCTTTACAACACGGCGCGGCTGAAAATTCCGTTTAATCCGACTCTCAAACTCTACAGCAACCCGGATGTCGAGGACAGCGAATTTTACGCGCAGGCCACCCAGGTGGCGCGTGAAGGTCGCGATGCCGAAATCGACAAGGTGACATCGCAGTTTGAGAAGGAAATGGATAAGCTGGAAATGCAGCTTACCAAGAAGGAACGCGAACTGGGGGCAGAGCATAAAGAACTGGCTGACCGTCGGCGCGAGCAGACCTTTACCCAGGGTGAGGCATTGCTCAGTCTGCTGAAGGGACGAACCACCTACACACTCTCGCGTACCAGCCGTGCGCGGCGCTTTACCCGCCAGACCGAAGAAGACCTGAGCGAAAGCAAGGAAGTGATTGATCGTATTCAGGACGAGATGGATCAACTGGAAGTGCGCTTTGAGCAGGAATTGAGCAGTGTGAATGAGAGGTGGGCAGCAATCGCCAATGATATTCAGGAATACATGGTCACGCCCTACAAGAAGGACATTCACATGGAATTGTTCGGCATCGGCTGGCTGCCGTACTGGTACGTGTACATCAATAATCAACCGTTGATGCTGCCAGCGTTTTAAGTCAAAATGCTCAGGCCGCCTGGTGGGTTACATTTGCGTATCAGGCGGCGTTAAGGGTTAAGGGTCAGTTCGCCATGAATGCCAGTTACAACCACCTATTCACTGAAACACCGATCAGCAGTCATAGCCCTGATCTCGGTAATTACCAGTTGGAGCGCCGTGAACTCGGTGATTTAGTCCTGACCACGGGCAGTATCGTCGCTAACGATCCGTTCGTTTTCTTTGAGACAACACCGTTTACGCGCAGCGTCCATCCCGGCAAATACCCGGTGACAATTTACATCGCGCAGTTTAAACACCGCAATCAGCAATCTGATGAGCGCATCGCTTATGCCTGTGTGCGGTTCAAGCCGGAAACTCTGTTGAGTTGGGAAAGCGGGCAGGTAGCCCTGCCGAACAGACCCGCACCCAAACCTAACGAGTCCTATTGTTATGGTGTGGATGCGGGTACAGGCTGCTTCATGGATGTCGCTGTAACCCAACTGTTTGCCGCGTTGGAGAAAACAGATACAGTGGCATGGGAGCGGCGCTTTATCGACCCGCTAACCGAAGGTATGGATGCAACCTATAAACATACGCGCAGTTGGGCAACCCTCGAACTGGAGCCGGAAAGCGGTCTTAATCTGATCGCCTTCAGCAGTGGCTGGGGGGATGGCTGTTACCCGTCATACTGGGGGCTGGATGCCCAGGGGGATGCTGCCTGTCTGCTGACCGATTTTAGAGTCATTGAACCAGGCTAAGACAGACCTGCGGCCTGAATTTTACAGTTTAATCATCAGGAACATTTTGGCATGACATCAAAGTTTTACAACGAACTGGCGGTATGGTGGCCGCTCATTTCCCCACCAGATGACTATGCTGAGGAAGTGGACTTTTTTCTAACTCTGCTGCCCACATCTACTGCTGAACAGGCGGCCACGCTGATTGATCTGGGGAGTGGTGGTGGCAATAATGCGCTGCACATGAAGGCGGCCTTTTCAGCGGTGACACTGGTTGATTTATCGGATTCGATGCTGGATGTAAGCCGCCAACTGAACCCCGATTGTGAACACATCCAGGGTGATATTCGCACGGTGCGGCTGGAACGTACTTTTGATGTGGTTTTTATGCATGACTCGATTGATTACATGGTTACGCTGGCTGAGTTGAAGCAAGCCATTGAAACCGCCTTTGTCCATTGTAAAGCCGGGGGGATTGGGTTATTTGTGCCGGATGCTGTCCGCGAAACATTTGAACCCTCAACCGATCATGGGGGCGAAGATGGCGATGGGCGCAGCGTCCGCTATCTGGAATGGAGTTATGACCCTGACGAGGATGACACGACTTACACCACCGATTATGTGTTTATGCTGCGGGAAGAGGGTCAGCCGGTCAGAGTGGAACATGACCAGCATATTGGCGGATTATTCGCGCTGGATGACTGGCTAGGGGTGTTTCGTGAAGTCGGTTTCAGCGTTGAATATGTAATTGATCCTTTCGAGCGCACCATTTTTATTGCCCGCAAAGCGTAATCCATATTCAGGTGTTGCTCAGCCTATCAAAAGAAAAGCGGCCTGTGAGACCACAGACCGCTTTTTTGATTCAACTTACAGATGAAGCAGGTGCGAATTACATGCTGTCGGCATGCGCCGCGTTAGCTTCTTCTTCCAGACGGGCGGCTACTTCAGCCACGTCCATGCCATTGGTGGTGACATCGGCGACAGCGGTAGCGACTAAGCCACGCACGGTACCGTAGGAAATCACCTGGGGCGAGCTGTAGATGCTGACTTCGCCGCTGGCGATCAGGTCATTGATGCTTGACCAGTAGGGATTACCGCTGACAAATTCCTCACTCAGACCTTCCGCCGCTGATGTGCGAACTGGGAAGTAAGAGGTGTTCTGTGTCCAGGTAATCTGATTTTCGGTATTGGTCATGTATTTCAGGAACAGCCAGGTCGCCAGATTTTCTTCTGGTGTGCTGGGGACAACAATCACGCTGGGGACGAATAACTGCACAGTTTGATTATCATCTGTCCAGGGGGTGGTGGTATTCACCCAGTTGTCCACACCGCTGCCGCTCTCGGTGATGTTATTGACAATGAAGGAAATACCGGCGGTGCTGCCGATGGCCATCGGGTTGAGGCCAAAAGCGAAGTCATCGGTATTGCCAAAGGCGGTGTCCGGGATATAAGCACAACCTTCGTTGTACAGGTCCTGGAACAACTGGAAGGTGGCAATGGCTTCTTCACTGGTGAAGTTATAGGCATCGGCTTCAAAGTCGAAGATGCTGCCACCACGGCTGGCCAGGAAGGACTCGAATTCACTGGAGTCCGCCTTGATGGGGAAGCCCTGAATATCTTCGCCATTGGGGCCGGTCAGGTCTTTGGTCGCGCAGGCGATAGCGGTGAAGTCCTCGAAGGTGGTCGGTGCGGCATCAAAGCCCGCTTCGCTGAGCATGCCCAGATTCACGGACATGACATTGGCGGAAACCTGATTCGGCCATGCCAGCATTGCGCCGTTGAAGGGTTCGCCATTCATGACGTTGAAGCTGATAATTCCGGCATTCAGGTCGGCGGCTTCTTCTTCGGTGAAGCCCCAGGTCGGGTCATTATAGTAGGGATTTAGGTCAAGCGCGGCATCGTCCAGAAACCAGCTTTGCGCGTCATTCTGGTAACCAGCGACCAGATTCGGCAGGTCGCCACTGGTGATGGCGGCGCTCATCAGGCTGCGGATGTCATTGTAACCACCCTGGGGGATAGCCTCAACGGTGATGCCCCATTCGTTGCTGCTGTTGAATTCTTCCACCAGTGCGTTCATGGTGTCTAGTTGTGTGCCACCGTTATACTGATGCCAGTAGGTGATGGTTTGGCCGGATGGATCGATAGTGCTCATATCCATGTCCTGCGCCGCGACCAGACCTGCGCCGAGGATCAGCACGAGGAGCATAGCCATTAAAGTAAGTTTACGCATAGATTTCTCTCCTTGATTAAATAGGTTGTGCAACTCTATTTTCACCCTCAATAGAGTCTGTTCAAAAACACCGCCACATGGCGATGGAGGGCGCTGATTAATGGGCAATCTACCCCTTCAGACCGGAAGAGGCGATGCCTTCGGTAAACTGCTTTTGCGTAAAGAAATACATTACGACAATTGGGATAATCATAATCACCGAGGCGGCCATCTGCAAGTGAAAGTCGCCGGGTGCGTCGGAACTGACGAACTTGGTCAGGCCATAAGCGACTGGCCGCCAGGTATCGGTCTGTACCACCAACAGCGGCCACAGCAGCGAATTCCACGACGCGATAAAGGTGAATGTCGTCACGGTCATCACGGGCGCTTTGGACAGCGGAATGACCACGCGTGTCATGAAGCGTAAATGTCCTGCGCCGTCGATCCGCGCCGCGTCCCATAAATCCTCCGGGATTTGTGCGAAAAACTGACGTAGCAGGAAGATGCTGAACGCCGAGGCCATAAACGGGATCGTCAGTGACGGCCAGTTATTGAGCCAGGTACAGGCCTCACCGCAGACACTCTCGCTGAGGCGACTGAGCCACGTCACGGTCAAAAAGTTGGGGATTAACGTGACAATATCCGGGATCATCAGCGTGGACAGCATGACCGCAAACAGGATATTGCGCCCCAGAAAGCGCATCCGCGCAAAAGCATAGGCGGCTGGAATGCAGAAGAGAAGCATGCCGCCGATGGAAATCACCGCGATGCGGGCGCTGTTCCACATAAACAGCGCGAAATTGGACTGATTCCAGGCGGTGATGTAATTATCAAAATGGAGCTCGGTGGGCATAATGCGCCCACTGGCGATTTCTGATGCGGTCATCAATGACCAGCTGACCATCCATACAAACGGAATGATCGACAGGAAAGCCCCTACAGACAGCATCGTGTAGATAAAGAGCTTGCCCCAATTAATATGCCTTTTGGGCGGCTTGAGGGTCGATTGTGTGAATTCAAAGGATGCTGCATCAGCCATAAAATACGCTCCGCCCAGCGACCCGATTCTGGACCACTGTTAATACGAGAATAACCCCAAACAGGACAAAGGCCATCGCTGACCCGTAAGCGTAATTGGGTCGTCCGGCCTGAATCTCCTGGAAAATATAGATGTTAATGGTATCAACCGCCCGTGCTGAGGCCGGGGTACGCATCAGCCAGATCTGGATAAAGGCCTGAAACGTGCCGATGATCGCGATCAGCGACAGGAAAAAGGTGGTCGGTGACAGCAATGGCAGCGTGATATAGCGGAAAATCCGCCAGCCGGAAGCGCCATCAATCCGCGCGGCTTCATAGACATCGTTGGAAATATTGCCCAACCCCGCCAGAAAAATCACGGTGCTGTAACCGGCATAAATCCACGTGTTGTACATCATGATGACAACCAGGGCTAATCCCGGCCCTGCCAGTGCATCCGGCACCCCGTCGCCAAATAAAATGCGGAAAATCCCAGTCGGCTCCAGCAGCCACTTCTGCACCGGTAAGCCCAGCGCGGTCATAAACTGATTGACCGGTGAGCCGGTGCGATGCGAGAAGATCAGCGTGAAAACGATAGAAGTCGCTACAAACGGAGTGATGTAAGGCAGGAAATACACTACCCGGAAAAATGCCTTGCCTTTGATATTCTGGAACAGCATATAGGCCAGCCCCAGACCGATTGCCAGTTGGAAAGGCACTGTCCCCAATGCGTACATCACGGTGATATTAAAGCCCTGCAAAACATTGCGGTTGGCTTCGGACAAGACGCGCGGCAACTCACCAATCAGAATATAGGCACCCACTAATAATGCCAGTGCGGCGAAGCTCAACACGACAAAACGACGATCTTCATGGGCGCGGCTGGCGCGCTGCCAGATGAAATAGGCCACCGCCAGCAGGCCAAAACCTGCGCTGATCAGGATCATCTGTGACCAGATGGGTAATTCCGTCCCGGCTTCCTGCGCGGCCAGAACAGTGGCGTTGATGGCATTCAGCGTCAGTTCCATGACGAAGTAGCCCGTCGCCAGCACCGTAAAAGCCGTGGTGAAGCGCATCAGATGATTGGAATCGGGTTGCGTTTTGATCAAACGCGTGACCGCCACACTGACGATGATCGCCAGCAGCAGCAGCGGCAGCATCAGATTATGCGCCTGCAGCACTTCCGGAAACTGGAAGCTGCCGAAAAACTCACTGACGAACAACTCTGTCGTGCGCTGTTGACCCTGAACGCGGCGTGGTGCCTCTAAAATGACCGGCAGCAACGTGAAAAACCAATTGGTGACGGCCATAATCGCGGCGGCGTTGATCAGTCCCGGCAGCAGAAAGAAGATGCTGCGGGGTTGTTCGCGCCCGGTGTGCCAACTGCGATAGAGGCTGTAGAGGCCATAAACAATCGCGCCAACTGCCAGCCAGAAAAAGACGACATAGGCGAAATTGCCCAGCGCGCGCTGATAATTATCCAGGCCGGTATATTCTTCGGGGAAACGTCGCCATTCATGCAGGCTGACGAAGAAGGCAAAGCCCACCGGGAATATGCCAAAGACGAAGATGATTAAGCCCGCTGGTGCCAGAAACAGATAAGCTGTCAGATTTTCGAGAAGGATACGCCCGCGCCGCGAATTGAAAAGTCCGCTGCTGGCACGGGCTGGGGTGGTTGCCGCCATAAGTGCCTCGATCGTGAGTACCAGAATGGCAGGGATTGTAACATGAGATTATTAAACCGTCTTTAAGTGCATCTCACCAAATTTAGCCAGCGGATGTTGTTAATGTTTCGGCAGTGATGGTCGCGCCGGGTGGCACAAACAGCGTTTCGGGGATGGGTGCCCCGGCAAGCTGTTTGACAACCGCATTAATGCTGGCCTGTGAATTTGGCTCGCGACCGGGGTCGAGCGTCACGCGCAGGAAATAGCCATCCTGAATGTAGCGTAAGGCCTGCTGCTCGGCATCCATGCTGGCGATCATAACTGCATCCGGGTCGATCCCGGCGGCGGCCAGTGCCGCGATGGCCCCGAATGACCCGGCATCATTGATGCTGAGGATGACGTCAAAATCCACTTCGTTTTCCAGCAGTTTTTCGACGGATGATTCGGCATTTTCACGGGTAGCACCGAGGTAACGCCCGACAATTTCAGCATCCGGCGCCTGTTCCAGCAGACCCTCTTCCATGCCATTGGCGCGTTCGACGATAGCGGGAAGCTCTGGATAATCCAGCAGAATGACTTTGGCTTCTCCGCCCATGTCGTCTTTAACGATCTGACCGGCGGCTTCCCCGACGCGATGCCCAAGCTGATATTCATCGCCGACACTGACCATCATCACACCGCCATAACTGGGCATGCTGGAGGTGAACAGCACCAGCGGAAACTGGCTGGTTTGCAGGGATTTGAGCGGCTGGTCTAAAAGTTCTGGACTCAGCGGGCAAATGATAAAACCTTTGGCACCATCGGTACGGGCTTTTTCGATCTGCGTGATCTGCGCGTATTCGTCGGTGTCGCTGTCATAGACGCGGTAACTGAGGCCATAGCTGCGGGCGAAATCGCCCATTTCGCGTGCCTGAGTCGCGTGGTATTCGCTGGACTGGTTGCAGGTGACATAGGCGATAAAGCCGTCGCTGCCTAATGTTCTCTGGGCTGCGGCAATCTCGCCGGCGGTGGGGATGAAGTCTTCAGCATTGCCGGTTTCGCCTGCCAGGACCTGCGGTGTCATGACCACACTGTTGAGATTGGCATTGGTCAGCAGAAACACACTGACGATAATCAGCAGAATAATCAGCGTGGAGGCTAACCCACCCATGAGCAGACTGCGCTGCCTGCCAATCCGCGGCTGAATCTGGCTCGAACGGATATTCACCGTCGTGACGGGTTCGGGAATAAATGGATTTGAGCCGTACTTGCTGATGCTGGATTTGTGTCCCAGCGCGAGGTCAAGCTCATAGGCCATCTGACGGATGTCGGCATAACGCTCATCCGGGTCTTTTTGCAGCGCCCGTAAAACCACCGCTTCGACCTGGGGCGGTAAGCCCTCGACAATTTCGCTGGGTGGCTGCGGTTCTTTTTCCAGATGCTGATAAATGATGGAGATAATATCGGCGCTGGAGGTATCGAAGGGAGGCCGACCCACGATCATGTGATAGAGGATGATGCCCATGCTGTAGATGTCAGCGCGATGATCTACCGCGTCGCCCTTGAGCTGCTCTGGCGACATATAAGCCGGTGTGCCGACGATATTGCCGGATTTGGTCAGATCGGCGGAATTTTCCAGCCATTTCGCCAGCCCAAAATCGGTCAGGTAGGCATTGCCCGCATCGTCCAGCATGATGTTGCTGGGTTTAAGGTCACGGTGGATGACGCCTTTGCTGTGAGCATAGGCCAGCCCCTGCGCGACCTGGCCGAAAATATTGCCGATTTCATCGAGTGTCAGGCGCTCTGACAAAATAATTTCGCTGAGGGAACCGCCGTTGAGTAAACGCATCGCCAGATAGGCAACGCCTTCCTCAATGCCGTAACTGTAGATCGGCAGAATATGGATGTGCTCCAGACGGGCGATCACTTCCGCCTCCTGGGCAAAGCGTTTCTGGAACACTTCATACTCGGTGGTATTGGCGATATCCGGGTAAATGACCTTGAGGGCCACTTTGCGGTTAACCGCGGGCTGGCTGGCGCGATAGACTGTGGCCATACCGCCGCGTCCGATGCGTTGTTCGATGTGGAATTCGCCAATGTGCTTGCCGATAAATTTGTCCGGTAGCATGAACATGTTCCTTGTGCTGCACTCGTAACGCTTGAAATGAGCGTTAAGAATTCTTAAGAATTAAGTTTAAGTATAAGCGGAAAATGGTAAAGGAAAAAAGGCTGAATTGTTAAGGTTGTAGCATCAGCGTCAGGTAGTCGTAGCTTAGAGAACCAGTGGACTATGGAACACACGCTTAAACTAATAGTATACTACCCGTAGGAAAATGTGAGTAGGAAAACAAACAATGGTGCGTTATCTATTGGGATTGTTATTGTTAGTGGTTTTGGCCCCGGCAGCGGGTGTGCTGGCGCAGGATACCGTCAATGTTTCGCAGACAGCGGCCTCAGTCCCGGCCAGTTATCAGATAAGCGACTTCAACTTTGAATATCAGGGCTGGAATAACTGTGGCCCCGCCACGCTGACCACTGCCCTGACTCATTTTGGCTACAGTGATACTCAGTCACGGGCGGCACAGTGGCTGAAGCCGAACAATGAGGATAAGAATGTCACCCCGCGCGAGATGGTGGCGTTTATCAATTCGCAGGTGCCGGAAGTGCCGGTATTCAGCCTGTACCGTTATGGTGGCACCCTTGACCTGCTGAAACTGCTGATCTCCAGTGATTTCCCGGTCATTATCGAAAAAGGCTATGATCCGCCCCCGCACGACAAGGGCTGGATGGGGCATTATCTGCTGGTCGCGGGTTATGATGATACGGCGCAGGTATTCAAGACCTATGACTCCTACCTGGGGCCGAACCAGGAATACACCTATGATTATCTGGATGAGCACTGGCAGCACTTCAACCGCGTGTTTATCGTGCCGTATGAAAGTGGCCGTGAGCCGGAACTGCTGGAATTGCTCGGCACCGATGCTGATCCGCAGCAGAACGCGCTGAACGCGTTGGAAACCGCACGGACTGAAGCGACCCTGAACCCGAATAATCCGTTTGCGTGGTTCAATATCGGCACCAGTTATGTCGCGCTGGCGGATACGTATCAGGAGCAGGCCTACGAATATGCCGCTGTGGCGTATGATGAAGCCCGCAAGCATGATCTTCCGTGGCGCATGATGTGGTATCAGTTTGGGCCGTTGGAGGCGTATAACGCCGTTGGCCGTTACGAAGATACGCTGACCCTTACCCGCGCCAACCTGAATGATGGCGGCGGTCAGTGGGTGGAGGAAACCTTCTATTATGCCGGTGTGGCACGTGAGGGCATGGGTGAAACCGCCCCTGCGCTGGAAAATTACAAGCAGGCGGCCTTCCTCAACCCGAATTACACCGCTGCGGTCGAAGCGCGAAATCGGCTGTTAGGCACGAGTTCCTGAGTTCTAAAACAATTTCACATGACACAAACTACGGGGCACAGCTTTGTGCCCCGTTTGATTCTGCCTATACTTATGATTGTAAACAGGCATGAGCCTGTGTTCGAGAATTTGAAAAAACCTCGAAAATCAAAATATTCTGCGAGAGTGAAAAATGGATTTACGTGATCTTTTAGAATCATCGTCTCACCGCGCCATTCGCTATCTCGAAACACTTGATGAGCGCTCAGTCGCGCCATCTCCGCAGGCGCTGCAGGATCTGTCACGCTTTCATGAGCCTTTGCCGGAAAATCCGACTGATCCGGATGAGGTACTGGCTTTTCTGGATGAAGTCGGTTCGCCGGCTACGATGGGCTCGGCAGGAGGGCGCTTTTTCGGCTTCGTCATTGGGGGGAGTGTTCCAGCGGCTTTAGCGGCCAACTGGCTGGCAGCGGCCTGGGATCAGAATGGCGGGTTGATCGCGACTTCACCGATTGGTGCGAAGCTGGAAGCGGTGGCGATGGGCTGGGTGCTGGATGTGCTGCACCTGCCTGCGGAGTCCGGCGTGGGCTTTGTGACGTGTGCCACAGCGGCCAATTTTACCGGTCTGGCGGCGGCGCGTCACAGCGTGTTGCAGAAAGTAGGCTGGGATGTGGAATCGCAGGGGCTGTTCGGTGCGCCTCCGATCACGGTCATTGTGGGCGATGAAGTGCATGTCAGTGTGCTTAAGGGGCTGACTTTACTGGGGCTGGGGCGTGACCGGGTGATCCGTGTGCCGGTCGATAATCAAGGACGGATGCGGGCGGATGCCATGCCGGAAATATCCGGGCCGACGATTGTCTGTATTCAGGCGGGGAATGTCAACAGCGGCGCGTTTGACCCGGCTAAGGAGATTATCGCCAAAGCGCATGAAGGTGGCGCGTGGGTGCATGTCGATGGCGCGTTTGGCTTATGGGCAGCGGCGGCACCGGAACGGGCGCATCTGGCGGCAGGGCTGGCGGATGCCGACTCGTGGGCGACAGACGGTCACAAATGGCTGAACACGCCGTATGATTGCGGTCTGGTGATCTGCCGGAACGCGCTTGATCTCCAGGCGGCAATGGCGGCATCCGCTGCTTATCTGGTGCAGACCGAAAACCGCGAACCGTATCAGTATACGCCGGATTTTTCCCGACGGGCGCGCGGGGTTGAAGTCTGGGCGGCATTGCGCTCAATGGGGCGTACAGGTCTGGCCGATCTGGTCGAACGCACCTGCCGCTATGCCACCCGTTTTGCTGAAGGTCTGACCGCTGCTGGCTATCCGGTTCTGAACGAGGTGGTCATCAATCAGGTGATGGTTGAGTTTGGCGATGCGGAGACGACCCGCGCCATCATTGCTGATTTGCAGGCTGAGGGGACGTGCTGGGCTGGTGGCAGTGTGTGGCAGGGTCACAACGTTATGCGCATCAGCGTGTCGTCGTGGGCGACAACCGAAGAGGATGTCGAGCGCAGTTTAGAGGCGATCATTCGCGTGGCTGCACGTCATACCGATGGGGTATCGTAGCCTGCAAAGCGTGTAAACTTCTTCTGGATCGTCACCATTACGGGGCATGGATGTCTGTGCCTCGTTTGATTCTGTCGAATGATATGGGTGAAATGTGGAGATGATGACAAAATTTATCGCAATTATACTACTGCTATTTCCAGCCTTTAGCGGGGTGGCGGCGCAGGTTTTCCAGACACCATTCCCAACGATTTTGCCCGAAACAGAGATGCAGGATACCGGCATTCAGGTCGATGTCCGTTGTGCAGGGGATCTGATGGAAGGATTGCCACCGAACTTTGGTGGCACGATTTACAGCTTGTTGACACCTTATAGCGGCTACGCTACTTGGCAGTTAGAAGCGATTTCAGCGACAGAAACACAGCTTACGAACATTCCTGTTCCACAAGCGTTGTTTGAGGCTATTACACCAGTCGAAATGTCCCCGGATAGCCGCTATCTACTATTTGGACCGGTAAGATTAGGGACATCCTTAGCAGTTTGGGATACTGTTTCAAACGAATTCAAATCTTTAGAACTTCCAGAGGAAACGGTTTTCTATTTAGACTCAAGCACTGACTCAAACTGGCGGCAGCAGCGCAAGATCGACTGGATCAGCCCAGACCAGTTTGTCATTCGCTATTTTGATCTGGAGAACAACTTTTTTCTAAACCAATTGGCAGAACAGATTTTTACTGTCATGCAAAATCCGCTGATAATTGTTGCTGGACAGCAGCAGACTATTGAATATCCGGCACTTCCATTTCGCCGAGATGATTATGAGAATACGATCAGTTACTCGCCGCAAAACACCTACGTGCAGGCATCATATTGGGATGAACTTCTCCGATGGCCCGATCTTCGATTTCAGATTTATGCCACCCAGACCTTGGAACTGGTTGCAGATTTCAATTCGACTGAAACCTTCGTCCTGTCTGCGCCTCAATGGTCATACGATGAATCGGTGCTGTTTCTTCAGTACCGACCTGAGATAGGTCGCCTGCCCTGGATCACCGAGATCGATGTTGGCGCAGGCTTTCAGGAGTCCCCTGATCTCCTGAATACGCTGCTTCAGACTTTTGGCTCGGATTTCCGACTCTCTGGTCTGGGCAGCGATCCATCTCCCAATAGTCCACACCTGCTGTTTACCATGACCTCTTCTGACCTGATGCCCTATGCAGTGGTCTACGATTATGAAGCACACACGTTAAAAGCAGTTTGTCGCGGGGCAACTGCAAGCGAGGCAAACATTACTGGTTCGCACTCCTACCCGGTGTGGGGACCCGACGAAGACATCATCGGATTTTATGACGCAGGAAATCTCTACCTGTTCGACACGGTTTCGGGTCAAAGCTACTACAAGTCTGTCTATCCCTTTGTGGGGTGGATTGAGACTCCCGAACATTTGCAGGCTGACGGAAAATGAAGCGAATGATCGTGAACCTGCGTGGAGAGCTTTCACAGAATAAGTGAGTTCAACAAGGCACACAATCGCTGCTACGAATCGTGCGCCCTGCATTTTAGTCGCTGAGTGCCTGCACAAGCTGGCGGAAAGCGGTTTTATAATCCGCGGCAAAATCAAAGCGCGGGCTGCGGCGGATGGCGTCTGGCGCTTCGGCGGGGGTAATCTGCGCGATGACGACCGGTTTGCGTTTGTCCTTGAAGAAGCGCCAGGTCGGCTCGACATCGGCGTTGTCCAGCACGGATGGCGAGAGTACCAGCACCAGCCGATTGCATTCGCTCAGCGCGGGATGTACGCCGCCTGCCCATTGCACCGCTTCATCATCCGACTGGCCTTCGTGCAGCCAACTGGCAATGCCGATATTTTCCAGGTCGGAAGCAATCTGGCGGGCGATGGCTTCATCCGCTGGGGCAAAGGCGACATACGCTGTGTTGCGCGGCAGTTTCGTGCGTCCGCCGCTGCTGTTGGCGACCTGTACGGCCTCTGGCCGGTTGAGCGCACTGTGTGCCGGAGTCTTGCCCATGCGGAAGACCGTGCCGCCACAGTCGGGGCATTCGCCACGGGTGGCCGCCATGCCACGCCGAGTCCAGACCGCCTGCGGGTTTTCAATCTCGATACTGACCTTGCAGCGCAGGCAGTAACCCTCGATGGCTTCCTCGTCATCCATTAATTCGTCGTATTCTTCCATCGGTGTGAACCTCATCTGTATGTCGTGGCCTGGGCCTCAGTGGTTTGTAAATCAGATTGTGCCAATTTACCCCTCACCCCAACCCTCTCCCACAAGGGGCGAGGGGGTATGAATGCCGTTTGTGAGAACCCTTACTGCATGTGGACAGGATAGGGACGGGGTATCCACGTTTAAATTTGCTTAAGTATTGTCCATCACAAATTCCATTGATTTCACGAGAAGGTCTTCATCCTCATGATAAGTCTGCGCGTCTTCCCGCTGGATGGACACCCATTCTTTCCAGATGATGCCTCTGCCGGGTTCAAAAGGATAGTAAGGCGCACCGTCTTTGATAAGGGATTGCACCTTCGGGGCAGGCAGCTTGATGGCGACGCCGCGGCTGCCGACAAAGGCAAAGACTTTGCCGCGCACTTTATAGGCCGGGTAGCCGAAAGCCTTCCCTTCTTTGACTTCGGGCAGGGCGCTTAAAATCGCATCGACTGCGGCTTTCTGATCGGGATTATACGGCATTTTGGCCACCTTTTTCTTCTCCTGAAAGCAAACAGGGAACGAAAATTCGTCCCCTGTATTTAAGATGTCTAGCTAAGGATGCCGATCTTACTTGGTGTTGGCAGCGGTATACTTGATGGCCTCAGGGAAAACATCCTTGTAGTCTTTAAAGTTGCTGGTCATCAGCACCCAGTCTTTCCAGACGCGACCTTTTTGCGGTTCGTAAGTGGTGATGCCGGGCTTGCCGATCAGTTCCTGAGCGCGCTTGGCGCCGACCTTGGCGACGATGCCCTCGCTTTTGACGCTGACCGCCAGAGTGCCTTTTGCCTTATAGACCGGGAAACCAAACATCTTATCTGCCGAAGCGTCTTTTACGTCCTTCAGCATATCGTTCATGATTGTTTCATGTTCTTTATTAAATTCAGGCATTTCAAGCCTCCTTAAGAAAATTTGTTCCAGCATCATAGCAGTAAAACGAATCAGTGTCAATCAGATGCATACCCTTGCTCATACTGTAGTACTACTAAAGCGTATTTGTAGGGCAAAAACGGGTGTTTTCTTAGCAAAAACTCATGTTTATGGGCAAAATTCAGGAGATTGATGCGCCCCTGTGGACGCTTACAGAAAGGTAAAATCTTATGGAAATAAACCCGGGTACGACCCTGCTTGTGGTGTTCGCGCTGGTGTGTGTGCTGCCGCTGGTGATCTTCGGCGTGATCGCTTTTTTTGTGGTGCGGATGAGCCAGCAACGGCTGCATGCGCTGCTGAGTCCGGATGTCGGGCGGCTGGAAACGCAGATGGCAGACCTGCGCCAGCGTCAGCCCGAAGCCAGCACCGAACGCTTGCTGCAACAGATCATTCATCAGCAGGCTATCCGCTGCGGTGTGATCGGCGCGGTGACTGGATTGGGCGGAATTTACACGCTGCCGATTGCGCTGCCGGTGGACATTGTGCTGTCACTGCGCATTCAGTCGGCGCTGATCGACCTGATCGCACGCCAGTATCATCACGACAACAGCGACCGTGATCTGACCATCCGCAATTATCTGGTGATGACCGGCAGCAGCGAGATCACTCAGGCCAGCACCAGCTTCCTGAGTCGCCTGCTGCTGCGGGTGGTCGGCAAGTCTTTCTCCAAGCTGATTCCGATTTTTGGCGCGGTCATCAGCTTTGGTGTGAATTATGCGATTGTGCAGTTTATGGGGCGGGTGGCACTGCGCTGGTACGCGACCCACGACGCGCAGAATAATGCGCTGACCGCTTGACAAGGTAGAAAATATGTTCTAATCTGAAGATGGTAAGTAACCAAACCACAGCTCCTTTCCGTAAAACGGCCTCACCTTTCCCCTGCAAGGTGGGGTCGCTTTTTTTTGTGGCGTATACTGGTGTGCCCCAGATTGAAAATCGCGGCGGATATCGGCGCCAAAGTGGACCAGCGCGAGGGCCAGACCCCCGGCGCGAAGTTTTATCACTGGGAGCGGCGCGGCGTACCGGTAGTTCT
>JBBSQD010000122.1:0-17910 GCA_038258185.1 Aggregatilineales bacterium | reverse complement strand
GGATAGGCTCTAAGCGCTTGCCCCTTCCGTCACTGTGGGGACACCTCTCCCGAATTCTGCGAAGCGTCCTTTAAGGCGGGGCAGGGTGGGGGTGTGCGTTTTTAATTGAGGTCTCTATCAATCATAGTTTTGCGAGTCGTGAAAAAACTGATCTAACGCTACAATTAAACGGATAATGCTCCTATCACATCGAGGGAAAATATGCGCGAAGTGACTATCGCAGTCGTACAGATGAAGCCCAAACTCGGAGAAGCCGAGGAAAATCTTGTCAAAATGTCCGAAACGATCTCCAAGATCGCGTCGCAACAGCGCGTTGACCTGATCGTTTTTCCAGAGTTGATTACCAGTGGTTATGAGCTGGGTCTGCGCTTTACCGAACTGGCGCAGCGTGTCCCCGGCCCGACCATCAACCTGCTGGCGCAGCGTGCCAATGAATATGGCGTGTATGTCGCGTTTGGCATGGTGACTAAAGAGCGTGTGGAAAGTGTGCTGTATAACTCCGCGATTCTGGTGGGGCCGGATGGCGAACTGCTGGATACCTACAATAAAATTCACCTGCGCGGCGAGGAACGTATGGCCTTCCGCGAGGGTTTCAAGCTGCCGATTATTCCAACCGAGATTGGCAATATTGGCCTGATGATCGGTTATGATCTGGCTTTCCCCGAAGTCGCGCGCAGTCTGGTGCTGGATGGCGCCGATATTCTGTGTGTGATGGCGAACTGGGAAGCGGGACAGATTGACGAGTGGAAAACCTACATCCGCGCCCGTGCCTACGAAAACTCGGTGTATGTGGCCGGGGCGAATCGTATCGGCGAGGATGTGACGCTGAACTTCGGCGGTGAGAGCATGATTGTCGGGCCACGTGGTCAGATCCATGCATCACTGGCGAACGAGACTGATCCCGAAACCGGCGAACCGCTGGAAGGTTTTGCTGTGGCGCGGATTGACCTGGACGAAGTGCGCAAAAATCGCGAAGAATACCAGTTCATCCAGAACCGTCAGCCGGCAGTTTATCGCACGCTGGTGCGCAAGTATTAATCAGTAGAAGCTATGCGCAGGCGGCCTGACAGGGTCGCCTGTTTGTTATCTTCTGGGAGATGATCGGGACAATGCCCTACATCAAGCAATTTTCCAACGAGGAAGCGACCGGCGCAGCCAAGCGCGAACTGGACGCTGCCCAGAAACGGGCGGGTCGCGTCTGGAATATTGTGCGGATTATGTCGCAGAATGGCGAGGCGATGCACGCCTCCATGCGCATGTACGGCGTGATTATGTTCGGCGAATCGCCGTTATCGCGCGCTCAGCGTGAGATGCTGGCGGTGGTGGTCAGCCGTGCGAACGGCTGCGTCTACTGAACACGCGGACACGCCCATGACCTCCGTGCTGAGGTCGACTGGTTTGAAGATGAAACGGCAGCAGACCGTTATGTAGATGCGATTGCCCGTGACTGGCGTGAGGCCAATGTCAGAGCGGTGGATGCGGCGTTATGTGCCTATGCGGAAAAAGTCACGCTTCAGCCTAAAAATATGGCGCAGGCGGATGTGGATCGCTTACGTGCCGTGGGGCTGGATGATCGCGCGGTCAATGATGCCACACAGGTGATCGCCTACTTTAACTATATCAATCGCGTGGCGGATGCGCTGGGTATCGAAAACGAGGATTTTGTAAAGCCGTGGGGGACGCTGTTTAATGATCAGCAGGCCAACCAGCACGGCTGACGATAACGCGTGTCGCGCGCAATATCGGCCTGAATAAAGATTTCCACCTGCCCCTGCCAGTACGGATACACCTTTACCGGATAGGGCACCAATGAGCGCAGCATCAGACCACGCTCACGATAAACCGCCAGATGAACGGCGTAGATTTCCCCAAACGCGCCGGATGGCCGCAGCGAACCTTCGTCAGGCTGCCCCAGTAACAACCATAAATCACCGAATTTCGCCGTTGTCACCAGACGGATGGCGCGTACACGACTGCGCGTAATATCAATCCAGCCACCTCCCGGCATGAGGCGCTGCAACTCCGGCACTGTCCAATTCCACGTGATATAGCCATTGATTGGCTGGCCGATCAACAGATCGAAATTGAATGATGTCTGCACATTCTCGACCCACGGGTTGACTTTGAGCAGGCGGACGGTCTGATTGACACCGGTCACACCGGGTTGAATGCCCAGCCAGCAGGGTTGCTCACAGCCGGGGTCTATCGCTAAAAACTCACTTACCACACGATTATCATATTCACCGCGGATACTCAGCAGTACCAGCGCTATACACGCGAGAAAAATTAAAAAACTTGTTTTGATCGCAAAACGAAGTAACATTAATTCATCAATTCTTTCATTGCAGACAAGTATATTAAACAATACCTTAATGCGAATGGAAAGTTTTGAGAGGCTATCTGAATATCGGAATGTTGAGCATTGACAACCTCACCCCTCCTTGCCTTGGGCAATTCCTCCCCTCTCCAAATTGGAGAGGGGAAAGTGAGCGCAGCGAGCAGGGGTGAGGTTGAAGAAGATGAATCCCTCTTTTATCCTTTGCTCATGAATTTTCAGATGCACTCTAAGATGCCTTATTAAGCGTTTGACCGGTAAGCATAACACTAAAAGGGGACGATTTGATATGTTGAGAGAATTTCAGAAGTTCATTATGCGCGGCAATGTACTTGACCTAGCTGTAGGTATCATCATTGGTGCAGCGTTTACAAGTATTGTCAGTTCCCTGGTTGCGGATATCCTCAACCCGATTATCGGCCTGATTATCGGCGGAGTGGATTTTTCGAATATCGTCATTACCCTGCGCGAAGCCGTGGGTGATAACCCCGCCGTGACGATCAATATCGGTCTGTTCATCAATGCGATCATCCAGTTCATGATTGTGGCTTTCGTCGTTTTCCTGATTGTGCGCGCCTTCAACAAAATGATGGAACGCTTCGCCCGGGAAGAAGAAGCGGCACCGGTCCAACCCACGCCAGACCCGGCGATTGAGATCCAGAAGCAGCTAATCGAGTCGATTGATCGATTAAATCGCACGATGGAGCAGAAAGCCAGTTAGACTGGTCGGGTTTTGAAGTTTGTCCAGCGCTTAAAATACTGTGCATAAAACCCACTGAACGGGCGCAGACCAATCGCCCGTTTTTGTTTATCGTGGCGCAATTAAAAATGCAGTAAACTGAGGCTAGCTGACCTCTATCTGCGGATTGTCTGGAACCTTTATGACTGACCAACCCGATCACGAAATTACCCCGCGCGGCACGATTATCGCTTTTGTGATTGTCGCCCTGGCGATTGTTGCCGGGGCAGCGCTCATCCTCATTTCACAGCCGCAACCGGTACAGATTACCATTAATCCGCCAATCCCCACCGCCACGCCAAACCCGACTGAGACTCCCGGGCCGATTCTGGTGTATGTGACGGGGGCGGTTGCCAATCCACAGATGACGCTGAGTTTGCCCGTTGGCAGTCGGGTGCAGGATGCGCTGGATGACGCGGGGGGGCTGACCGAAGCGGCTGACCAAACGCGGATAAACCCGGCACAAATTCTGCGTGATGGCGATCAGATTCATGTGCCGGAAATTAACGAGGAAGTCATTCTGGCAACCCCGGCTGATGACGGCATTGTATATATCAACAGCGCCACGCTGGAAGAACTCATGGCTCTGCCGGGTGTGGGGCCCGCATTGGCGCAGCGCATTCTGGATTTCCGCGAGGAAAACGGCCCGTTTGAAAACCTCGATGCTTTAGACGCGGTCAGCGGTATCGGGCCCGCGCTGCTGGAAGGCATCAGCGGGCAAGTGGTGTTCGATTAACCGATGCGCAGGCCGGTGGCTGTGTCGAAAAAGAGCAGGCCATCAGGATTCAACCCACAGCGGATCGTATCGCCGATTTCGATGCGCATATCCACCGGGGCGGTCAGTTCCCAGTGTTCGCCATCCAGATGCACACTCACCACCTGATAACGCTCCGCAAAAAAGGGGATGACGCGATCCACCACCGCGTAGACACCCTCATCATTGAGCGTGATGTATTCCGGACGAATGCCCATCGTCACGCGGGTGCTGGTCGGTAAATCACTGCGGATGGCGTAGCCGCCAAAATTACGTCCTGCCCAATGCCCATCCCGCACTTCTCCTTCAAAGGTGTTCATCAGCGGCGCGCCGATAAAGCCGCCGACAAACAAGGTACGCGGGTTGTGATACAGGTCATGATAGGTACCGACCTGCTCAACCTTGCCGTTGCGCATCACCGCGATGCGACTGGACAGCGCCACCGCCTCAACCTGATCGTGCGTGACATACACCGATGTGACCGGAAATTCCTGAAGCAGCCTTTTCAGCTCCACACGTGCCTGAGAGCGGATTTTGGCATCCAGATTGGAGAAGGGCTCATCAAACAGGAACACACGCGGATCACGCGAGAGCGCCCGCGCAATTCCGACCCGCTGGCGTTCACCGCCGGAAAGCTGGCGTGGTTTTTTAGCCAGTAATTTCTCCATGCCAATGCCGGTGATCTCCGCGATGCGGTGCACCCGTTTCGGCACTTCATGTTCACGCTGGCGCAGCGACAGGAAAAAGCCGACTGTGCGCCAGCCTTCCCAATGGGGCATGAGCGCGCCTTCCTGAAAAACCATGCCAATCCCGCGGTCTTTGATGGCAATTTCATCCAGCGGGACGTTATCAAACAGAATCTCGCCGCTATCGGGTGTTTCAAGACCGGCAATGAGGCGCAGAAAAGTCGATTTGCCGCAACCTGATGGCCCGACAATCGACAGAATTTCGCCAGACTGGATTTTCAGCGACAGGTCATCAATGGGGGTTATCGCGCGGCTGAATCCATCAGTGGTCTGATAAAAACTTTTGCTCACATGGTCGAAGGTTATGGTCGTCATAAGGCACCCTTTGTGCATCAGTGCATCTATTTTAACGCGCCTGATAGTGACTTGTCATTTAATCCGATTAGGACTACTATCACCCGCATATCCTATTGGGCTAGCCGGTGGATTCTGTCACAATTACCGGTACATCGAAGGTATTAAACATGGATTATATTGATTTAAGAAGCGATACGGTCAGTTGGCCGACCGACGAAATGCGCGAAGCGATGGCGAAGGCTCCGGTAGGCGATGATGTCTATGGCGAAGACCCGACGGTTAATCAGCTTGAAGCGGACGCGGCGGCTATGCTGGGCAAAGAGGCCGGGATGTTTGTCATCAGCGGCAGCATGGGCAACCTGACTTCGGTGCTGACGCACTGCGGACGCGGCGATGAGATGATTCTGGGCAAGCAGGCGCATATCTTCCGCTATGAGGCCGGGAATGCGGCGGCATTAGGTGGGGTGAACCCGAACACGATTAATGTGCAGGCAGACGGCACACTCGATCTGGACGAAATCCGCGCCAATATCCGCCCCGGCGGCAATCATCACTTTCCGCCTACACGTCTGATCTGCCTCGAAAATACGCAGGGGACAGTCGGCGGCATCCCGATTTCAGCGGAATACACGGCGCAGGTCGGTGAAATCGCCCGTGAAAATGGTCTGAAGCTGCACATTGATGGCGCGCGTATTTTTAACGCTGCGGCTGCCCTTGGGGTGGATATCAAAGACCTGACGGCACCCGCAGACAGCGTGACGTTCTGCCTGTCGAAAGGTCTGTGTGCGCCGGTTGGTTCGGTGGTGGTGGGTTCGCAGGAATTTATCGACAAGGCGCGCTACACCCGCAAAATCCTGGGTGGCGGTATGCGTCAGGCGGGGATTCTGGCGGCAGCGGGTCTGATCGCCATCCATAAGATGAGCAAACGGCTGCACGAAGATCATGAAAATGCCTGTGCGCTGGCCGAAGGTCTGGCGACCATCCCCCATATTGAGATTGAGCCGGAGCAGGTCAAAAGCAATATGATTTTCTTCAGCATCGCTGACAACGCGCCGATCAAACCCGATGAACTGGTACAGCGCTTAAAAGAGGAATACGGCATTGTCATTGGCGGGTACAATAACGCCCGTGATAAAATCCGCTTCGTGACCCATTACTGGATTACACGTGAAAAAGTCGATCACGTGTTGAACGCACTGCGAGCCTTATTGACATGATGCACGAGCAGGACTCTCTACCCGAATATGATGATGAAGGTTTTTCGCCGGAAGAGATTGATCTCGAAGACGAGGAAGATGAAACGGGTGATGATTACACCATGCCGCGTTTCACGGTGTCGCGTGGCGGCAATAACGACCCGACCTTCGGTTATCTGATCGGCATTGCGCTGGCAATCGGCACAATGGCGCTGCCGGCTGACCAGCGCGACCTGCGCTTCTCTATCCTGTGGATGGTGATCGCAGGGTTTGGCGTACTGGGTTGGCTGGTGGGCGGTAGAGCGGCACGCATCGGCCAGGAAACGCCGGAAAATCTGGCGTGGGGCGTAGCGTTCGGTCTGATTATCGCCACACCGTTTCTGGCGGTGGGTGGCAACACGCTGACCACCACGGTCACGCTGTTGTTTTTTCCAATGAACAGCGGCACATTGCTGGCATATCTGGTGTTTGTCATGCCCTTAGCGGAGACGTTATTTTTCCGCGGGTTGCTACAGGAATATTATAACTTCTGGCTGATTGCGGTCTTAAGCACTATCTGGGGAGGGATGTTTTTCTTTCCCCTGCTGGATATCGGCGCTTATCCGATTGTGGTGATTGTGCTGGGGCTGGGTCTGCTGATGCTGAATATCATCTATGGTTATGTGCGCGGTCGTAATGGGCTGGCGGCGGCCTGGCTGTGTCAGATTGTGGTCAATCTGGTGCTGATTTTTATCCCCTATGTGAGCCGCTTATGAATTAGCTGCTGGTTTCCAGCCAATCGTTATCCGCATTGTCCTCAAGCCCCAGAAGATCGCTCATCAGGATACCGCCTTCATTTTTCATGGGCAGGCGGCTCAGATAGCGCTCGGTAATGGCGACATTACGATGGCGGAGCAAGCGGCTGATTTTATCAATGGGGACACCAGCCTCTTGTAACGCCCCGGCGACTGACCGGCGCAAATCATGCGGCGCCACATGGCCGAGGCCAGCGGCGGTCGATGCCTGATCGACCACAAACCAGATGCCATCGGTGGACAGGCCAAAACGGCTGACGCGGCCACCTTTCCACAAACGGCGCAAAAGCGGCGACTCGGCTGGTGGGCGCTGCTGATGCGGTGAAGATAATCGTCGCCATGCATCCAGCACCTGCAAAACCGAACCGGGTATATCGACCATCGCGACATGCCGACCCTTACCATGCACCCGCAGCACCGGGCGGTTGTTCTGGATGGTAATATCGCCCCAGCGCACATTCGACAGTTCTTCGCGGCGCAGCGCCATCGTGCACAGCATCAGCAGAATGACGTGATTGCGCAGTTCCTGATTATGCGAGGTGGCTACCCGGCGCGAGGCTAACATCAGTTCGTGAATTTCCTGGGTAGACAACCAGCGACCGGGGCGCTGACCGTCTTCGGCGCGGGGTGGGCGCACATTAGACACAGTGGCGCTGACATAATCATCGACCCATTCGGCCTCCGCCAGCAACAGCGTCAGCACGACAATCGAGGCACGTGCCTGATCAATCCCCTGCTTGCCGTGGCCGCTTTTAGCGAGCATACCCAACCAGGCGCGAAGCTGGGCGGCGCTGAGACAGCGCTGAAGCATTTGAACAGGCAAAGCGGACATCCGCGCAACGCGCTGATCGCCGCTGGTGGGCTTCAGATCGGCGATATCCACGAGGTATTTATCCACCCAGCGAAAGTAGGCGCGCTGCGTATGAATGCTGCTGGTGCGACCCGGCAGGGCCAGATAAAAGTTAAAAGTCGCCCCTGCTTCATGCGGCTGGAGGGCGGATTCCTGGGATGCTGTGCGACGGCGTAATTGAATGTTTTTCATGGCGATATTATAGCATGTTTGTGCTGCGTAAGAATTTTTTCGGATTTCCAAAACCTTAAAGCAAGGCGCGTGTGAGGCTGTGCGTGTAAAAACTTATTGATTGCAGCGCAAACCTGTGGTCAAATTAAATAAGCATATAATGGACACCCACATGACACAGACCAGTACCCCTAAAACCACCACCCGCCAGAACCCGATTGACAGCGTTATTTTAGCTATTGCCGGACGCTTTGGAGAAAAATCGAAGGAAGTCGAGCGTTTCCTGAAATTCGCCGTCGTCGGTGTCATGGGTTTTATTGTTGACCTGGGCACGCTGGTGGTGCTTCAGGCGACCATCTTGCCAGCCACCAGTGATCTCAATGTGATCATCGCGACCAGCATCGCCTTTATCGCGGCGATTATCAGCAATTTCCTGTGGAATCGCTTCTGGACATATCCCGATTCACGATCTCGGTCTGTACGAACCCAGATGATTCAGTTTACATTTATCAGCCTGGTGGGTTGGCTGGCGCGGACGTTCTGGATTCGCATAGCTTATGCGCCCATTGGTGCGGCTTTATATCCGCTGCTGCGTCCGCTTTTAGAATCGGCCATGCCCTCATTTGCAGCAGCGCAGGATGTTGAGGCGCGTTTAGGGTCGATGGTGGCGCAGATTATGGGGGTGGTCGTGGTGATGTTCTGGAATTTCTTCGCGAACCGTTACTGGACCTACGGTGACGTGGATGAGCAGCCCGCAGAATAGATTAGGCGTAATAAGTATGACATTAAAAACCAGCAAAAAGCGTAATCCGATTGACCGTCTGATTTTGAAGTTCGCTCAGCGCTTTGGCGATAAGGCGGTTGAAGTCGAGCGGTTTCTGAAATTTATCACGATTGGCGCGTTGGGGGCGGTGGTTGACATGTTCACACTGACCGTCTTGCAGGCGACGGTGCTGCCACCGGCGGATTCGCAGCATGTGATTCTCGCCACGACCATCGCGTTTCTGACTGCCGTGATTCACAATTTCACGCTCAACCGTTTCTGGACGTATCCCGATTCTCGGTCACGGTCTGCACGGCGGCAGATGATGCAGTTCACGCTGATCAGCTTTATTGGCTGGGTGATCCGCACAGTATGGATCAGTCTGGCGTATGCACCACTTGGCGATGTGTTGATGCCGGTGATGCTGCCCATCTTCCATGTGTTTGACCCGCAATATGCTCCATCCGTGGAAGCGATTCATAAGCTGGGGACGATGGCGGCCACCTTAATCGGTATTGCTGTGATTGTGAACTGGAATTTCATCGCCAATCGGCTGTGGACTTATAACGACGTGGGCAAAGTCGAGATCAGCGAAGGGGCTGAAGTCGCGGTTTCGTAGAGTGGGTCAGGGATTTTACCCCTCAACACCGGCCCTTCTCTCCCACAGGGACGCTGCGCTCACTGGGGAGAGGTGCCGGGGTAAGGGCAAAGTTCATAACGGCTTCAATGTTAAACCAGTGAACTTTCGACAATCACTTCGGCCTCTTGCGTCGGTGTAAGGGTGTGCGGCTGACGTTTCGGCACGAAAATCATCGCCACCAGCGCCACAATGACCAGCACCGCCGCCAGAAAGAAACTCTCGTGCATCGCCAGCAGCGTACTTTGCGACTCGCTGAATGCCGCTGGAACATCACTGGTCGCCAGCGTCGCCAGATACTGCTGGCCGCGAATCTGCACAATGCTCGATAAGGTCGCCACGCCCATCGGCGCCGCAGTCGCATGCAGCACTGTTAAGAGGGTCGATCCGTTGGCAACTGCCTGTCGCTCATCTTTGCCAATTCTGGACATGGCCGACACTGGAATCTGCTGTAACAGCGCGGCAGCACTCCCCAGCAGAATCAGAATCCCCACGATCATCACCATTGACGTATCCAGCCCCAGCGTTGTCATCAGAAACGTCCCGCTGACCAGCACCATCAACCCCGTAATCACCACCGGACGCGCGCCGAAGCGGTCAGCCAGTCGTCCGCTGATGGGCAGAACCGCCAGTGTCGCGATGGCCTGTGCCGACTGAATGCCACCGGACTCTAAAGCCGTTTGACCGCGCAGATTTTGCAGGTAAATCGGCAGCAGAAACATAATCCCAAAACGCCCAAACGAGACGGAAAAATGCGCCACGCTGCTTAATGCAAAGGTGCGATCCTGAAAGCGCCGCAGGTCGAGCAGGGCTTGCTGCTCATGCCGCACCTTCCACAGTTCGATCATCACGAAAGTGCCGATCAGCACAAAACCGACCAGCATCGGCACCAGATTTTGCAGAATATTCCCGTCAGCCCTGAAGGTCGAAACGCCAAACAATAACAACGCGCTGCCGCTGGCAATCGTCAGAAATCCGGCGCGGTCAAATTGGGTCTGACCTTCCGAGGCTGTTTGTTGCAGCACCCGTTGCGCGATAAACAACGCCACCAGCCCAATCGGGATATTGATGAAAAATGCCCACGGCCAGCCAAACTGGCTCACCAGATACCCACCGACCACCGGGCCAGCCGCCGGCGCTACCATCAGCGCCAGCCCCATCGCGCTGGTCGCGGAACCGCGCTCCTCCGGCTCAAACGTCTGATACAGAATGGTCATTACCATCGGCAGCAGCACACCACCGCCAACCCCCTGAATAAACCGGAAGAACACCAGCGATGGCAAATCCCACGCCAACCCGCATAAAACTGAGCCGACCAGAAACGCGGTCAGGGTCCACACGTAAGCGCGTTTCGCACCAAACCGTGCCAGCAGATACGGCGCAGTCGGGATGACTGCCGCCTGGGTCAGCATATAAATGGTCACGATCCACTGCACATCCTGCACACCCGCGTTAAACGCCATCTGCATCTGTGGAATCGCCACGTTAACCACGGTGCTGTCCATGAGACTCATGAACATCCCCAGCGTGACCGCAATCAGAATCAGCCATTTATCGGCCAGCCGCAGGGAAAAAGAGGGGGTGCGCGCCATAGAGTGTCCTTGTCTGTATCATTCAGCGTGATTCGGCGGATGCGCGAAGTATACCCATAAGGAAAATAATGCGAAATTACACCCAGCCCAGGCCGATCCGTCCGCGTTCCTGCTCCACGCTTAATATCTCCACCTCGACCACATCCCCCACATTGACCGACTGGCCGCGCGGAATCTGGCTGCTATGCAGCAGGCCGTCCTGCTTCACGCCGATATCCACAAATGCGCCAAAATCGACCACATTACGCACGGTGCCGCTCAGCTTCATACCCGACTTTAAGTCCTCCATGGACAGCACATCACTGCGCAGCAACGGCGTGGGTAAGTCCTCACGCGGATCACGCCCCGGTCGCGCCAGTTGCTCCAGAATATCCTGCAATGTCGGCACACCCACATTAAACTGTTCCGCCATCTCGGTGACTGGCTCGGTCTGCTTCAACTGCTGGATAGCCGCCTCGCGTTTTTCCGGCGCATCCGTCATCTTGACTTTGGCCTTCTTCAGCACCTTTTCCGCGACTTTGTAGCTTTCCGGGTGAATGGCGCTCCCATCCAGCGGATTATCCCCCTCGCGGATGCGCAGAAAACCCGCCGCCTGCTCAAAGGCTTTTGGCCCCAGCCCCGCCACTTTTTTCAGATCAGCACGGCTCTTGAACGGCCCATTTTCATCACGATACGCCACAATCCGTTCGGCCAGCTTCGGGCCAATTCCCGCGACATGCGTCAGCAGCGCCACCGATGCCGTGTTCAGATCCACCCCCACGCGGTTCACCACAATCTCAACCACGCTGTCCAGCGTTTCACTCAGCGCCTTCTGATTGACATCATGCTGATACAACCCCACGCCAATCGCCTTCGGGTCAATCTTCACCAGTTCCGCCAGCGGATCAAGCACCCGCCGTGCAATCGACACTGCGCCGCGCAGCGTCACGTCCAGATCGGGCATTTCGCTGCGGGCCAGCGGACTAGCGCTGTAGACACTCGCCCCGGCTTCGTTGACCATCAGATAATGCACCTCGTCCAGATGTCGCGTCAATTCTGCCACAAGCTGCTCAGTCTCGCGTGAGGCCGTTCCGTTACCAATCGCGATCAGGCTGATATGATGCTTCTTAATCAGCAGCGCCAGTGTATTCAACGCCTCACGCCATTGGTTTTGCGGCGCGTGCGGATAAATCGCCGTGGTATCCAGCACTTTTCCGGTTTCATCCACCACCGCGATCTTGCAACCGGTGCGATAAGCCGGGTCAACCCCCATCACCACATGGCCGCTTAACGGGGGCTGACTCAATAACCCGCGCAGATTATCGGCAAACACGCTGATCGCATGCTGTTCCGCTTCTTCAGTCAGCCTGGTACGCACATCGCGCTCAATCGACGGTAACAGCAGCCGTTTGGCGGCATCCTGCACCGCCAGTTGCAACTGATCTGCCAGCGGCGAACGATCATTCATGCGAAAATTGCGCTCAACAATCTGCTGCCAGTCGCGCTCAGGAATATCAATCCGCACTTTGAGGATTTTTTCAGCTTCTCCCCGGTTGATCGCCAGAATCTGATAGGGCTTAATCCGGTCAATCCGGTACTCAAATTCATAATAGGTCGTATACGTGCCTTTAGGGTCTTCCGCCCCTTTGACCTTCTCCGTCTGGTTCAGCCCCCATTTCAGCGCTTTATTCCGCACTTCACCACGCACTTCAGCGTTTTCGCTGATCACCTCAGCGATGATGTCACGCGCCCCACTGAGCGCTTCTTCGGCATTGGGGACATCCACATTCAGAAATGGCTTAACCAGCTCAGACAGCGGTTTATTCGTGCGCTCCTGATTCAGGATAATCTGCGCCAGTCCTTCCAGCCCTTTTTCCCGTGCGACACTCGCGCGTGTCCGCCGCTTCTGCTTATAGGGCGTGTATAAATCTTCCAGCGTCGTCAGGGTATCCGCCGCGCTGATCTGTTTTTTCAACTCCGGTGTGAGCTTGCCCTGTTCCTCAATAGTTTTGAGGATACTGTCACGGCGGTCATCCAGCGTCCGCATTTTGGTGGATCTGTCCAGAATTTGCCGCAGTTGATCTTCATCCAGGCTACCGGTCATTTCCTTGCGATACCGGGCGACAAATGGCAGCGTGTTACCCTCGTCCAACAGTTCAATCGCCGCCGCCACCTGCTTCGGGCGTAAGTTCAGTTCTTCAGCGATCTTCTGGTCGTATTGCGTCATAGAAATCTCCTGATGGTTATTGCCGGGATGATTGTAGGGCGAGAGCCGCAAAAACTAAATACTGCATCCACAAAGTTTTTACGTAATTCTTTCTTAAATCTTTTGTTGTTTGTGTAGAATAAAAGCACTGAGGTGTTTAGCATGACAGTACACATTATCAGCGCATGTGCTAAAATAGCAGCATTATCAACCTTATCGGTAAGCCGTTAGGAGGCATTTCCTGGATTCATTAGAATTAGCCCGCCACATTGTTGATGTGGTCGAAGACAAAAAAGCGGAAAATATCGTCCTGCTTGACCTGCGTCCTGATGTCGTCATTGCGGATTTCTTTATCATCTGCAACGGTAACAGTGACCGCCAGATCAAAGCCCTGATTGACTATGTACGCGAAGCCACGAAAGAAAAATACCAGCGTCTGCCGTTTTCCACCGAAGGCACTGCCGATAGCGGCTGGGTGCTGATGGATTATGGTGATGTGGTGGTACACATCTTTGCTGAAGAAAAACGCCGTTACTATGACCTCGAAGGTCTGTGGCGCGGTGCCAACGTACTGGTCAGCATCCAATAAAAAAGGCGCTCGCAGTGAGCGCCTTTCAGATCGTGCAGTTTCAGCCTACTCAAAAATCCACTTGTCTGTGTCGCGACCCCAACTGACCAGTTCGCTATCCGTAAACCACAGACCGACTTCATTCACGCCAACTTCCGGCTTGTCACTGCCGTGAACCAGATTGCGGCCCACTTCCAGAGCATAATCACCACGGATGGTTCCGGCTTCGGCTTCAAACGGCTTGGTGGAGCCGATGGTTTTACGCGATGCGGCAATCGCATTGGTGCCTTCCAGCGCCAGCACCAGCACCGGCCCGGACGTGATGTAATCCACCAGCCCGGCATAAAAAGGTTTCCCCTCGTGCTCGGCATAATGCTTCTGTGCCAGTTCACGCGGCACCTGCATAAACTTTGACCCGATAACCCGCAAGCCGCGCGCCTCAAAGCGTTTCAGAATATCACCGGTCAAACCGCGCTGGACAGCATCCGGCTTAATGATAATGAGTGTGCGTTCCAAAATTTTCATCCTTCGTGCTAATTCAAGACATCACAGACGGGTCATTGCGACCCGTCATGGTAAGATTTTCTGTGAGGCGATTATAGCTGATTAAGCGCCTTGCGGTAAGTGTCCAGTGCCTGCTGCAATCGTCCCTGACGCATCAGGCCATCCCCCAGCACGCGATACAACGCCGGGTTGGTTTTATCCTGTTCCAGCAGCTTGCCGATATCTTCAACCACCGTATCCAGCGACTTGTTCGCCCGGATAATGCTTTCATATTCGATCAGACCACCTGCGACATTGCCGCTGCTGACCTGACGACGGGCCTGCGCCAGTGTTGCTTCGACATCAATCATCGCCGCTGCGGGTACTGGCACAGGGGACATACTCTGCTGCACCGGCGCCGGAGTGGGTGGAGGCGTGGCCGCCACTGCCTGAACCGGTGCGGGTGCTGGCGTTTCCGGCTCGATCTGGACGGCTTCTTCCTCATCGACTGTTTCACGCAGCCAGTCGGGGATATCCGCGCTTTCCAGATCAACTTCAGCCATTTGCAGCCAGTCGGGGATATCCGCGGGTTCTGCCGGGGTGACATCATCGCTACCCGCCGACAGCCAGTCCGGCATCTCGACTTCTTCGATTTCTACCGCACTCTGATTTAACCAGTCCGGCACCGAGGGTTCCAGCTCGCCCGGTTCCAGATCAGTTTCTGGCTCCAGGTTAGCTTCCTCAAGCTGACCACCCACCTGCTGCTCGACAGCCGCAATCCGCTGCGGGTCGTTCAGGTTACGCTGATACCATTCCGGGATTTCATTGGGGTCTGCATCGCTTTCTTCATCAAATGCGATCACCCACGGATCATCACTATCAATATTGACCATCGGCTCACTGGCCGCCACTGGTGCTTTTTGAACCGGTTCCTCAGCCGCGAAGATATTCTCCAGTTCGGAAGATTCTTCGACTTCGGCATCTTCGCGCAGCCAGTCCGGCAAATCCAGATCCTGTACAGCCGGTGGCTCGATAATCTCATCCAGCAGGGCTGGTGGGTTCGGTTCGGCATTCGCATCCGGTGGTCGAACCTGCTCCAGCAGCCAGTCCGGCAATTCAGCCAGTTCAGCCGGAGCATCCGGGTCATAATCAAAGTCCGGCATCGGAATCTCGCCGCCTTCAAGCTGACGCTGTAACTGCCGGTCAAGGAAGGCTTCCATTTCTTCACGCGGGATTTCCGAGCCTGCGGACAAGGCTTGCTGAATATCGACATCACTCATGCTGACACTCGCCGCAGCCGGTTCCGTCTCACTCGAAGCCAGTGACTCCAGCCATGCCGCCGGATCAACAGTGTCTTCCTGTGCTGGCGGTGTTTTCGCTGGTGCTGACGGGATAATCGGTTCAGGCTGTGACGCTTCCGGTTCTTTGCCAATCGGAATCCGGATATTAGCCGATGTGGTTAATTCTTCGTCTTTAACACCCTGGCGCCGTGCCAGCGATTCCAGCCACGCCATCGGGTCAACCCCGGCAGCCAGCGGATCATCAAATTCCGCCAGATCGTCCTCTTCAGGCGGTTCGACAATCGGCAGCTCAATGGCGCCCTCTGTCGGCGTGTCATCGGCCATATTTCCCAGCCAGTCCAGCGGATTGGTGGGTTCAGCAGCAGCCTGTAAAGACTCGCCGCCTAATGCCTCCGAAAGCGAAGACAGATCAAGACTTGGGAAATCTCCCTGATCCGCCGCCAGACTCTCTAACCATGCCATACCGCCCATTTCAGCCGGGGCGGGTTGGGTTTCCTGATCTTCTTCCTCATCCGGCAGGGTAGGCAATGCCGCCTGGACAGGTGGCAAAACCGGTTCTGGTTCTGGCGCGGGAGGCGGAGGTGGTGGAGGGGGCGGTGCCGCCGGTGGCGCAGTCTCTACCGGCTTACTGGCAGCCGGTTTTGGAGTGGTTTTCTTCGAAGATTCCTGGCCGAAAGGCACATAACCCGGCTCCTCATCGACATAAGTAGACGGATCCACTTCAGCGATCTGCACGTCTGCGGCAGTGGTAAAACCTTCACTTGCTCCCTGGCGTTTTGCTAAGCTTTCCATCCAGGCCATGACCTCTTCAGGCGACATGGAGTCAAAATCTGGTGTTTCGGCAGGTGGCATTATCTGTACCTTTCAGGCCAATTCGGTGCGCTAACGAGGTTATCGCAGCCAATCCGGTAATTCAAAATCAGGGTCATCGCTGGCAGGCTTTGCGGCCTGTCCGCTGTTGCGACGCAGCCACGAAGGCAGCCGCTTGAAGGAAAAACGCGCCTGTCTGGCCGGGCGTTCTGCTGGGGCTGCTTCAGCCTCGCTGACGGTTTCAAATTGATTGGTTTCTTCATCCACAATCTCCACCAGCCAGTTAAAATCTTTCGACTTTTGCGGGCTCACAGCAAACTCTGAACTATCCTCAGTGGCTGCGGGCTCCACAAATTCAGTTTCAATCTGCTCGTCTTCCGGCGCATCATATTCCAGATCCAGCCCCGGAACCATCTCATTCAGCCAGCTTGGAGCGTTCTCAGCCGGCGGCGGTTTCTGGGCGGCGGCGAGTATTTTTTCGTCATCACTCTCGCCATATTCAGGCTCATACGCCGCTTCTGAAGTCGCGTAATCCGGCATATACTGCGCGTCGCTGACTTCCTCTTCATCATCACCCAGCCAACCGAACTCGCTCTCGCTGGTGTCAGTATCATACTCCATTGCGCCTTCAGCTTCCCAATCCGTCTGGGGTTGCTGGTTTTCCAGCACATTCGGCGCGGCATCCGCCAGCCATAAAGGCACCTCATCGTCGGCAGTTTCTGCGACAGGTTCCTCAGACTCTGCGTCCTGGGCGGGAATTTCAGCCAGCCAATCCGGCTCCTGTTCCACATCCCAGGTAAATTCTTCCTCGCTCGCGTCATCATCTGCGGCGTCCAGTTCGTCCGCCGGCATCGCTTCACTCAACCAGTCCGGCGCTTCATTCACGGGCGTGGCTGTGAGTGCATCCGCAACAGCTTCTTCACCTGCATCCAGCCATTCATAAGCGTTGCCGGTGCCTTCAGTTTCTTCGGCAGGTTCAGCCTCGTCACTGGCAAGCCACTCTGGCTGGTTGCTTTCGGCTTCCTCATCATCGTCGGATAGCCATTCAAACTGATTATCTGGCACAACATTTTCACTCTCACTGCTAAACTCGGTAACCGGCGCGGCGTCACTCAGCCAATCGGGCGCGTCCGCAACGGCGGCAATTTCTTCTTCCTCGTCATCTTCGCTGGACAGCCATTCGAAGTCGCTGCCAACGGCTGGCTCATCATCGTCAGCGCCAAATTCGGCTACTGGCGCGACATCACTCAGCCAATCGGGTGTGTCCGCAACGGCGGCAATTTCTTCTTCCTCGTCATCCACACCCGACAGCCACTCGAAATCGTTGCTTTCGGCTGGCTCATCATCGTCAGCGCCAAATTCGGCCACTGGCGCGACATCACTGAGCCAATCAGGCGTGTCCGCAACGGCAGCAATTTCTTCTTCCTCGTCATCCACACCCGACAGCCACTCGAAATCGTTGCTTTCGGCTGACTCATCAGCGTCAGCGCCAAACTCAGCTACTGGCGCGACATCACTCAGCCAATCGGGCGTGTCCGCAACGGCGGCAATTTCTTCTTCCTCGTCGTCATCCACACCCGACAGCCACTCGAGTCTGTCGCTTTCGGCTGGCTCATCATCGTGTGCGCGTAATTCGGAGAGGGGCAGGTCGTCGGGGAGGGAAACAGGGGTCGCGGGCAGGGCGACATG
>JBBSQD010000121.1:0-18007 GCA_038258185.1 Aggregatilineales bacterium | reverse complement strand
TATGGCGGCATGGTCACTGACGCTGAACGACGGGAACGACATGACGGTAACCCCGGCAGCCGCACTGGTGGGCAGTCAGGGTCTGCAGCTGGTCATCAACGACAACAATGGAATGGGTGTGCGGGATGATACGCCTGTCAACGAGGCACGCTATCGCGCTCGCTTCTACTTCGATCCCAACTCGATCACCATGGCGAACGGCAACCGACATCTGATGTTTATAGGAGCGAACCTGACAGCCTTACTTACACAGCTAGAGCTTGGCTTCAATGGTGGCAGCTATCAGATACGGGCAGCACTGATGAATGACAGCAACGTATGGACACAGACAAGCTGGTTCACAATCACAGATGCACCCCATGCCATCGAGATCGACTGGCGGGCAGCGACAGGGCCGGGTGCGAACAACGGCGGGCTGACGTTGTGGCTGGATGGGCAGCAGGTGGCAAACGTGAGCAGCATCGACAACGACTTGCAGCGGATCCAACTGGCGGCGATGGGTCCAGTGTTCGGCGTGAACAGTGGGACACGGGGCATCTACTATCTGGATGCGTTCGAGTCACGGCGGCAGACCTATATCGGACTGGTAGCGACAGAACCGACGGCCACGCCGACAAATACGCCGACTGAGACAGCAACGGCTACCCTGACACCGACGGATGCGCCAACAGATGCGCCGACCTCGACACCGACAGATGCGCCAACAGATCTACCAACGGCTACCTGGACACCGACGGATACGCCCACCTCGACACCAGTGCCTACGAATACGAGCGCACCGATGGCTACCTTCACGCCGACTAGTACACCGACCGAGCAAACCTCAGCGCCTCAGGTCATCCCTACGGAGACCGTGATTGAGGGGGAATCCGTACCTCAGAATGCAGATGGCACGGACTGAGCAGACGCAATAGGTCATTCAAAAGCAGAGCCGTGCTTCTCTAAATATTGCTGGGGCGAATGAACGTATTCGCCCCATTTGCTATGCCTGCTCTGGTGTGGACAGGCTAGCCTGTCACTCATTGATGATTACCTTGTCGAGCTTTTCGAGATGCGCGGCTTCCAGCGGCGACAACGGCGCGAGTTCAGGCCGTTTTGGCTGGTATGGTCAGGAATATGACCTTGATGATTTCATCACATATACCTACTACGGGCATAAAATCGAACATAGTGTCCAGATTGCCGCTTTCCGTGATCAGGTTATCGTAGATATGGCACAGTTAAAGCATATCTAATGACTCAACCACAATTGAAACTGCTGTGTGTCTTTGCTCATCCAGATGATGAGACTCTCGGATCTGGCGGCACGCTGGCACGCTACGCAGCTGAGGGTATAGAGACCTATGTGATCACAGCCACGCGAGGCCAGCGTGGCTGGCTGGGCGATGCAGATGACTTTCCTGGCCTAATTCAGTTTGGCGATATACGAGAACAAGAACTCCGGGCCGCCGCGAAAGCCCTGAATCTCACTGAAATCATCTTGCTGGATTATTGCGACGGCGAACTTGATCAAGCGGACTCTGTTCGCATGATGCACGAATTAACCGTGCATATTCGCCGCATTCGCCCTCAGGTGGTGGTCACCTTTGATCCCTTTGGTGCATATGGTCATCCTGATCACATCACTATCAGCCAGCAGACGGCGTCTTCCGTCGCCTGTGCTGCGGATGCTCAATACTTCGTTGAGGAGGATGACCCGCCTTTTGCAGTTAGCAAGCTCTACTACCTCGTGACAACCCAGGTAGTTTTTGACCTCTATCAACAGGTATTGGAGATCTGGTGATGAATATTGAGGGGCAAGAGCGATATAGTGTCCCGTGGCCTGTATGGTCGGTCACTACTCGTATTGATATTTCCGGCTATCGTGATTCATTATGGCAGGCGGTCACCTGTCATCAGACTCAAATTCCTGAATTTGAAAAATTGCTGGCTCTACCGCAACAGGATCGGGAACGGCTGTGGCAGTATGAAGATTACTACCGAGTTTTCAGTCGTGTCCGCGTCAGGGTGAAGCTTGAGACAGATTTGTTCTCCGGGCTGTATCCTTCAGGCTAAAGGTCCCTTAAAAAGGAATATCATCATGAAGAAAAACTCCATAGTGTCAAAAATGCCATGCTATCCCCTCACTTCTAGACTACGCGCCCTGCCCTCTGGGTAAATGTCCATCTCCGCTCGGTGCTTGTTATTTATTTTTATGGAATGGCTTGGATTGATTTTTAGTGAAGACAGCTAGCTTCTGCTGAGATGTCTATCGGTCATTGATTGGCTCAACTGGAGTCGCGGGAGCGACCCTCCATTGATCCCGCCCTAGCTACAAACAAAAAATTCCCTTGAATTCATGGGAATTTAACCATTCGGGAGCGACGGGCGTGGATCGCTCACTGGCTACGCTATTTTGCCCCGAAAAACCGACTATTCTCAGGTGGTCAAGGCGCTTTTGGCCGTCGCATACACCGCCTGTACACCTGGATCAAAGCATATGATGAGCCGATGGAAATCAAAAGGCTGGCAAGAGGTGGTCCCCGCATAAACCGTTGATAATTCGGCCTTAACTCAGCCACACTTCGAATAGATTCGGCACGAATTTTCCTTATCCAACAGGATGATTTATGTCAGATTTCGGTCATCTAAGCTATCTCATCTTATTAGCCATCATCTCTATACTTATCCCACCTTTCTCCATCGTTGGCAAAAAAGGCTTCACAAGCACTGGAAAACTTTCACACAGCTGGTAGTCCTCATGGCTGCACGCTGTGTTCCCATCAGGTGGGTTTGCAGATCATCAAACAATGAGAGGCTTATTCTTTACCGTCACAGCAAAAGCCCGCGCAGACGCCGATAAAACGGACTTGATTGTCGGTGGATCACGAGATCTGGTTTTATTAGTGCCGCGCAAATTTGGTCGCGCAGGTTGTCGTATGCCCGCAATGCATTAGGGAGGAGCAAGTGTAAGTAAGCCAATCAGGCAGTTTCAATGGGGACATTTAACCCACTCAAAAATCCTTCTATCTACTTAGAAAATAAATTCCCCATCATATATCATCGTTATAGGAACGATTTAATAAATTGCAGAGGATATCATGAAACCGATCTTTTCAAGTTATAAATACGCATTAGTATTATCGTTTACTTTAGTGCTTGCCGTCGTGGCCCTGATGTTGGTATTCACTCAGGAACACGCTTTGGCTACAGATACTGGAGCACAGTATCTTCAGGTCCAAGCACAGCCTGAGGTTACTGTGCTGCCAGACAGATTAGAACGTCTTTCATGGGGAGCCGTGATCGCTGGCACCTTAATTACGCTTACCCTGATGTTCATGCTTAATCTGGTTGGCATAGCCATAGGATTCTCTCAGGTCAATCCAGAATACGGTCATGCTTCAGCCAGCGCAGAAGGTCTGGCAATGGGTGGCATTATATGGATTGGCATCAGCAATATTATTGCGCTCTTTATAGGAGGTTGGATATCTGCATATTTTACAGGCATACCAGAACCGATTGATGGCCTGCTCCATGGTGTAATGGTCTGGGCAGTTTCGGGCATTGTCACTATTCTTCTGGTAATGAGCGGAGTGGGACGGGTCATGAACGGTCTGGCAGGTTTGATTAATTCGGCGCTGAACCTGACCAGTGCGGCAACTACTGGTGTGGGGCAAATCGCTGGAGGAGCCATCCAGACTGCTGGTCATGCGGCTGGCAACCTGACAACCCAGGCATTGTCTGTACTGGCACACGGCATGCAGTCCTCGGCTCAGGTATTTGGCAATGGACTCTCCAATTTATCCGAAAGTGCCATCGAAAATGCACCGGATGTGCAGAATGCTTTGCGTTATCAGGACTTATCGCTGGATGAAATCAGACTGCAACTGGAGCAACTCGTCCGGGAAGCCGGTAAGGATCCGCAAAGAATAGAAAATCAGGTCAACGCTACGGTCAACGATGTCAAATCTGCTGGTCAGCAGGTGGTGCAGCACCCGGATCATGCTGATGAAATTCTTAATATCGTTTTACAAAGAGTACTCCGCCGTGGTGAGGCTGTTGTCAGCGATGTTGATCGTGAGACGCTGGTCAATGTGCTTACGGAACGCACCGATATGTCACCTGATGAGGCCAATCAGCAAATCCAGAAGTGGGAAGAGCAGTTTAACACAGTCAAACAGCAAACTGGTCAGATTCGCGAACAAGCGCGGCAGCAGGCTGAAGAATTACGCCAGCAGGCCGAGAAGAAAGCCCAGGAAATCTATGAGCAGACTCAACAGCGTGTAGCAGAAATGCAGCAGGAAGTTGAGGCAAAATTACAGGAAGCTGCTCATGAAGCTGAAGAAAAAGCACGTGAAGTAACTCAGGAAGCCAGTGAAACCTTCTCTAAAATTGCCGCCGGCATTGCCATTGCGATGGTCATCGGCGCGATTGCTGCTGGTTTAGGCGGATACATCGGCGCGCCAGAAACCTTACCCGATGTCCCACTCAACGAAGCCACCAGCACATCAGACAACCAGGCATCAGTTTTGATCATGTATAGTGATCAAAATCCGCATTAAACAAAAGTGCTGAAGCGCGAATTCTATTTTACCAGTATGAGACTTGAGCGGAAGCATCAAATATGGTTCCGATTTATAACACCGCAACTTCCGCTCAATATGGGTGCATTGGCAAAATCAGCAATCCGTGTCTGTAGTCAGGCTTAATGATTATTGATGTTTACAACGATCGTAATCTGTCCTCCATTTTTAAAAGGAGCATAATCGATGCAGAAACAACCTAAACCACCATTTCCCGAACAGCACCACAGCAAACCCGGTCTGGAGTCGGAAATTGATCCACGGCCTCACTATAAAGCCCCTCTCTATAAAGGATCGGGCAAGTTAGAAGGACTTGTTGCGCTTGTCACCGGTGGTGACTCCGGTATTGGGCGGGCGGTAGCAGTGCTTTACGCTCGTGAAGGGGCCGATGTAGCCCTCATCTATCTGACAGAGGAACAGTCAGATGCAGAAGAAACCCGACGCGCTGTAGAGTCTGAAGGCCGTCGTGCGCTGCTCATTCCGGGTGATGTCCGCGACTTTAGTTTCTGTCAGCGGGAAGTTGACCAAACTGTGGATGAGCTTGGCCAGTTGGATATTCTTGTCAATAATGCGGCTTATCAGAACACAGTCAAGGATATAGCTGAACTCTCCCTGGAACAGTGGGATACCACTATGAAAACTAATATCTATGGTTATTTTCACATGGTCAAAGCCGCCCTTCGCTACCTGCATGAAGGCAACGTGATCATCAACACCGGCTCGATTACCGGGCTGGAAGGCAGTGGCGGCCTGCTCGATTATTCCGCCACCAAAGGCGCGATCCATGCCTTTACCAAATCCCTTGCCAGCCAGCTCATTGATAAAGGTATCCGCGTCAACTGTGTCGCCCCCGGCCCGGTCTGGACTCCACTCAATCCATCGGATAAAGCAGCTGAAGAAGTCGCAGAATTTGGCATGAAGCAACCTCTCAAGCGTCCGGCGCAACCGGAAGAAGTTGCTCCGGCCTATGTGTTCTTCGCCTCTGCAGCCGACTCAAGTTATATTACCGGCGAGATATTAACTCTGCTGGGCGGTGAAACCCGTGCCGGTTAGCACAGGGGATCAATGAGTCAACATTCTGCTGGTCACATTATATGACGCAGTTACGCTACGTTTCTACAGATAAGCCGGGTTACACCCGCCAAAAACGCGGTCGCGGATTTAGCTATTACGACCCACAGGGTCAGCTTGTCCGCGACCAGGAACTACGTGAATGGATTGAATCGATTGTGATTCCGCCTGCCTGGACTGATGTCTGGATCAGCCCGTATAAGAATGGGCATATTCTGGCTACCGGACGCGACGCAAAAGATCGCAAACAGTATCGCTATCACCCGCTGTGGCAGGAGCAGCGCAGTCACAAGAAGTTTGACTATCTGGATGAATTCGGCCAATGTTTACCCGTGATCCGTGCTGTGACGGATGAGCATCTGCGGCAGCGCAAAGTCTCGCGGGAGCGAGTGTTGGCCGCTATCGTCCGCCTGCTGGAAACCACGCTCATTCGCATTGGCAATATCCAGTACATGCAGGAGAATGATTCCTACGGATTGACCACCCTCACTGATGATCATGTCGAGGTCAGCAAAAGCGAAATCGTCTTTGACTTCATCGGTAAAAGTGGCAAGGAACACATTATCAGCCTGCGTGACCGGCGCTTGGCCCGCATTGTAAAACACTGTCAGGATATTCCGGGTTATGAGCTGTTTCAGTATTATGATGATGATGGCGATGCTCACGTCATTGATGCTGCTGATGTCAATGCCTACCTGAAGGACATCACCGGAAAAGACTTTACGGCGAAAGTCTTTCGTACCTGGGGAGGTTCAGTGCGAGCGATCAAGTATTTATGCGAAAACTGTATCGACAGCGATTCAGAATCCGCCACCCGTGAGTGTGTGACTCATGTGGCTGAATCATTAGGAAATACCGAGGTTGTCAGTCGCAAATACTACATTCATCCCGTGATTATGGATGCTTTCGTAGCAGGCGACCTGCAAAAGCGATACGAAAAGTACCAGAAAAAGTGGCAATCCACAGATGATTTAACCCCCGAAGAACGAACTCTGATGTCGCTAATTGAAGAAAATCAAGCAAAATAAGTTGGCGTTATTTTCTGATTTTGATCTCCTCACCGGCGCAGTGATGAAAAACAACTTCCTGATCCGTCCACGCCCTTGGTACATAATCTAAAAACCTTCAACATATCCTCCTTTAGACTTCACTTTCAATCTTTTCTCTCCAAAACCGGAATACCCCATGACATTAAGCCTATTGAGGCTATGTGGATGTTCAACAAAAATGAAACCTCAGTAGAAACTTTTGAGATACACGTGTTCTAAATCACGATACGTATATCGCTAAATGATAAATATTAATCGGGAGTTATATCATGCAGTTTAAATTTAAACCCTGCCTCCTGACATTAACGGTCATTGTCCTGGTCATGATGCTGAGTAATCCGACTCAGGCTCAGACGAATATTTATTACGTCTCAGTTAAAGGCGATGACAATAATCCGGGAAGCGAGTTACAGCCCTTCCGCACCATCAACCGAGGGGTGCGTGTGCTGCAGCCCGGCGATACCTTGCTGGTAAAAGCCGGAACCTATAAAGAAGCGCTCAATAACTCCATTCCTAGTGGGGTTTCGTGGGAACGTCCCGTCACCTTGCAGGCTTTCCCCGGCGATAAAGTGACCATAAAGCCTATCCGCAAACAGAAAGCTGAGCGGGTCATTAACTTTCGCAGCAATCATTACATTGTTATTGATGGTTTTATCCTCGATGGCACTTACGTGCTGTATGAGACGGTCAAATTTTCCGGCAATGTTGACTCTGCTATAGAGTCGCCCCACCACATCCGGCTGATTAACAATGTCATCCGTAATGCCGGAGCTGCCCAGAGTTCAAAAGGAGAATATCGCGCCTTCTCGTCAGGTGTTCTCGCCACCGGAAATGCCAATTACATTGAGTACATCAATAACGAGATTTACAACAATGGTGTAACCGATTTCGATCATGGAATCTACCAAATATCCAGCTATGCTCTGATTGACGGCAATACCATCCATAACAATAAAGGCACAGGTATTAAAATCGGTTGGGGTCAAAACGCGGTGGATAATGTGGTGCGCAATAACCTGATTTATAACAATAACGTAGCGCGAGGTGCCAACGGTAAGAAAAAACAGGGACGTGGTATTGGTGTGTATGCCGGTAGTGGTACGCTGGTCTACAACAACGTGATCCGCGGGGCACATCACAGCGGTATTGACGTGACCTATGGTGGCAACAACACGCTCATTTTTAATAACACCATATACAACACATCTGGCTATGGCATTGCCGTGGGCTTTGGCGAACCCACTGCACAGAGCGCCAATAACACCATTGTCCGCAACAACATCGTTGTGCAACGTTCTTCGCTGGCAGCTATCATTAATATGCGCGGAACTAATACAGTCATCGAGAATAACCTTACCTTTGGGAAAAATTCTGATGTTATCCAGGGAGAGGGGGGTGGCAACGCCATCATCGCAAATAACCTGATTGGTGTGGATCCCAATTTTGTCAGCATCAGCCAGTTTGATTTTGCCCTTCGATCGGGCAGCCCAGCCATCGATACAGGTACGATTTTATATGAAGTGGCGCGTGATTTCTCAGGCAGAGTTCGTCCGCAAGGCAACGGATTAGACCTGGGTGCGTTTGAATTCGAGCAACCGCTGCTGCCTCAAAGTGCGCGCTTGCAATCGAGTGTGCTACCTGTTCCGATCGAAGCAGCGATCCGGGTCGAGATGCGACCTTCCTCACAAACGGATGGCGTGATGGGGGTCAGCATTAATCTTTATAACCTGACCGATATTTATGGGATACAGGCACAATGTGTCACTGATCCCACGGTTATGGTGGGAACAGAATTAAGCTACGGCTCAGATACGATTTTTAATGATGACAACAGCCTGTTTATCGATCAGGCTTACACGGCAGATGGTCAGTGGGTAGTGGGCGTCAGCCGGCTGCAACCGGCTGAGGCATTCTCGGGCAATGGCACCGCTTTCGTGCTCAATTATCAGGTACAAACGCCAGTCTCTCGACCTGTTGATTGTACTGTTATGGCTGTTGATATGAATGGCCGGCCTATCCCGGTGCCGGTAACCAGTATCGAATTTAATGCCGACGGCACAATCATCAATTAATGCGGGTTCGGCCTTAATGACCCGTGAGATAATCCTGTAGTAGCATTAAATCCAACTTGGAATCGGTATAATGCGACGATCTGACCGTTTCGAGCAAACCATTCATCGATGATCTGGCATTTCATCTATCTTGTTGTGTATCTACTTTGGGACAGTCTGCGCTTCAGTCGGCTTGCACCGAATGACAAAACCGTTGAACTCCTGCTGCTGCGCCAGCAGCTTCTGATTGTGAGGCCTCATCAGAAACGCGGGCCGACTGTCACCCGCACGGAAAAGTTGCTGCTGTTGACCTTGGTGGAGCAGCTCCGACCAATCGTCGAGTTGCCGAAAGCCCAACTGGAGCAATTGATTCTGGTCTTTAAACCCGATACGCTACTCCGGTGGCACCGTGAGCTTGTCAAACGTAAGTGGACCTTCAAACACCAATCGAAGCGTGTCGGGCGACCACCCATCGAACCACAGATTGTTCAGTTGGTGCTTCAACTCGCCCATGAGAATCGTTGGGGTGACGACCGCATCACCGGAGAACTAACGAAGCTCGGTTATCGGATCAGCCATGAAACTGTCCGTCAGATCTTACGCCGCCACGCCATACCGCCCATTCCCCAGAAGCAGTCTGCAACAATATGGCGAACCTTCCTCAACCACTACAAGGATACTTTGTTAGCGTGCGATTTCTTCACCGTCGAGACCATTCGCTTGCAAACCCTCTATGTCTTCTTTTTCATCGAGGTCGGAACCCACCGGGTTCATCTGGCCGGCATTACGGCTCATCCGACCCAGGCTTGGGTGTCTCAGCAGGCGCGCCAGATCGTTTGGAAGCTGCAAACGCAGCAGCAGACGTTTACCCATGTGATACGTGATAACGACGGCAAATATGGTACTGTCTTCGATGCCGTCTTCGCTTCCGAAGGCATTGAAACAGTTCACACGCCCATTCGAGTGCCGCGGGCGAATGCTTATGCTGAGCGTTGGGTGCGCTCAGTGCGCGAGGAATGTCTCGACCGGCTGATCATTCTGAATACGGCGCATTTGAAATATGTGCTGCACAAGTATGAAGGCTTCTTCAACACGGCACGACCGCATCAGGGTGTTGGGCAGAAGATCCCCGATCCACCCTCAGAAAGTTCAATTAGCGGAATGGTCAAACGGCGCGATTTGCTTGGCGGTGTACTTCACGACTACTATCGAGCTGCTTAACTCACAGGAAACACCGCGTGGATAGAGTTTCTTGCTATTACAGGCGTAAAACTCAACCTGTAATTAGGGTAGGCCTGTAAGTACAAATGATGCCCACAGATAGGGTTGGTCTTTCTGGTCTTCTTTTAACGCCAGAATAGCGGCCTGAAGGGCGGTCGCATCGTTACTGTAGTTGCCGCTTTGACGGCGCGCCATAAAGTCGATCAGTAAATCTGCTGAGGCTTTATCGTTGACATTCCATAACGATGCGACCACGCGCTGTGCCCCGCTTACCAGAAAAGCCTGGTTCAAAAGCCCAAATTCATTGCCTGTTGTGCTCACCCCTGTCTCGCAGCCACTTAAAACAACCAGCTCCATTCCCGGTGCCAGCCCCAGGCCATAAATTTCACGTACTTCTAAACGGCCATTATGCACAGCATCCGCCCCCAGATGGATCACACTAAGCATGGGCCAGTTGGTGTTCAGTTGAGCGTGAGCACTGATATGGAGTAGCGAGGCATTTGCGGCCTGTTCGTGCAACAGGCTTTCGGCCACGTTAACAGTCTCGGCGACTCCTAATAAGCGGGCGATCTCTGTGGCCTCACGGTCGGCATTTGCCAAAGTCGCCAGCCCCGGTGCTGCTGCATTCGCTACGATCAGTTCCTGCCCGGTTAAGGCAGGTGTGGTGTTGCCCCGCTCCTGTAACTGGACCAGGGTAGTGCCGCTGGGCATCATTGTGATAGCGAATTCATCAATCAGATAGGTGCCGGTTTCAACATCATATAAAGCCGCGAAAGGGATTAAATGCAGCGGCCCGTCCGGCACAATAATGAGCTGGCTCACACCTTGTAAATTAGTCTGTAGCGGGCGAATGAGGTAATCATATAGCGAGCCAAGTTTATCCCGGTTATTGCGGTCGAGGATGTGATCGTCGGTTAACTCATTGAGTTGGGTCGCCATCACTTCATCTGGAAGCGTCACACTCTTAATCGTGCCATCGGGGTAGAGCAGATGCGCTATGCTGAAAAAAGTCCCGACATCATATAGGATAAGAACTGCATCATGAGGCAGCGCAGCACTGATCTCAGTGCTATCTGCATGGGCGGCAATCGCCTGCCGAGCCAGCAAACCACCCTGCGTTTCCATACGCTGCCGATGCTGTTCATAATCCTGCTGCGCTTCTCTCAGCGTTTCTTCCGCTTTCTGCCGATCTTCAATAGGCGTGCTTTCTGTATACCCGTAGATATCAAACCGTTTTTGCGCCTCGTCCAGCGCCCGCCGCAATCCGAGTTCTACCTGCATAAGCTCCGCATCGGAGGTCGCATTCAAGGGAAGGCGTGACCCCGCCATCTCAGTCCGTGTCAGAAATGCCCGACTGCGCTCACTGATATCGAACGAGGCTGGTTTATCGTCAAATTCCAGATAAAGGTAAGCCAGCAGATCATAGGCCGTGCTGGCCTCATCACCAATAATGCGAATAGCGTTATCGTTGATGGCCGCATCCAACAGTTTTTCATAAAGAGAAATTGCAGTGAGTAAGTTAGCCTGTGCCGCTTCCAAATCCCCATCTAGGACATCCGCATAGGCTAGCCAGGTGTAAGCACCAGCTTGGTTTTGCACGGCTTCAAGCGCCTCCGCTAACCGCAGAGTTTCCAGCAGGGCCGTCCGCCCACTTTCGGTATCACCCGCATATTCGATATGAACCGTAGCAGCCAGAAAGAGGGCATTTGATACCACAAAACCATTATTTGCCGCATATCCGGCGTAGGCACCCTGGTCAAAGGAGTGGAGTGCCTGTTCATAATTCCCTTGTGCCAGCAGCATCCGCCCCAAGCCCACATAAGCGGTACCCATAGCCGTATCACCTCCGGCCTGTGTCCACAAATCCAAGGCAGTTTTGTAGTAATTCTGGGCCATTGCATACTGACCGGCAATCTCATAAGCTTCTCCCAGATTATAGGTGGTGTTGGCCTGTGCGCTGAGGTTTTCACTGCTTTGGTGAAAGGCTAACGCGTCCTGCAAATATCCCAGTGCAATTTGTAACTGCCCCTGATCGAGATAGATCATACCGATATTGTTAAGAATTATTCCCTGGGTACACGTATATCGCCCTGCCTCACGGTCAACCTCAATAGCCCGGTTGAGTGTATCCAATGCCAGGCCATGTTCACCGCGCAAACGATAGATCGCCGCCAGATCACTGAGGATCGTAGCGCCAATCATGTTCATCTCCCCGCCCATTTGAACAGCCAGTGACTCGTTATAGAGTTCAATTGCCCGGGTGTACTGGCCCAACTCACTGAGTGCCGAAGCTACAAAATAGAGTGATATGCTGCTCAGGTTACGACCCATGGTGGTCGTGTTGATAATCTCGGTGTCTGTCAGCATGGTCTGTATCGTTTCAAAAGCAACCAGAGCTTCTTCATAGCGCCCTTCTCGGAAGGCCGCAGCGCCTTTATTCAGTTCATCCATACCATGGGTGGCAATATTCACCAAAGACATCACATCTGCCGGTGTTGCTCCACCCGATTCTTGCATAAACTGGGTCATAGCATTTTCGTCAAAGGTAGTCTGTAAAAATGTGTCAAAACTAATATCACAGGGATTCTCGGTGGTCGTAACCGCGCTGGTCGCTACAGATGTTGAGTTTAATGGGAAATTCACCACCGCATTCTGGTTCACGTTCAGATCATACTGCTCTAATAACACCTGCCCCTCGCAATTAGCCAGCAGTACATGGTAATAGTCAGGGGGCAATGTCAGCGAATAGGTTCCGCTCGCGGGGATTATTTCTGTCTCCCCCAGCCGACTAAGACCCCAATCTGTTGTGCCTAAAGGCGCCATAAATACATGACAGATATTTTCAGCGGGGCTGTTGTTTACAATAGTCAGGGTCACCAGGTCTGCCTGGGCAAACAGCCTGACTGTAAGCAGCGCCATAGCCACTAAAATGACAAACAGACGCAGAATTTGATAGCGAGTTTTCGTAAATAAGTGGGGCTGTGGCATCAGGTCATATCCTCTATTCGACTATTTGATTTATCCCGGCAAACAGTAGGAACCCCGTTTTTCCATTTCTCCGTTGGCATAGGCATACCAGTCTTCATGCCGTGATTTGGTCAGGTTAACGTTGCGGATAATCTGACATAATACGTCCTCATCTGTTTCGGGTTCAGTGACAAGCGCAAGATAATAATACGCCTCTGCCGTGAAATATAATCTTCTTTCGCGGTTGCATTGAGGGCAGCTGCGAAACTGATCGTTTGCAACTGCAATCGCAACAGCACGCTCTAGCAGTGGTTCGACCTGCTGCTTAGGGGCGTTCTGTTGGACGAGCGCCCCAATTTCTGTCACCATTAATGCGAAACAGTGCCAGGTGGGCTGGAAAATCGCTTCTGTGGTCAGGTCGTGCATACCAGAACAATAAGCTGGAGAGATGTAATCCTCATAACCGGTTTGGGCGATCTCAATGGCGGTACTCAGGCGGTCAGGGTCATCAGGATAGCGAATTAACAGTAGTGAGCTAAGGGCATATCGCGCTTGAATGTTTGCCGGATTAACTTCAATCGCGTCCATATAAGCGGTAATGGCCTGTTCCAGATAATCGGGCGTAGTCACATTACGCTCATACGTCATGCCCAGGTTATAGAGGGTGATGCTTTGGGCCGCGGGGGTACGCACTTCCGGGAAGATAGCGTCAAGCTCCCGAATGACCTCAAAATAGACTTTCGCCAGCGCCAGCGTCATCTCATCATTACTCTGTGCCAGTATAACCACTCCCGCATCGTTAAATTGGCCTGCGATCTGGCGATAAGTGGCTTCCTGAACCACCAGACGCTCATTCAACGTGGTGAGGGTGGCTTCGATAGCGATCACCGCATTCACTCGATCCGCTGCCAGAATGCCGGCGGAAATCCCGATGGCGATCAGCACAGCCGCCATTACAGACAGGGCTTGAAAACGACGGGTGCGGGTGCGGGCGGCGGCACTGCTGGCACTAATATAGCGATGATGCAGGTCAGAGGCTTTGGGGTGTTTCCCACGCACAGGCGCTATCCATGTTTCGGCATCACGCAGGTCATCTCCAATAAGTAAGCTGCTAGGCCGCTGTTGAGCTTTCTCCCATTCGAGAGCCCGTATCAGCAGCGTGGTATGACGTTCTACATAGTCGTGATCATCTTTCAGAGTCCTTGTGATCGCTTCAAAAAAATTTTGAGAATCCGGCTCACTGCTCATGGTCCAATTGATGCTGTTAAGCACCTGCCAGTTTTCGGCTACGACCGTCATCAACTTAAGGTCGCCATATAATGGGTGAGGGCCTTTGACAGCCATCTTCGCAAAATATTCGGGCACAGCAGCTTTGAAGGTACTGAAATCAATGCCGCCAAAAATGACCGGGATGATGCGTTTACCCGCCTGGGAAGCATGATAAAGTTCCAGATGACAGATGCTTGAACACAGCGCCTCTTCGCTCACAATAAAAATTACATTATCGGCTCTTTGAATGCCGCCGAGAATCTCATTCCACCATTTGTGACCATCTTTAATTTTCGCTTTGTCAATCCAGATGCTAAACCCATGAGCCTCCAGCACATCCGCCAGCTCAAGCCCATGTTTCTTAGAGTAAGAGATGAACACATCAGTCATAATCGGTCAGTATTCCCAACGGTTATTTAGTAATCCACAAACCCTGTCTTTTGCCATGTCAGGCGGGTGCAGTCTACCTTAGTACCCTGTCAAACCATAGGCGTAGTGCCTGCTTTAATTTGTATACGACTGACATTGATCCGGGCTGTGGCTGGAAATATTGATTGAGGAACAGATGTCCCCGATCATGGTACAGATCGTTTCAAAACGTTCGGTAAAGGGTTGCGGCAGTAAAAATGAAAAATAATGATCTAACGCCTCGTTATACAGCTGTGCTTCATCCCCAGCCGTGGTGGTCATCGCCTGACCCAGCGAGGCGATGGCTGCCACCTCCGTACAGTTCGCTGCTAAAGCACGCGCCTGCGCGTATGCCAGGTTGGCGCTGCGCGGTAAGTAGCTACTGCGATACAGGTTGCCAAGCAGGTTATGTAGTTCAGGCGACCCGGCTAATGCGCTGGTGGGATAATCACGCACAATGCGCTCTAACAGGTCAATGGCCTCATGATAAATACCGATTGGCTCGCGAGTGCTCATACCGGCAACAGGCTGTGCAAGTAACACGGCCTGGGCATAGAGACCTTCGGGCGTAGTGGCGAAGTTGCCGTTCATAATCCGGTTGAGAAGCGATTCTAGAAGTGGCGTTGGCTGGTAGTAAAACGCCGTGTTTTCGCCCGATGACCAACCCGGATCCGTAGTACAGCCATGCCGTAAATCCTGGAACACAAGGCAGATTTCAACGGTATACGGGATGCCTGGTTGCAGCATCACATCGGCAAAGATGGAGGCTACTTCGCCGGTCGTGACGTCAGCAGGGTCAAGGGCTTCGCTTTCCCAGATTTGTTGCCCATTACCGCGCAGCGTGAGGGTGTAGTTAAGAACATCCGTGAGTGCATTCCAGCGCAGGGTAACCCCTTGTGGGTTACGTACAACGGTTGCACGAGGCGTAATCAGGTAAGGCACAAACGCGCTCTGCGTGCCCCCGCGCGTGATATTCAGGCTGCGTTCACCGATTTCCCCGACAAGATAGTTCACATTCGATATGGGGCATTGAATAACCGTGTTCGACAGAAGCAGCTCCGCACTCAATTCAGTGAGCACGCCATCCGGGCACATCACCAGCAGCGACTGGGCCTGAGGATAGATAAAATCTCCCGTGCCAACCAGCGCACCCGTCAGCATGGGCTGGGTCTGCCGCCAGCCAACGCGAGCATAGTTGGCAGTGCCCCCAACCGCCAGCACGGTAATCGTTAAGTCAGGCTGAGTGGGCTGTTGAACAGCCGGAGTATGCACCGGCGATAAGAAAAACAACAAAAGGGACAATACCAGATAGCGCATTTTTTCAGCTCCCTTCGTACACGGCTACGCATTTACGTTAGACTTGATGTCATGGCGTCCCCAGCCAATCATGCCCTTGGCTGGGTCTTAAATACTCAACCGCCCCCTTCTGGATTCGCTTGAACTTCCTCTGTACTGACAGGTGGCGGTATGGTCGCAAGCGGTATGGTCGTGGCGGTAGATGGTATGGTCAAGGGTGATATGTTTTCCTGTGGGATGTCCGGGATTAACGCCATAACTTCCGGGCTGATCGGAGTGGCGAGATCACTACGCACGTAACCTTCTGTAATGCTCGAATTAACGTAGGCGTCTGCCATGGTTATGCCCGGCACGCGGTATCCATCAGTAACGATGCTCACCAGAAACCAGGTATTTGTGCTTATAGTGTCTTCTAAGACCACTTTGCCCAGGATTTCCAATACGGTAAAAGAGGATGTGGTCGCAATAAATGGATAAACATCATCAACTCCCGGCCCTAAGCGAATATTAACGTTACTTGGGACTGTTATAGTGATACCAGAGGGCGCTGTGCCGCTGGCTGACGTAACAGACGCATCCGATATTGGTGTCTCAGTTTCTTCTGCGCCAGAGCTTAGTGGTTCTGCAGTTGCTTCCTCATTTGGCTCCTCAGAAGTCGCCTCTGCCGTAAGTTCAGGCGTTACCTCAGGGGTGACTTCCGCCGTGCTGGCTGCGTTCATTCCATCAAGCGTTGCCCGAAGCTCTGTAATCTGCACTTCAAGTTCCTGAACTTCAGCCGCAAGACTGGTTTGGGCGTTGTAGTCACTCGTGAGCGTGAGTTCCACGTTAGCTAACCGATCAGGAAGGCTAGCCAAATCATCAAGTCGATTATTGACCTCGACAATTTCATCCGCGCGCTGCTGCACGCTTATCGCAATGTCTGCCACAACTGCCGTCTGGGTTGATCTAACCGCTTCCTCGGTGAGTGCGGGGGGCTGGCTGAGCAGAAACAGCGCGCCAATGCCTACGGCCAGCACTATGGCGATCATACTGATTATCAGCGCGATAATCCCCTGATTAGAGGGTTTGGGTGGTGGTCTGCGTGCAGCATTGATGAATTCACCGCCGACCATGATAGTCTTTGGCGCGGTGGTTTTAACTTCGCTGGGTGCCCGCGAATCTCTGTTTGCCATACGATCTATCCTTTTGTGCTCAAGTTACTGGTTACTGCGGTTTTGCCATCTGCATTTTGTTTAAGGCCTCAGCTTTAGCTTGTTCTGCAAGCTGCTTGACATGGCTGTTGACTCCCTCGACATACGCGGTCAGACCTGCCTGTTCAGACTTCGGTAAATTGCTCACCCGCCCAGTAACGGCAAACAGGAGCGCTGGCACTTTGTCCATAATAAGTTCCCAGCGTCTGTGCCGTTCAGGGTTATAAACAATATGAGGGGGCGTGGCGCGCATCAACGCCACATGCTGTTCTGCAAGATTGGTTATGCTGTCGATATAGGCGTAATAGCTATCCGCGCTGTCATCGACAGACAGGCTGTCAAGAGCAACCTGATGCGTTTGCAGGCGTTGGTCAAAATTAATTCCAAACGCCCGTATCAGCTCCTGTGAGCGCTGTTTGGAGTCCTCTGAAATTCTCAACTGCTCCGCATTGAATTGGGCAATCATACCGTCCAGGGTTGATATGGCACGCTGGTCGCTGCTTTGATCCTGAGCAAAACGTCTGATTAAGGTTTGCCGCTCCTGATCGACCTGGGTTATAGATTTCTTTAGCTGATCTAAACGTCCATGCAGGTCAGCCTGCACATAACCCAGCTTATTGATGGTCGCCTGTTGTAATTCATCTTGTGCATTGTGGACTTTCCCCTGTGCAGACCGAAGGCGTTCTTCCAGCCTGTTCGCGGCACTCAAAAATTCATCAATATCCGTTTTAAGCTGGTTATCAAGAATTTTCTCAATTTGATTACGATGTTCATCAAGCAGCGATGCGCCCATTAAGTCAGTCATATCGATTCCCTCTGGCTTGTCGGTCAGCTCTTTCAAAAGGTCAGTCATGTTAGCAGCATTGGGTTGATCCAGAAACAGACTCAGCTTTTTATGCCAACCTTCATAGTAGTTTTTCAAG
>JBBSQD010000120.1:0-18009 GCA_038258185.1 Aggregatilineales bacterium | reverse complement strand
TTACTTTATGTGCCTGCCTGGGGTCTTCCAGATCGGCAAATAGGTACTGTATGCTGAATTCGTCCAACGCTTTTTCTCCATCTTTCCTCAGTCTTTCTCATTTTGACTCAGATGGTGTTCTTTTTCATGCGTTAGCCCTGGGCGTAGGGTGAACGTATCTTTTACATCCATGCCGCGCGTGGTATGCTATCCTGTCCTGATTTTGGAACCATTGAGTAAACTGCTGATGCCATCTCGATTTTTATTGTTATTGTTAATCATTTCCCTGTCGGCCTGTGAGGCTTTTGCAGCGCCGACTGCAACCCCCACGCCGACTCAAACTGCGACACCGACCAGTTCACCCACGGTAACGGATACGCCAACGGTCACACCCACAGAAACCAGTACCCCTTTACCGACTGACACGCCAACCATTACCCCCAGCCCGACCGATACTGAAATCCCCACACTGACACCCACGGCTTCACTCACACCGGGGCCGCAAACGACATTTACCTATGACAACTGGCAAATCATTGACCTGCCAGACAACATCCGCAACGGAATTGCTGCGCCATTGGTGGCCTTTATCAGCCAGAATGACCGCGACGGCATCGGCAATGCCACCACGCCACAGCCCGGCACCAATGCTCAGACTCTGTATTATGCTTCGGCAGCCTCACCGGGGGTCAGAACCGCCATTCTTGATCTCGATGTGTCCACGGACGATCAGATCTTTATCGCCCCACCCGGTAACGCCCTGGCCTATTTCCAGGGTTTGCCCGGTGGCGGGACGACTGGCCTGTATGTGCTGGATGTGCCCAATGGCATCAGCGCCCGCATTCTGGCGATTAATTCTTTACAGCAGCGCGGTTTTATCAGCCTGCCTGCCTGGGATGCTATTGGCGAACGGCTGGCCGTTTCAGTCGCAACCGGCTATGCGCTGGATATCTTCGTCATCAATCGGGACGGCTCCGGTGGACAAAACCTCACCAACAGTGGCGCTTATGATTTCTGGCCGAGCTGGTCACCCGATGGCCGTTATGTGCTTTTCGTATCCGACCGCAACCAGTGCCCCAGTTGGATTCCCGGTGAACCCGGCGCATGTGATGCCCTCAGCGACGCACCGCCCATCGGTGGCAGCCCATTCATCATTGATGTCGAAACGCGCGAAATCACCCAGCTTTCCGATCAGATCCTCACGGAAGCGCCAAAATGGGTGAATGATCGTTTTGTCTCTTTTGCTGTGGGTGACCCTGCGCTCGGTGATAGTGAGCGCAATCTCTGGCTGGCGGATGTAGTCACCGGGCAGGCACGTGAGGTACGTCTTCAGGGGGGTGGCAACAATCAGCTGCACCTGGCCGAAGCCTGGTCACCGAATGCCACCTCGGTGATTTTCCAGAATGCCGGGGCAACCAATGAAGTCGTGATGATGGACTCGGTCGGTAATCTCGTCGGACGCACGGGTGAATTAACATTTCCGCGTTTTGGCATGTCTGCCGCGTGGTCACCCGATGGCAGCCAGATTGCAGTCGGTGGTTTGCGCGGACAATGTCCGTTTGGCTCGCGTGTCCTTGATCGCACCCTGAATTTTCTCACGCGTGGCAATCCACCACCAAGCATGTGCAACCCAACTTACTCGCCAGATGGCAGTCTGATCGCCTTCACAGGTGTCACAACCAGCGTGGATGGTCGTGTGGATGTGTATACCACAAATGCTAATGGATTTGGCTCGGTTCGGTTGACGGGGGATTTACGCGGTCAGATTATTCTGCTGGGCTGGGTGGGTGGCTGACAAAAAAACAGCCCACTAGGGGCCATAAACGCATAGCGTGGAGCAGGTGCTCTTAAGCAGCGCCTGTCTCCGCTTCGATCAAACCTTCATCTTCCAATTGCTGGAGCAACGTCATTAAGTCGCGTTCGCACTCTTCAGCGCTGATGACATCAAACTCCTGCATAATCACTTCGCAGATTTCGCGTAATGTATGCGGTTGCTGAATAAGGTTCCACACTAACGCCGCTAAAGCGTCCAGGCTGTAGTAACGATGGTTATTGGTGTTAAAAATCACCACACCACCCTGATGCATACCATTTGAAGCGATCGTATTACTCATTAACATGTTCTGTTCCTTACCTAGGATATCCCTTTCTGTTTTGAATATTATATGCTAACCCTTACAAATTACTAAAGCAATCCAATCCAGATTTTAAACTATTTAATTGTCATATTTTGCTAAGAAATGGGGTGAATCACGTTAAGACATAGCCGAGATACGCTTAAAACGGTATATTGAGCGCATTATTTCACAAAACAGCGTGGAAAGGATACAGCATGACTCAACTGACAGACCGGGTTGCAGTCGTAACCGGAGCCAGCCGCGGCATTGGTCGCGCGATTGCACTGGAGCTTGGCAAACGCGGCGCAGCAGTGGTGATTAACTATAATCAGAGCGCCGCAGCAGCCGATGAGGTGGTGAAACAGATTGAAACAAATGGCGGAAAAGCATTAGCGGTACAGGCTGATGTCGGCACCGAGGACGGTGCAAACACCCTCATCAAGACCGCCGCGGATCATTTCGGGAAAATTGATATTCTCGTCAACAACGCCGGCACAACCCGTGACAATGTCATCATGCTGATGAAGGCTGAGGACTTCGACGCGGTTATTCAAACCAACTTGCGCAGCACATGGCTGTGTTCCAAAGCGGCTGTACGCGGCATGATGCGCAAACGTTATGGCCGGGTTATTAATATCACCAGCATCAGCGGCATTTTAGGGCAGGGCGGACAATCCAATTACAGCGCCAGCAAGGCCGGTATCATCGGGCTGACCAAATCGCTGGCAAAAGAGGTCGGCAGTCGTGGCATCACCGTCAATGCAGTCGCGCCGGGTTTTGTGGAAACTGATCTGACAAAGGATTTACCCGAAGACCTGATTAAGCAGGTGGTGAGCTTTGCCGCTCTGGGGCGAATGCCTACCGCTGGGGAAATCGCTTTTGCAGTGGCCTTCCTCGCGTCAGACGAAGCCGCCGCCATCACCGGGCAGGTATTGACCGTGGACGCTGGCACCGCTATCTAACTTCCCTACAGGAGAAACTACATTTATGACCACCATTTTTTCAAAAATTATCGCCGGGGAAATCCCTGCGGAAAAAGTCTTTCAGGATGACCGCGTGACAGCCTTTAAGGACATCAATCCCCAGGCACCCATACACATCCTCATCGTACCTAATAAAGAAATTCCCACAGTGGATGATGTTGCTGATGAAGATGAAGCCACTTTAGGTCACATGATTGTGGTAGCCGGACACATCGCCCGCGAGCAGGGCATCGCTGAAAATGGTTATCGGCTCATCATCAACTGCCGCGACGATGGTGGGCAGGAAGTCTATCACCTGCACATGCACCTGATGGGCGGACGTAATTTAGGCCCCATGCTCGTCCGTAACGATTAAAAAAACAGGAGCGATTGTGATAAATCGCTCCTGTTTTAATATCAGCTTATTCGCTGGCTTCGGTAGCTTCAGCGGTGGCTTCTTCAACGGCTTCCACTGTGGGTGTTTCTTCAGCCTCAGATGCCTCAACTGTGGCTTCTTCAACGGCTTCCACTGCGGGCGTTTCTTCAGCCTCAGATGCCTCAACTGTGGCTTCTTCGGTGGCGACTTCAGCATCCCTATCCAGCGGTGATGGTTCTATCGGCGAGGCCGCCAGAGCAGCATCAATCGCTGTATTCACAGCCGCCAGCGTGGGCGAAACGATTTCGCCATTCACCAGAACGGTCGGTGTGCCGGTAAACCCTTCCAGACTTTGCGCAGATTCCGAAGCAGCCGTCAGAATTTCATCTGGCCGATTGCTGCCAAAGCAGCTATCCCATTGCGCGCGATCAATCCCCAGGTTATCCACACCACCGGTCAGGCGTCCCTGTGTGAATGCAGTATTCGCATACTGATCCTGCCAGGTAAACAGCGCACTGTGATAAGTCCAGAACGCGTCCTGCTCACTGGCACATAAAGCGGCCTTGGCGGCGCCTTCACCGTTAACAATCCCACCTGTACCAAACAGCGGAATATAGGTGAAGTTAATCTCACCCTTTTCGACCCGATCAATCATGAACGGGGTAACCTCTTTATAGAAGTCTTTACAATGCGGGCAGTCAAAACTGGAATACTCCACCACACTGACGGGCGCATCCGGGTCACCCAATACCGGGTAACCTTCATCTGTGACCGATTGGGGCAGTCCTGCATATTGCTCCACAGCCTCAGCCGGGATGGTCGCTTCAGCCGGAGTCTGAGCAATAATCAGAAAAACCACCAGAATCACTGCAACGGCAGCGACCACACCAATAAGAACCATTCGCTGCTGGCGTTTGCGTTCATGCTCACGTTGCTGGCGACGTTCACGAGTACGAGAACGACTCATAATTTGATACCTTTCTTTAACTTTTCATATCCACTACTGGCGCAATAGTCTACATGACAGGTTGAAAAGCGCAACCTTTTTTAAGCAACATTTACAACTACAGATTCTCCCAGCATTTTTTAAGCGTGGCCAAAAACGCCTGGTGGCTATTATCCAGGTTGCGATCACGCTGTGCAATGATGACTGCTTCGCTGACCAGCGGCGGCATATCCGCCAGTTGCAGATAGACCAGTTCCCCGCTTTCAATCGCCGGTTTGACATAACTCTGGGGCAGAAAAGTCACCCCCTGCCCCATACTCACCAGCTTGAGCGCCATCACCATCGGCACCGCAATCACCGCGCCACCACTGCCACCCCGCCCATGCTCGACCACACTGTCGATAAAAGCCGTCATGGCCGGGAACATTGAAACGCGAAAAATGGTGTGATCGTAGATGCGATCAATGGTGAGTATATCATGGCGATAACGTGCCAGCGGATGCCGCGCACCCACTACAGCACGGATCGGATCGTCAAAATGCGCCAACTGGATCAGCCGCTGATCGAACACCGGCGCGTTCACCAGTCCCAGATTGATCACCCCGTCGTGCAGCATCTCAAAAATGGTCGTTTTATTCCGTTCGCGAATCAGCACATCCACAGTCGGATAATGCCGCCGGAAATCCGCCAGCACATCCACCAAAAAACTGAGCACAAACGGTGTCGGCGCGGCGATCTTGACCGTCCCCGATTTGCCTTTACGGAAATTATCCACAGCCTCACGGCTATCCGCCAGCACGGCCAGCATGCGTTGAGCGTAAGGCATAAAACATTCCCCCAGCGGCGTGAGCGTTAAGCGTCGTCCGCGACGCTCGAATAATGCCCCACCCAGTTCCGCCTCCAGCGTGCTGATGCGCATACTCACAGCGGGTTGTGTCAGATCCATCGCTTCCGCCGCCCGCGTAAAACTGCCATCGCGCACGACTCGCTCGAAAGCCTCTAATTGCGCAATTTCCATCTCAGCCTCGTATCATAAGAAATGCTTATGCTTTGATAAGCAATAATCAGTTTGTATGATACCCAAACTATTATAGAATAGAAACATCAGTGAGGTAGCCACCCAGCGGACTACAGTGGATAAACCTACCTGACACAGGTACAATCAGAGCCATCTTCAACCAGATAAAAGTAAGTGAGGTTTTTGACAAACATCCCTATTCGGCAGGTATGCACCTATAAAATAGTGAACCATCAAGCAAAAGGTAAAAGAGAATGAGCCAATATTTAGACATCTTCGGTGCGCGCGGAACATTTGATACCGGCAGCGGCGAAGCCGTTATTTACCGCTTAAGTAAACTGATCGAACAGAATGTCGGTCACATTGATAAACTCCCCTTTAGCATCAAGATTCTGCTGGAAAGCGCCCTGCGTAACCTGGACAATTTCCAGGTCAATGAAGACGCCGTCCGCAACATCGCCGGTTGGAATGCTAAAGCGCCACAACAGGTCGAAATCCCCTTCAAACCGGCCCGCGTGATTTTGCAGGACTTTACCGGTGTACCCTGTGTCGTCGATCTGGCCGCACTCCGCAGCGCCATGGTGCGCATGAACGGCAACCCGCAGAAAATTAACCCAATCATCCCGGTCGATCTGGTCATTGACCATTCCGTTCAGGTCGATGCCTTTGGTACCGATGCCGCCCTGAGCATTAACGCCGAATACGAATTCGAGCGCAACCGCGAACGTTATGAATTTCTCCATTGGGGACAGAAAGCCTTCGACAACTTCAAGGTGGTTCCCCCGGCAACCGGCATCGTCCATCAGGTCAATCTTGAATATCTGGCGAATGTCGTCCAGCTTTATGATGATCCGCAAGGCGGCAAAGTCGCCCTGCCGGATTCGCTGGTCGGCACCGACAGCCACACCACGATGATTAACGGCCTCGGTGTACTCGGTTGGGGCGTTGGTGGGATCGAAGCCGAAGCCGCGATGCTCGGCCAGCCGATCTACATGCTGATGCCGGAAGTCATCGGCTTCAAGCTCACTGGATCGCTGCCCGAAGGTGCCACCGCTACCGATCTGGTGCTGGTCGTCACGGAGATGCTGCGTAAGACCGGTGTCGTCGGCAAATTTGTGGAATTCTACGGCACAGGTCTCAACGGTCTGACCCTGCCTGACCGTGCGACAATCGCCAACATGGCGCCGGAATATGGCGCGACGATGGGCTTCTTCCCGGTGGATGATGAAACACTGGCCTACATGCGCCGCACAGGACGTGACGAAACCCTCATCAACATGGTTGAGCGCTACAGCAGGGAACAGGGCATCTACCGCACCGATGCCACAGTTGACCCTGAATTTACCGCCAATGTTGAACTCGATCTGAGCACCATCGAGCCGAGCCTCGCCGGCCCGCTGCGTCCACAGGATCGCATCGAACTCAAGGATATGCAAACCAGCTTCCATAAAGCCCTGCGCACCCCGGTAAATGAGCGCGGTTTTGAACTCAGCGATGCCGCTATCAACCAGAAAGCCATAGTCAAGGATAATGGCAGCAGTGCCGAAATCGGTCATGGCGCGGTCGTGATCGCGGCCATTACCAGTTGCACCAACACCAGCAACCCTTCGGTGATGGTGGGCGCAGGTCTGCTGGCAAAGAAGGCCGTTGAGGCTGGCCTCACCAGCAAGTCCTACGTCAAGACCAGTCTGGCACCCGGTTCGCGTGTCGTGACGGAATATCTGAATAAAGCCGGCCTGACACCCTATCTGGACGCACTCGGATTTAATCTGGTCGGGTATGGCTGCACCACCTGCATCGGCAACAGTGGCCCCCTGCCGGAAAAAGTCGCCAACGCCGTCAACGAAGGTAATCTGGTGGCTTCGGCGGTCGTCAGCAGCAACCGTAATTTTGCCGGACGCATTAACCCGAATGTCAAAGCCAATTATCTGGCTTCGCCGCCGCTGGTCGTCGCCTATGCGCTGGCTGGTACCGTCGATATTGACCTGAACAATGATCCGATTGGCTACAACAAAGAAGGTGGCGCGGTTTATCTGCGGGACATCTGGCCGACGACCCAGGAAATTGTCGATACCGTCCAGAACAGCCTGTCACCGGATATGTTCAACGAGCAGTACGGCAATGTCTACACCGGCAACGAAACCTGGAACAACATCCCCAGTACCAGCGAAGCGGTCTACAACTGGGACGAGGACAGCACCTACATTCAGGAGCCCCCCTTCTTCATTGACCTATCCCCAGAAGCCCAGCCCGTGGGGATGATCACCGGAGCGCGGGTGCTCGGTCTGTTTGGCGACTCCATCACCACCGACCACATCTCCCCCGCCGGCAGCATCGCCAAAACCAGCCCTGCCGGACGTTTCCTGATCGACAAAGGGGTCGAGAACAAAGACTTCAACAGTTACGGTTCGAGGCGTGGCAATGACCGTGTGATGACGCGCGGCACCTTTGCCAACATCCGCCTCCGTAACCAACTGCTGCCGGGTACCGAGGGCGGCGTAACACGCTATATCCCCAGCGGTGAAGAAATGGCGATCTATGATGCAGCCATGCTCTACAAGAAGTCCAACACGCCGCTGATCATCCTGGCCGGTGCGGATTATGGCATGGGCAGCAGCCGCGACTGGGCCGCCAAGGGAACCTTCCTGCTGGGCGTTAAAGCGGTTATTGCTTCCAGCTACGAGCGCATCCACCGCAGCAATCTGGTGATGATGGGCGTATTACCGCTGCAATTCCAGACAGGCCAGACCTGGGCTACACTTGGCCTGACCGGACACGAAACCTATGACATTGTCGGCCTGAGCGAAGATATTCAGCCCGGCCAGCACCTGACCGTCAAGGCCACCGCCGAGGATGGTACGGTCAAGGAATTCACGGTCATCGCCCGCATAGATACCCCCGTCGAAGTCGATTACTACAAGAACGGCGGCATCCTCCAGACCGTCCTGCGCGCTTTCCTGAAGCAATAGGATAATTCTCTAAATTTCTCAATGCCCGTCCAAAAGTTTGGACGGGCATTTTTATTGACTTGAAACCATCTGTTCTATATAATATATTATGTCATTAAAGTTAAGCGTCGTTAGGAACAATTTTGGATTATCACGTTTTTATTAGCCATTCAAGCATTGATAAAATGATTGCCAGGTTGTTAGGTAAAGACTTAGAAGGTCAGGGATTCAAAGTTTGGTTCGATAGCAATGAAATTGAACCGAGTGAAGATTGGGTAACAGAAATAGAACGAGGTATAGATAGCTCTACTGTGATAGTCGTCATTTGGACTGAAAACGCGGCAAATTCAGAATGGGTAAATAGAGAAATTTCCAGAGCAGATCAAAAAAATAAGCCTGTTATACCACTCAAGTTTGACAATGCCGAAACTCGTATTCTTCTTCAGCGAACACAACATATAGATTTTAGCAACGGCTACTATGGTGCGTTTCCTCAGCTAACCAGCTATTTAATGCGTTATGTAGACTCTGAAGAGCAAACTAAATCCGTGCAAAATGTTGCCTCATGGGCATATCAAAAAAGTCCTTTTTTTCGTAATCGTTTTCTTGAGGAAAATAACTATCGAAACCGTAAAGATACAGATTTCGCACTTAATGAGAGAACCAATACACTTTTTAATCGTCGAACTGAAGCAAAGGCAGAGGCATTCGTAACAATAATAACTATTCCAACTCCTGAGAGTGTGGATGTTGATTTAGCTCAATTATCAAAGATTCTAGATGTTGAAAACTCTCCAAGAACAGTGAGGATGGAGAATGCTCAAGCTCCATGGCAGAGGTTTAGTTTTAGTAGTTTGCAGGATAAAGAAAATAGTCAAAATGAACTAATGTGGTTTCATTCAAGTGGTCAATCACGTAATCCTCATATGTATATACGTTTTGAAGAAGATGGTGCTATTGAATACGCCACGGGAAACCTAGTTTGGAATTTCAACGATATAAATTCTTTTGATTTTATAGGAATTCTAGGTACAACTTGGAAATTGTTAGGATTAGCTAGTGAGGCATATTCTCGCCTAAATTATAAAGATCAAATCCAATTGATAGTTAATCTAAAAAATACAAAAAATACTACCTTGGCAAATTTTGCTAAAGATAGACGCACAGGTAAGCAATGGATTAGTTTGAGTGACTCATCACATCATGCCACTATACTCAGAGAAAGAAATCAAGGACTTACTCATAACTCTAACTTACAATTTGTTTACAATGTGAATTTAAGCAATTTTCAAAAAAATGTTGAACTTTCTGAAGATTTGATAAAAGATCTTAGTGAAAAACTCCAAAGAAGTTTTAATTATCAAATCGAACCTAGACATTATGTGCCGGATTCAAATGAATTTCCTTGGTATCAATTTGAAGCATATAATGAGATATAAACTCCGCGCCTTGGCGGTTTACAAAATTCTTTGCCATTTGCGTTGAATCTTTTCTATAATCTTTGTGACCTTGGTGCCTTTGTGGTTCAAAAATCAAACCCCTCCCGTCTATTCATTGAATCTTTTACTCAGCACTTTCAACTCGGTACTCAAAAGGGACAAATGACCGGACATCTGTCCACCCTGAGCACCTCAAATTCCTCTATACTAAACTCAACAATCCTGGCGTCTTGGCGGTTCAAAAGCTCCTTGCCATTGCCGCCGCACCCCCTCGGCGGCGGCAGCAACTAACGCTTCAGCGCACTCTGCCACAGCGCATCGGTTTCGGCTTCGCTCAGAGTCTGCCATGCGCCCGGCTGCAACCCCGCCAGCGTCACCGGGCCAATCGCCCAGCGGAGGAGGCGCAGAGTCGGGTGACCGACCGCCGCAGTCATGCGCCGAACCTGCCGGTTGCGCCCTTCGGTCAGCCTTATTTCCAGCCAGCAGTCTGGCACATTCGCCCGGTAACGCACCGGCACCGGACGCTCAGGGATGTCCGGCGCGGTATCCAAAAGACGCACCTGTGCCGGACGCGTCAGCCCGCCTTTGATGGTCACCCCGTCACGCAGATTTTGTAGCGCGGCTTCATCGGGAATGCGCTCCACCTGCACCCAATAGGTGCGCGGATGCTCAAATTTGGGATCGGTCAGCCGCGTGTTCAACCGACCGGAATCGGTCAGCAGCAGCAGACCTTCGCTGTCCATGTCCAGGCGGCCAGCGGCGTAAATATCGGGGATGTCGATGTAATCCGCCAGCGTCGGACGGCCTTCGGCATCGGTGAATTTGGTCAGCACGTTATACGGTTTCCAGAAGCGAATAACATTCATGTCTATCACCCGCGCACGTGCTGGCGTTTGCGGATCAGGTCAGCCAGTGTTTCATTCAGCATCTTGCGCCAGCCGTAACCCAGAATGAAGCTGACCGCGATGCTGGCTAACCCGTCGAATCCGGTATGTTCCAAGCGCAGTTTGGTGCCTTCAGCTACAGGGTGCAACTCCCAGGTCACGACGGTTTGATTGACATTGCCGCCTTTCCAGGTGTAGGCCAGCTTGCGCGGTTTATCCACCATGATCACTTCGCAATAGACCACGCCATCAAAACCGGGGGCTGGCGCGGTACGGAAGGTGAAGTGATGCCCCACATACGGCTGGAAATCAGTTTCCATCATCCAGTCGGCCAGGGATTCCGGGTTGGTTAAGGCATCCCATATTTCGTCAGGTGAGAAGGGATAGACACGCTCTATGACGACATTACGCTTCATCGCTGTTTGTCCCGTGTTTGCGTTGCAGATAATTCCCCAGCTTGTCCAGCTTACGATCCCAGAAGCGCTGGTAATGGCGCACCCATTTGTCCACTTCCTGCAGGGCATCCGGTTGCAGGTGATAGTAATTCTGGCGCCCTTCCGTCTGCCGCGTGACCAGCCCCGCTTCCAGCAGAATAGCCAGATGCTGCGATACGGCGGGCCGGCTGATAGCGAACTGCTCCGACAGGCGCTTCACGGTCAGGTCATCTTCACTCAGCCTGTCCAGAATCTCACGCCGTACCGGGTGCGCAATCGCGGCAAAAACATCAGTTGAGGGTTGCTGAGGGAGTTTATTACTGCTGGTCATCGTTGTAGGCACTTTCTGATGTTTTCCGTATTGTAGGTAAGTCGCTGCTTACGTGTCAAGAACAATTTTTCTAAGCCTGATCTGGTCATTGTCGTTTGAGGTGGCTTCAAGCATAATATGGCCCATGACAAACTTAAAATCACAAGTGACCATTTATACAGACGGCGGCTCCAAGCCGAACCCCGGGCCGGGTGGGTGGGCAGCGCTCCTCATCTATGGCGATGTCGAAAAAGAACTCAGCGGTGGCGCGGCCAATACCACCAACAACCAAATGGAAATGACCGCTGCCTGCGAAGCCCTGGAAGCATTGAAGGAACCGTGTAAGGTCGTTTTCTATACGGACAGTGAATACCTGCAAAAAGGCATCAGCCAGTGGATGGCGAACTGGGTGAAGAAAAACTGGCGTACGTCCAGCGGTCAACCGGTCAAAAATCAGGATTTGTGGCAGCGTTTGCATGCGGCAACACAAATCCATCAGATTGAATGGAAGTGGGTCAAAGCCCATGCCGGACACGAATATAATGAACGGGTGGATCAATTGGCGACTGCGGCTCGTGAACGAGTCCAATCGCGGTAACCCTTGTAACGATTTTTGTGTTATAGTTTCAACCCTGTGATTATTGACCGGGGCGGGGCCGTGCTCGACGTATGTCCTGCCCATTTGATGCTGTGGAGTTCACCAAACTCATGCCCAATTATGCGCGGCGCGTCGAAACTTTTGGCACCACCATTTTTACGGAAATCAATGAACTGGCCCGTGAGCATAACGCGGTCAATCTGGGGCAGGGTCGGCCTGACTTTGATGGCCCGCGTGAAGTCTCCGAAGCGCTGGCGCGTGCAACCCTCGATCTGGTCGGGATTAATCAGTATGCACCCGGACATGGTACGCTCGACCTGCGTGAAGGGTTGGCAAAACATGCCCAGCGTTTTTATAACCTCGATGTTGATGCGTTAAACGGCACGCTGGTGACTCCCGGCGCGACGGAAGCGGTTTTCTGCTCGATCATGGGGCTGGTCGATCCCGGCGATGAGGTCATAATCATCGAGCCATTTTTCGATAGCTACCCCCCCGGCGTGATTATGGCGAATGCCAAGCCGGTTTACGTGCCGTTGCATCCCCCATCATGGACATTCGACCCGGCAGAACTGCGTGCGGCTTTTAACAAAAACACCCGCGCGATTATCATCAACACGCCGAATAACCCAACAGGGCGGGTGTTCACGCGTGAGGAATTACAGATCATCGCGGATTTATGCCAGCAATTTGATGTCATCTGTATCTCGGATGAAGTTTACGAACATCTTATTTTTGAAGGTTATCAGCATATCCCGATAGCTACGCTGCCCGGTATGTTCGAGCGCACTGTGGCGATTGGCAGCGCTGGTAAAACGTTTGGCATGACTGGCTGGAAAATCGGCTGGGTTTACGGCCACCCGGATTTAATCGAAGGGGTGCGCCGTGCCCATCAGTTCGTCAGTTTTGCCACTAATCACCCCGCGCAGAAAGCGGTTGCGCATGCCTTTACGATGGATACCGGCTACTTTGAGGAGTATCAGGCGCTGTACAGCACCAAACGTGACCTGATGATGCAGGCGCTAGACGCCGCTGGCCTGAAGTCGATTCAGCCGCAGGGAACGTATTTTGTCATGGCGGACTTCTCTGATGTGTTTGAAGGGGATGATGTCGCTTTCTCCAAACATCTGATTACGGAAATTGGTGTGGCGGCGATTCCACCCTCTGCCTTTTTCAGTGAGTCGCATAAATATCTGACCCAGAACCATGTGCGTTTCGCCTTCTGCAAAAGTGATGATACTTTGCGCGAAGCGGGTGAACGTATGGCTAAATTGAAATTATAGTTGGCGACCTGATGCCTAAAAAAACGAAAAAACAGATCGTCCAAACGTATCGTAACACCTCAACCGAGGATTTTATCGGCTTGCTGGTGCATGACGTGCGCGGCCCCCTCAGCGGGGTAATCTCCGCATCCAAGCTGATGGAAGTGATTCTGAGCGAAGACAGCGCAGTTGACCGCAAACAAATGGAAGAACTGATCAAAATTATCCAGCAGGCCACCGTTAACATGCGCACGATTCTGGACGCGGCCATCGAATATGATCGTATCCAGCGCCGCATCCCCTCCAAAGAAACCCAGGACTAGCCGCCTCGTACAATCTTTCCAATTGCATTACAACCGTGCTCAACAGTACACTGTAAGCACTGATCATATAAGCAAAGGCCCGATTCAGATGGTGACACAAGAGACTTCATCTATGCGGCCTGCCGATCTCCCGGCTGAACCGCAGATTCACGATAATATCCTCGGTACGATGGGGAATACCCCGCTGGTACGCTTGAATCGCGTTTCGCGCGGTGTGCGTGCCCAGATGATCGCCAAAGTAGAATATTTTAATCCCGGCGGATCGGTCAAAGATCGCATTGGTATCACAATTATCGAAGATGCTGAGCGCCAAGGGTTGCTCAAACCCGGCGGGACAGTGGTAGAAGCGACCTCCGGTAATACCGGTGTCGGTCTGGCGATTGCGGCGATTCTGAAGGGTTACAAGTCCGTTTTTGTGATGCCGGATAAAATGTCTGAGGAGAAGATCCGCGTGCTGCGTGCATATGGCGCACGCGTGGTGGTGACCCCGACCAATGTCGAACCGGAAGACCCGCGCAGTTACTACAGTGTCGCCAAGCAGATTGTGAAGGATACGCCCAACAGCATCCTCGCGAATCAGTATCATAACCCGGTGAACCCGCAAACCCATGTCGATACAACGGGGCCGGAAATCTGGCGCCAGACTGCTGGGCAGATCGACGTGTTTGTGTGCGGGATGGGCACGGGCGGGACGATTACCGGTGTGGGACGTTACCTCAAGCAGATGAACCCTAAAATTCAGATTGTTGGTGTGGACCCGGTGGGATCGATTATTTATGATTATTTTTATACCGGTAAGATGACTGAAGCGCATAGTTATAAAACTGAAGGCATTGGTGAAGATTTTATCCCCAGCAATTATGACTTTGCGGTAATTGACGATATGGTGCGCGTGGGCGATAAAGAGTCCTTTTTGATGACGCGCCGACTGGTGCGTGAAGAAGGCCTGTTTGTCGGCGGATCGTGTGGCTCGGCGGTTGCCGGGGCGATCCGTTATGCGAGTGAGCATAAGCTGGGGCCGGATAAGATGGTGGTGGTGCTGTTACCGGATAGTGGTTCACGTTACCTCAGCAAAATATTTGATGACAACTGGATGCGCGAGAATCGCTTTCTGGAAAGCGAATGGGTCGAAACACCGATTGCGGCGGTGCTGGAACGTAAATCCGCAGGGGCGATGGTGCTGGCGCGTTGCAGCGAGTCCGTGGGTGATGTGATTGCGACCATGAAGGCCAACGCGATTTCGCAGATGCCAGTGGTCGGTGAACGTGAGCAGCTATTAGGTCTGGTGACAGAAGTCAGCCTCTTAAGCTATCTGCTGCAATCCCCCGGCAGTGAAGCGTCCAAAGTTGCGATTGAAGATGCCGGTGTGATTAATCCAAATGTCTATACCCTCAATGTGGAAACACCGGTTGAATCGGTGATGAGCGTGTTTGGCACCAATGACATCGCGCTGGTGACGGAACAAATTGACGGCAGTGATGACCGGCATGTGGTCGGGATTATCACCAAGATTGATCTGCTCGACTTTTTGACCAACCGCTGATGGGCTGATTACCGTTCGCTTTGTTTCGATATTTGCGGACACGACACCAAGTTCATTATTCATTTTGCAGAGGCCCCTTCAGGGTGCCTCTTTTACTTTACCGACAGACACCCCAGCCATGTAACCGCTGCTCCATGCCCACTGAAAGTTAAAGCCGCCGATACGACCATCCACATCACAGATTTCGCCGCAGAGAAAGAGGCCGGGGCAAACGCGCGATTCCATCGTGCTGAGATTGATCTCCGACAGGGGGACGCCGCCAGCGGTGACTTCGGCATAGGTGTAGCCGCGATTGCCGCTGATGGGCAAAGGCAGGCGGGTAAAGGCCTGAACCACAGCTTTGCGCTGCTGGCGTGAGAGTTGGTCGGCAAAAGTGGCCGGCGCAACTTCAGCATGTTCACACAAGGCTCGCAGCAAGCGTTCTGGCAGGTCGTTATTGAAGTGGCGCAGCAGGGTGATGTGGCCTGCCTGTTGTAATGCCTGATCAAGTTGTTCGCTGGTGGTGTGTGGCAGCCAGTTGATGGCTAAGACGGCCTGCGGGTCGTCGCGCTGGGCATCAATCCAGTAACGGCTGATATCGAGCACAGACGGGCCGGACAGGCCGAAATGGGTACACAGGGTGGAGTTGGTAAAGCTCACCAGTTTCTTGCCAGTGCCGGAATACAATTCGAGTGTGGCGAGAACGGTCACGCCGCTAAGGATGCACAGGAAATAGTCTCGCGGGAGGGTGAGTGGCACCAGCGCCGGGAAAATGCGTGGTGTGATGCTGTGGCCCAGTGCACGGGCTAATTCGTAGCCATGCCCGTCTGAGCCGGATTTGGGCAGGCTGCGGCCACCGGTTGCGAGTATCACCTGCTGCGCCTGTAATGCGCCCCATGCTCCGTTAATGGTGAAGCCGTTTTCATCCCTGTCTATTGACTCCACACGGCGCGGATGCTGAATGTCGACCCCGGCCTCACGGACCGCATTGAGCAGTGAATCAAGCACCGTGCGGGCGCTGTCGGTGGTGGGGAAGAGTTTGCCGGTTTCCTCGCGTTTGAGCTGTACGCCGATCTCGCGGAAGAAGTCGGTGGTGTGGGCTACGTCGAAGCTGCGCAGGACTTTTTTGATGGCGTTGCGCGATGATCCGGCGTAGGCTTTTTCATCGACGACATCATGGGTCACGTTGCAGCGTCCGCCCCCCGCGACGAGGATTTTCGCGCCGAGCTTCTGGGCGCTATCCAGCAGAGTCACGCGCTGATGGGGGTAGGTGCGTCCCGCCCAGATGGCAGCCATGAGTCCGGCTGCGCCTGCGCCGATGATGGCGATGTCGGTTGTTTGAGCGGTCATTTCACTCCTGTTTGCTGCTGCCGCCGAGGGGGGTGCGGCGGCAATGGCAACAATAATCATCCATAGTCGCTAGTCCCAAGTCTTCAAAGTGTTTGCTGCTGCTGCGCGAGAAAAAATGTGCGCAGCAACAAGGCGAGAATTTGAACCGCCAAAACGCCAAGATTGTTGAGTATAGTATAGAGGATTTTCGGGTATGCAGGGTGGACAGATGTCCGGTCATTTGTCCCTTTTTTGTGCTGAGGGGAAAGTGTTGAGTGCTGAGTAAAAGATTCGACGCAAAGGGCGCAAAGAGGCAAAGATGCAAGGAGTTATTTTTGGCGCTAACGCGCCGATCAGCTATAGCGCTCCGAAGACGAGAGGGAATATGCTATTCTGAAACCTAGGCCTCTATATCTGGAATTAGGAAAATAACCATTACGCCAATTACATGCGGCAATACTTGCAGTTTCTATCCATAATCCTCCCCTCACTGTCCGCCTCGCCTTTCCTTCTAGCCTAAACTCATCAACTTGCCATTCACTTAATGTCCACTCCCATACATTGCCAGCCATATCTACCACACCCCAAGGGCTCGAACCATTAGGATAACTCATAACCGAGGTAGGTTTGCCGATTCCACTTTCCTTAGTGTTACAGTACTGAGGATTAAATTTATTCCCCCAAGGATACTCACGACCATCATCACCTTGTGCCGCCCTTTGCCATTGGTGCTCAGTTGGCAAGTTAATCTCTAGAGACTTGCCTAAGTGGTGATTTAGCCAGCGGCAAAAAGCCACTGTCTCATACCAATTCACATTAGTACGTGGGAGGTTATCTCCAGCAAAGCCTGTATTATATGGTTCAGAAATTCTCTTTCGCCAGTGGTATGCATGCTCAGAGTAATCCCACCACACAGGATCTGAATAACCATCATATAAAAATATCTCGTATTGAGCGTTTGTTATGGGATATTTGGAGATGTAGAATTCCGAAATTTGGTATGTTCCACCCTTTGTACCAGGCGGATCATAATTACTCACATCTTTCAATGTGACAAATCCCCGGGGTACATAGCACCACTCAAACGGCTCCGACAGAATATGCGAAACATCAGGAGGGGTAAAGGAGGGTTCTGTGGGCGCAGCCCTTACGGGATTTCCTGCGTTCATGTGCTCCTCTTCGGGGGGCTTTCGCCCTGCCCTGCCCTCGCCGATGTTATAGGATGTTATGGGACTAAAGAGTTGCCTCCCTTGCTCCCAGAGATCAGGTGTATAGGCGGTCACGTGCTGCGCCCCTAGAGATGTGGCATTATTAAAGTAATGTTTAATATGTTCAATCAGTCGCCCGACATCGCGCCGGAAGTCGGGATTATGGCGTACTATAGCCGCGTTTCGATAGCACAGATCGTGCAGGCTTTCCGGCAAATCGGTTTCAATGGGCATGCCTGAACCATCTACTAATACCGGAATCATCAGCTTGTTCTGCTTCAGGCCATTCTCGACTTCAATGCGCACAAAATCCGCCGGATTATCCAGCCGCCTGCGTCCACTGTCATCAGCAATTTT
>JBBSQD010000119.1:0-18031 GCA_038258185.1 Aggregatilineales bacterium | reverse complement strand
GCGGTGTTTATCGGCATTGCCGCCTGGAACGAATTCCTGTTCGCCCTCATGCTGACGACCAGCCAGGGGTCGCGCACGTGGCCTGTCGGCCTGCAATTGATGGTCGGCGAATTTCAGCTTCCGTGGGGGAGCTTCAGTGCGGGGGGCATCATCAGTATTATCCCGGTGATTATCCTGTTTTCGATTGTCCAGCAAACGTTAGTCCGTGGGCTGACATCCGGCGCGGTCAAAGGCTGATCCGGAAACGCAATCCCAAATCCAATCTGAGGAGGTGATGGCATCGACTAAAAATTAAGCATTTCAAAATATCGACCTTTTATAGATCAAAGTGTTTTTTACAGGAGAAATTTTCGATGACTTTTAAAATGAACCGTCGTGACTTTTTAAAGGCAGCAGGTTTAAGCGGGATGGGTCTGGCGCTGCCGCGTGCGTTGCAGTCTATGGCGCAAAGTGACCTTACCGCCAGCATCAATTACTGGCATCACTTCACCAGCGAAGTCGAGTTTCAGGGCATGGAGCGCGTAATCGCCATGTTTAATGGAGCTTACCCGAATATCGAACTGATTCAGGAAAACATCCCGAATGCGGATTTCATGACCAAGTTCACCCAGGCCGTTATCGCTGAAAGCCGTCCTGATACCACGATGGTCAGCGTCGCGCGTCTGCCGGATATGGTCGCAATGGATGGACTTATCCCCATTACTGAACGTGTCAACAACTGGGATCTGAAAGAATTCTTCCCGCAGAACCGCTGGGACGGTATCACCGTCGATGGTGAAATTTATGGTATCCCGGCGTTCACGTTTGTGAACTGGATGTACTATCGCACTGACTGGTTTGAAGAAGCCGGTATCGAAGGGCCGCCCACCAATTTCCAGGAATTTGTGGAAGCAGCGATTGCCATCACCGACCCGGAACGCGGTCGCTATGGTTTCGGTATGCGCGGCGGTGACGGTGGTCAGGGCTTTATCATTGATGTGATCGAAGCATTTGGCTCGCCGATTGTCGTGGATGGCGAGCCAGCGATTGATCGTGACAAAGCGATTGAGGCCATTCAGTGGTATTCCGACCTGTACACCAAGCATGGTGTCGTGCCGGAAAGCGCCCCCAGCGACAGCTTCCGGCAGATGATGGAAGGCTTCAAAACGGGTCAGACCGGCATGATCTGGCATCACACCGGCTCACTGAAGGAAATTCAGGATGTACTGGGAACGGATGATTCGCAATTCATGACCGCTGTCCGTCCGGCTGGGCCAGAAGCCCTCATCGCCCGCCTGAGCTATCTCTACAACGGCATCATGAAAGAAGATAATATCGACGCCGCGTTTGAGTGGATTCAGTTCTGGGGTGAGACAGACCCGACCATTGCCTTCCTCGAAGAAACTGGCTACTTCCCGGCATCTGCCGCTATTGCTGAAGACCCGCGTATCACGGAAAATATCTTCTATCAGGCCGCCATTGAAACACTGGCCGTGGGTGGCGCAGAACCGAACTTTATCGGTTACAGTGGCTGGTCAGCCAATGTGGTGTTACCGGCCTTCCAGCGTGTGCTGGTGGGCGAAGCGACGGTTGAAGAAGCCGTTGATGAAATGATCGCCGGACTGGAAGACGAACTCGGCTGATCCTGACTTTACAAACAGCTCTCGTTTGGGCGAATACATAATATTCGCCCTTACGCGGTTCCCTCTTTAACGCACACAGCTACAAGAAAAAAGGCCATGCATGATGGCCTTTTTTCTATGGGATAAAAACTGATTTCAAGAACATGCGCCGCCGAGCAGCGCACAAGCCAAACCAGATAGAACCAATGTGGCACTTGTCGCATCGGATGGCTTAACCCATAATTAAGCTATCTGTCTAAATAAATATTTCTTCACCCAATTTCATGATGACCAAAATCGAATCTGAGCCTCCCGAACGTACCCCCAGTAATTTCACCCGTTTTATCCGTTATGTCGCCCCTTATAAACATTTTGTGGTCTATGCCAGTATTGGCGGTATCGTCAAATTTACGGTGCCTCTGCTGGTGCCGCAGGCCACCCGGCATCTACTGGATGATGTGTTCCTGAATGCGAACCTGACCACCGATCAGAAGTTGCAGGAACTGCTGATGTTGATCGGCGGGCTGATGGTGATCTTTGTGGTCGTGTGGATGCCGTTCACCTACATGCGGCATTATTATGCCGGCAAGGCCAGCCAGCGCTCGATCTTTGACCTGCGGCATGACCTGTATTATAAAATTTTACGGATGTCGGCCTCATTTTTTGATCGCAATAAATCCGGCAGCATCGTCTCGCGCCTGATTGGCGATATTGAACTGGCGCAGAATCTGATCGGCAGCGCGTTAACCGATATCTGGATGGATCTGGTGGCGCTGGTGCTGATTATTTATTTTCTGCTGCAGATTGATGGCAGTATCACACTGGCAGCGCTGGTCACCTTCCCGCCCTATCTGTATTACTTCCGTCGCTCACAGGCGGAGATGAAACAGAGCAGTTATCAGGTGCAGCAGGAAATCGCGATTATGTCCGGCAACCTTCAGGAGAAGATCGCCGGCAATCGGGTTGTGCATGCCTTCAATCGGGAAAAAAGTGAAGAACTGGATTTTCATCAGGAATCGCGCAAGCTGCTGAATACCAGCATGCGCCGCGTTTTCCTGCAAAGTGTCAACGTCACCGTGACGGGTGTGATTGTTAATCTGGCACCGCTTATCGTGATGATTTACGGTGGCTATAAAGTCATCATGGGCGAATTGACCGTCGGTGAACTGGTCGCGGTCAATATGTATCTCACGCCACTGTATACCCCACTGCAACGGTTCTCGCAGTTGAATCTGGTGTTCGCCAATTCGATGGCGGCGGTGGATCGCGTCTTCGAGATCATGGACGAAAAGCCGGACATTCGCGACAAGCCGAATGCCATCCAATTAAAGACGATTGAAGGCGAAGTTCAGTTTTCGCATGTGGACTTCGCCTACCCCGATGTTGAAGATGCCGAGTCGGGGCCGGTGCTGCGTGATATCAGCTTTACCGTCAAGCCCGGTCAGAAGGTCGCCTTGGTCGGCCCCAGCGGCAGCGGTAAAAGTACCATCGTCAGCCTGATTCCGCGTTTCTATGATGTGGACAGCGGCAAAGTATTGATTGATAACTATGACGTGCGCGATCTCACGCTGCAATCACTGCGGCGGCATGTCGGCATGGTGCTGCAAAATCCGATTCTGTTCAGTGGCAGCGTCTGGGATAACATCCATTATGGTAACCCGAATGCCTCCGATGATGAGATTGTCGCGGCAGCCAAAGCAGCGAATGCCTATGACTTTATCCGGCATCTGTCCAAAGGGTTCGGCACGGAAGTGGGCGAAAACGGCCTGTTTCTATCCGGTGGGCAGCGGCAGCGCATCACCATCGCCCGGGCGTTTTTGAAGAACCCCAAGATTCTGATTCTGGATGAGGCGACTTCAGCGCTGGATACCCAGTCGGAAAAGCTGATTCAGCAGGCGTTAGAGCGGCTGATGGAAGGCCGAACGACATTTATCATCGCACATCGGTTGTCCACCATTGAGAATGCGGATCGCATCTTTGTGATGGAAAAAGGCCGCATCGTCGAAAGTGGCACCCATAACGAACTGCTGGATATACCCGGTGTTTATCAGAAATTGTATAGCTAACCTGTAACTTTACATTGGCGATTCCAGACATTGCTGATTGTTAGAATATTATATAAATTGATGGTTATCAATTGTTAAAATACATCGTAGCCTTATACCATGGCTGATGGCTCACCCACGCCCTCTACTTAACCCAGAGGGCGTATTTATGTCTGATCACAGATTGAGAACATTAGCCAAGTTCACTCTCACTCCAAAGTAAAGGTAAGTAGAATCTCAATGTCATTGTCGCAATTAAAGTTAGAATGGTTTGGAAATATTCGGAATGATCTGCTGGCGGGGACGGTTGTCGCCTTAGCGCTTATTCCTGAAGCAATTGCATTTTCTGTGATTGCCGGGGTTGACCCGAAAGTCGGTTTGTACGCTTCGTTCTGTATCTCGGTGGTGATTTCGATACTGGGTGGCCGCCCAGGGATGATCTCTGCCGCCACAGGTGCTATGGCGCTGGTCATGGTCTTACTGGTGAAGAATCATGGCCTGGAATATCTGTTTGCCGCCACGATACTGACCGGTATCCTGCAAATTGCCGCTGGTCTGTTAAGGCTTGGATCATTGCTGCGTTTTGTCTCGCGGTCAGTCATGACGGGATTTGTCAATGCGCTGGCAATTCTTATCTTCATGGCGCAACTCCCAGAGTTTACCGGTGCAGACTGGCAGATGTATGCGATGGTCGCGGCAGGGCTGGCAATTATTTATCTATTGCCGCGCGTGACCACAGCCATTCCCTCACCGCTGGTCTGTATTGTTGTGTTAACCGTGATCAGCATCACATCCGGGATGGGAATCCGCACAGTCGGTGACCTGGGTGAATTGCCCACTACCCTGCCGATGTTTCTGCTGCCCAATGTGCCGCTCAACCTCGAAACTCTCAGCATTATTTTACCGTACGCCCTCACCCTGACGGTGGTCGGACTGCTGGAATCGCTGATGACCGCGGTCATCATTGATGACATGACTGACACACCCAGCGACAAGAATCGTGAATGCTGGGGACAGGGCGTAGCCAATATCGTAGCCGGTTGCTTCGGCGGCATGGCTGGATGTGCCATGATCGGCCAATCGGTCATCAATGCAAGATCCGGCGGACGCGGACGGCTGTCCACCTTCTTTGCAGGAACGTTTCTGTTATTCCTGATTATCGTATTAGGGGACTGGGTTCAGCGCATTCCGATGGCCGCATTAGTGGCAGTGATGATTATGGTGTCGATCGGGACGTTCAGCTGGTCGTCCATTACACGGCTGAGAACCAATCCAAAGGCTTCGAGCCTGGTCATGATTGTCACCGTCGTTGTGGTCGTGTTTACGCACAATCTGGCTTATGGTGTGTTTGCGGGTGTGGCGCTGAGCGTGGTGTTTTTCGCTTACAAAGTTTCACAACTGCTTACGGTTACTTCGGAATATATCGAAGAAGGAAATCATCGGATTTACAGCGTGTATGGAGAGATATTTTTTGCCTCCTCCACCCAGTTCACATCCTCATTCGACTTCAAAGAAGCTGTTGACCGTGTGACTATTGACCTGACCCATTCCCACATCTGGGATATCTCATCAGTGGCCGCGCTGGATAGTGTTGTTCTCAAGTTCCGTCGTGAGGGCAAGATTGTAGAGCTACTGGGTATGAATGCCTCAACGGTGACTATTGTGGAAAATCTGGGCATCCACCACAAACCGGATGCGCTGACTTTACTCGCCAAACATTAGACATTGAATTATGCAAAAGGTGGAAACATTATTAAAATGTTTCCACCCAATTCAGCACGGATGCGCTAGGTTTTAGCGAAGTATCACTCTAACTCCACATTCGTAAACCAGTTGATGCTGCGTCCCATTAAAAACAGGGACGTATCGCCATCAACCTGCCCCACCGTCTCAAAATTCTCATTTTCACTCAGGCGCAAATGCTGATAAGTTCCATCTGGCAATCCAGACAATTCAATCGCCTGTCTTTCTTCAGCGGCATTGATGACAAAAAGCGTCATCGACCCATCCGGCGCTTCAACCGCGAACGAGAAGATATTACCCGGATCATCTGAGGTGGCGATCACCTGTGACCCAATCGGGATGGTGTAGCGCAAACCATACAACAGGTAATAGGCCGTGTAAAATGTTTCACCATCGGGGGACATCACCCGATAATCATCGAGCATCTGCCAGTAGAACGGCACATTCATCCCACTGAGTTTATACAGGCGGCTGTAAATCTGTGCCGTGCTCATTGTAAAATCAAACGTCTCGAACACTTCTGGTGTGCGATAAACTTCCGGGTCGAAGCCGATTTCAGTCAGCCATACTTCCTTGTCAATTTCCTGCGCCCAGGCTGAATTATCACGCAGCACACCATCATTCACTGCCGCATCCCAGGAGTGATACGCCCATACACTGACAAGATCAGACACGCCGGGTATATCCCTAACCTGCTGCGCATACTCGACAGCACCTTTCATGTTACTGGTTTCGCCCAGAACCCACTGCGTTTCGATACCCTCTTCCGCGAATCGTGCGGATGCACGCAGGATAATATCAGCCTGTTGCTGTGGGGTAAAAGTCTGAAAAATACCGATGTCGGGTTCATTGAGTGATATGGTATCCACCGTGACACCATATTCATCACGGGCATAAAGCAGATACGACACAATCGACTCGATAAACTCATCGAACATATCCGCTTTCAGGATGCGCTCGCGTTCACTCTGCGGGTTTTCCACCATCCAGTCCGGTGCCGCCCAGATGCTGATATGGCGCACGATATTCTGCTCCTGCGCCATCTGCATATATTCCATGCTGGTACGAATGCGCTCATTGACCTCAAAAGTGCCTTGTACCGGTTCCCATTGATCTAAAGACATATTGAAGCGCATGTGTGTTGGTTTCAAAGTCTCAAAGTTAATCCGCGCCACTTCATCCATCAAACCTTCATCCATGGTTTTAGAAAAGCGGAAGACAAACGCTCCGCCAAACCCGTTGATGGTCTGAAGTTTTTCGTCGGTATTGACGATGATGCGGCGTGGTTGTTCCATTTCACAGGCGGGCGAATCTGCTGAAGCAGTTACAGATTTCTCAAACAGTGTCCAGGTGATTGAATCCCCGAAAAACACGACTTCAAACAGCACGTTGGGTACACCGGGGCGCACACGCGGACTCAGGATGAGTGGCAGGTCTGCCGGAACATCTGGCGTGAGAAAATTCACTTCCTCCGATTGCGCCACGACAGGCGAGGTATTGGGATTATCATAATTAAAGACTGCAATATGATACCCATTACCCAGCTCAATGACGCATTCAACCAGCGGTTCAACAGCTTCCTGTGCAGCGACAGGCAGAACCACTAAAAGCAGGCTTACTAGCCAGAATAGAGATCTCATTTTGTTTCCTGCTGCTTTTTAGCCCGATTTTCGCGATAAGCCTTTGCATCAAACCGCTTGCGTTCACCTTCGATCTGATAATCCAGCCGTTCCACATCCAGCGCATTCAGCACAGCGCGCTCAAGCGGAGAGAAGTCTTCGGGATTCTCGCGATTAAAGTTCATCGGTTCGTTGAGTGCGACCGGCGGATTCGTAATAAAGCGCGCTATTCCCAGATGATTCTGTGACGAGGCGTGCAGCATATACGGATGCATCAGGATCACATCACCCGCTTTGGCTGTGACTTCACGCAGGTCATTGCATTCGGTGATGAGATTACCGTATCCGCCTTCAAACGGATGCAGACCCTCTGGATGATCCTGTAGATACTTTGCGATTGGCTTCACGGAATCCGGCGCGATGAATGTGCCGCCACCCGTTGGCAGCATATCGCGCCACGCCACAATCACCAGTAGCCCCTGCTCCGGACTATCCAGAAAGTGCCAGAAGAAATCACCATCTTTATGCCAGCCCCCTGCTTCGGGTGATGGGGGTACATATTCACGATCCGCACCCAGGCTGAAATTCACGATAAAGCCGTTACCCCATATCACAGGCTGCTTGATGCGCTCCTCGCCACCCAGCAGATCACACATGGCTTCCCATACTTTGGGGGCAAACTCTTTGACCTCCACTCGCTCATCTGCCTGCATATGAACAATGGGCACATCCCATGTAGAGGGGTCATGCTCATCGTAACCCAGACGTTCAAATGCGGCAGATGTCCACCTGGCGGCCAGGTCCAGATCAAAGCAATTATTCAAATGAACAAAGCCGTACTCAATAAAATGGTTTATTTGTTCAGTAGAAAGCGACATAACAACTCCTTGTTTATTGACATAAAACTTATTATACGTTAATCTTGAAAGTGTTCATGGAACATGTTCCATGAACATTATAATACGTTTTTTTGCAAAAAGGTTTCTTTCGGTTGACAAAGCCTCCTTCATTACGTGATGTTGCGCAAGCTGCGGGTGTCTCTATTGGCACCGCTTCTCGTGCGCTCAATAATAAATCGAATGTCCTCCCGGAAACCCGTGCTCAGGTACTCAAAGCGGCGACTGAACTTGGATATAAGTTACAGTTCCGTGTCCCCAGTTCAGTTTCGACCAAATTGAATACCATCGGCGCTGTGATGAAACGTGATCCCGGCCAGAACCCCCGCGTAGACCCTTTTAATTATATGATCCTCACTGGCGTGGAAAACGAATGCCAGAAACTGGGCATCAATATGATGTATTCCAGTATTCAGGTGGACGGCGCCAGCCACGCAATCAGCAAACCTTCTATTCTTGAAGACAATGCCATTGATGGCTTAGTCATTATCGGCGCGTCATTATCAGATCCAGAGATTGCCCACAGCATCCCGGCAGATATGCCAGTTGTGCTGGTGGATGCCTATAACCCGCATTATCAGTGTGACACTATATTGATTGATAATTTCGGGGGTGCCTACCAGGCTGTCTCCCATCTGATTGAAAAGGGTCATACCCGGATTGCCTGGCTTGGCAGTAATGGCAAGAGTAAGGAACATCCCGGCATTCGGGACAGGCGTGAAGGTTACTTAAAAGCGCTGGAAGATCAGCAGATTACTGATGTTTACATAGAACACGCTGAACTCTGGCATAGCTCTGGTTATGAAGCGGCTCAGAAATTACTGAAATGCCATCCAGAGATTACAGCGATCTTTACCTGTAATGACGACGCGGCGGTCGGGGCAATGGCTGCAATCCATGAAATGGGTTGGCGCATACCAGATGATATATCAGTCATTGGGTTTGATGATACCGAAGTCGCAGTGAGAGCCACACCCAAACTCTCCACCATGTTTGTCGATAAATTCTTGATGGGTGTGTTAGGAGTACGCCACCTTTATGACCGGGCTACAAATCTGGATCGTGTCCCTATCGGGATGAACATCCATACCCGGCTGGTGGAGCGTGACTCCGTTAAATCGTTAGTAGACAGGTCTATGCCCCTGCATGTACCTGATACTTAAATTATGAAGTGTGATGAGCCGGAATAAACAGAAGAAGACGCTGTGAGAAGTAAGCTTCCTCATGTACCCCGGCCACCACGTAAGACAGGAAAGGAGTACATCCTCACCAGGCGTAATAATAAACGAAAATTCGATATTTTTCAGCTTTTAGGAGAATAAGGAATGAAGCACAATAGATTTACTCACATCTTTCTTATAACAGCTCTACTCATGCTGTTCGTATTGCCTGGCATCAGTGCCCAGGATATGACCTACAATGAAGCCCCTGCCCTGGCCGACCAGGTCGCAGCGGGTGAGCTGCCGCCGGTTGCAGAACGTCTGCCAGTAAACCCGGCTGTCGTTGAGCCATTTAACGAGGTCGGCCAGTATGGCGGCGAAATGCGCGTTGGTTTTGTCGGCACAAACCCCGGCTGGGGCGGCCTGTGGTATATCACGGGTTGGGAAAATCTGATCACGTGGGAACCTGATTTCTCCGGCGTGAGAGGCAATATCGCGGAAAGCTGGGAAGTCAGTGATGATGTACGCGAGTACACTTTCCACATTCGCGAAGGCATTAAATGGTCGGATGGTGTCCCCTTCACAGCCGACGACATTATCTTCTATGTTGAAGATGTGCTGTTCAATGAAGAACTGAGTGCGGGTGGCCCTATCGCCGATTGGCTGCCGCGTGATGGTGCTGAAGACTTCACCATCGAGAAAATTGATGATTACACCGTCAAGTTCATCTTTGCAAACCCGTATGGCACCTTCCTGTATAACATCCCCACCTGGTCAGGTCGTCTGATCACCTGGTTCCCCAAGCATTATCTGTCGCAATTCCACGCTGACTACAACGAAAATGTTGCTGATTTAGTCGCAGAGGAAGATGGTGTCGAGGACTGGATTGGTCTGTTCAATAAAAAAGCGGCTGGCCCAACCGATGACATTCAGAATTTCTATGACCAACCAGATCGCCCACTGCTCTTCCCGTGGGTCGTGACCGAGCCAATGGGAACCGGCACCCAGATTCGTCTGGATCGTAACCCTTACTACTGGAAAATTGATAGCGAAGGCAACCAACTGCCTTATATCGATACCGTTCTGGGCATTTCTTACCAGGAAGGTGAAAACCGCACCCTGGCTATGTTAAATGGTGATCTGGACTATATTAAAGATGCGCCGGGTGATGGCCGTATTCTGTTCTTCGATGCCGTTGAGCAGGGTGCCCCGTTAGCCATCTCCGCAGCGATTTCCGATGGTGGTAACACCAACTCCATTCACTTTAACCGTACCGTTGAAGATCCGGTTATGGCAGAAATTTTCGCCAATAAGGATTTCCGTATTGGCATGTCCCATGCCATCAATCGTGAAGAAGTCATTGAAATTGTTCACTTCGGCCAGGGTGAACCGGCACAGGTTGCCCCGCTGGAAAGTTCACCGCTGTATAACGAACAACTTGCCACACAATATCTGGAATACGACGTTGACCTTGCTAACGAGTACCTGGATAAGGTCATCCCGGAAACAGACAGTGAAGGTTTCCGTCTGCGGCCTGATGGTGAACGCCTGAGCATCATCTTCTCCGTGCCCAATAATCTGAGCTACGGTACAAGCTGGGTACAGGTTGCCGAATTGTTAATCGGCTACTGGAGACAGGTTGGCGTAGATGTTGTCCTCAACTCAATGGCCGACGAAGTCTATACGGACAACAAAGATCAGAACAACCTCGAAGTCACCATTTACACCGGTGAAGGTGGCGCAGGCATCACCGCAATTCTCGACCCACGCTATTACGTGCCTATGGAATTCTTCGGCATGTATGGTAACGCCTGGTACAACTGGCGTGTGGATGCTGCGGATACTGTTCAGGTTGAGCCCCCGGCTGAAATTGACGCTGTCCGTACCCTGTACGATGAAGTACTGGCGACCGCCGGCCAGGAAGCACAGATTGAGAAAATGTCAGAAGTGCTTCAGATCGCAGCCGATGAATTCTGGGTTATTGGTATCTCACGGCCTGCACCGGGTTACCAGCCCTACAGCCAACGTCTGGGTAACCAACCAGATCAATGGATTGCCGGTTGGATTGAAGGCGTTCAGAAGCTGACCTATCCGGAACAGTGGTACATTATCGAATAAAAGTCCGTTTCTCACCGTAAACACAGACGCGCTCGGCGATGTTTTCCGAGCGCGTCTCATAAATTTAAGGAAATAGATTTATGTGGCAATACATAGGTCGGCGCACACTCTATATGATTTTCACGGTATGGGTTATTTCGTTGGTTTCCTTCGCCGTTATCCAGCTACCCCCCGGTGATTATGTCAGTAATATGGTATCGGAGATGCTGTCTCAGGGTGCAGATGAAATTCCGCCAGAGGTTGAGCAGCAATTGCGGGAACAGTACGGCCTCAATGACCCCATTTATGTCCAGTATTTCAAATGGATGCGCAATATTATCACCCGCGGAGATTTTGGCTATTCCTTCATTTATCGGCGTGACGCATCCCAGTTGATTGTCGAGCGTTTGCCGCTCACTTTTGCCATTACGTTTTCATCCGTGCTGTTTATCTGGGTAGTAGCCCTGCCCATTGGCGTTTATTCAGCAGTCAGCAAATACTCGGTTGGAGATTATCTCTTCACATTTGTGGGGTTTATCGGTTTAGCAGTACCGAACTTTCTGCTGGCGCTTGTTCTCATGTATTTTACCTATAAATATGGCGGGCAAGCCCTTATTGGCTTATTCTCGCAGGAATATGAAACCGCCCCGTGGAGCATCGACAAATTTCTGGATTTACTGAAGCACATGTGGATTCCCGTGGTTATTATTGGCACTTCCGGCACTGCCGGTTTAATCCGAACCATGCGAGCCAACTTACTGGACGAGCTTAATCGGCCCTATGTTGACACGGCACGGGCAAAAGGTTTATCGGAGAGACAGCTCTTGTGGAAGTACCCCGTCCGCTACGCTTTGAATCCGTTCGTCAGTACCATTGGCTGGACACTCCCCGGTCTTGTGGCAGGTGAAGTGATTGTCGCGATTGTATTAAATTTACCGACATCCGGCCCGGTGTTGTTTGACGCCTTACTCAACCAGGATATGTATGTTGCGTCCGGGTTTATTCTGGTTCTTAGCCTGCTGACTGTCATTGGCACATTTCTATCTGATCTGGCGCTGGCGTGGCTTGATCCCCGCATTCGGCTCGTCTAAGTAAAGGATAATTAATTATGAGTGCTACTACTCCCAAAACTGATATTCTGTTAGATGGCCCCCCTTCGCTTGCTGATGAAGAAATTTCAGTTGAAGTTGCATCTCAATGGAAGTTAATGTGGTGGAAGTTCCGTAAGCATCGTTTGGCGATGTTCAGCCTGGGTGCTATTTTACTGTTCTATTTTGTGGCGATCTTTGCCGAATTCTTTGCGCCCTATTCGTCGGATACCTATCTGGCAGAATATGTCTATGCGCCACCGCAAACCCTGTTTCTGATGCAGGATGGTCAGTTTAGCCCGTTTGTATATGGCTATACCTTTGAACGTGATCCTGTTTCATTTAAGAAAACCTGGGCAATCGACACGGAGACGATTGTTCCTGTCGGCTTATTTGTCAAAGGCGATTCATATAAGTTATTGGGGATTATTCCCACTGATATCCATCTGATTGGCCCGACAAATGCAAACGAGCCATTTTATCTGATGGGCGCCGATAAATCGGGGCGTGATGTCCTCAGCCGAACAATTTTCAGCAGTCGTATTTCCCTGCTCATCAGTAATGTCGGCGTCGCTATCACGATGGTACTCGGTGTTATGCTGGGCGGTATATCCGGTCTGATGGGTGGTGTGGTTGATAACATTATTCAACGTCTGATTGAAATTACCATGTCAATCCCATTGCTCCCTATCATGATTGCTATTGCAGCGATGGTACCCCTTGACTGGCCGGTGACGCGGGTCTATTTCTTCATCACTATTCTGATTGCCTTCCAGAACTGGACAGGGATTGCCCGTGTCGTACGCAGTAAGTTTTTAGCCCTGCGCGAAGAGGATTTTGTCCTGGCCGCACGGTTAGATGGTGCGAAATCAAATCGCCTGATTCTGCGGCACATGCTGCCCTCATTTTACAGCCACCTTATTGCTTCGCTCACGCTCACCGTCCCCGGCATGATTATCGCCGAGACTGCTTTGAGTTTCCTCGGTGTTGGCCTACGTCCACCCGTGGTCAGTTGGGGTGTGCAATTGCAGGAAGCGCAGCAGGTTGTCGTCGTCGCCAATTATCCCTGGCTGCTGATGCCTGCCCTGGCGGTCATTCTGGTCGTGCTGGCGTTCAACTTTCTGGGGGACGGTCTGCGCGATGCTGCTGATCCGTATTAAGGAGCTGGTCATTCATTCTCAGCACTTCGCTTGGGGTTGCAGATAAGTGCCACAAAGCATGCTGAGATTCTATAAACCGACCGCTAACCACTAAAGCAATTTTATGATGAGAGGATGTAATGTCTGATAATTTATTGGAAGTTAAAAACTTAAATATTCACTTTTTCACAGATGAAGGTGTTGTCAAAGCGGTCAACGGTGTTAATCTGAATGTCAAGCGCGGAAAAACCCTGTGTCTGGTTGGTGAAAGTGGTTGTGGTAAAAGCGTCACCAGCCGTTCCTTCCTGAAGATTATCCACCCACCGGGTAAAATCGTGGATGGGCAAATGCTATACCACAAACAGACGCCGAGTGGTGGTATAGAAACCATTGATATCGCTCAACTTGACCCCAAAGGTCAGCAGATTCGGTCTATTCGCGGCAAAGAAATCTCGATGATTTTCCAGGAGCCGATGTCATCACTCAGCGTGATGCACACAGTTGGCAACCAGATCATGGAGACGATCAGACTGCACGACAATGTCTCCAAATACGAAGCCCGCAATCGCGCCATTGAGCTGCTGCGGCTGGTCGAAATCCCCAAGCCGGAACGCCTGATAGATGAATACCCCTTCCGTTTAAGTGGCGGCATGCGTCAGCGGGCGATGATTGCCATGGCGCTTTCCTGTAATCCCACTCTGCTGATTGCTGACGAACCCACCACCGCGCTGGATGTTACCACGCAGGCGCAGATCCTTGACCTGATGCTCTCGCTTCAGGAACAGTATGAGATGTCCCTGCTGTTTATTACCCATGATCTGGGTGTTGTAGCCGAGATTGCGGATGATGTGGCGGTGATGTATCTGGGGCGCATCGTTGAGTACAGCGATGTGGATACGATTTTCAACGATCCCAAGCACCCCTATACACAGGCATTACTGCGCTCAATTCCGAAAATTGCCATGCGGCGTGAAGAACTTGACCCGATCAAGGGGATGGTTCCCAGCCCGTTCAGGCGCCCCACAGGCTGCCAGTTTAATCCACGCTGTAACCAGCGCATGAGTCATTGCACCCAAATTGAACCCGCTTTAACGCGCTTGGATGATCATCATGAAGTGCGTTGCCTGCTTTATGAAGATATGAAAGAGACTGCTCATGAATAATCTGCAGAATGTGCAGACCCCAGCGACGCTCGCGTTTGACCCTGACAATCTGCTGGAAGTTCATAATCTGAAGATGCACTTCCCCATTAAAAAGGGCTTTTTGTCCAGAGTATCGGGACATGTGCGGGCAGTGGATAATGTCAGCTTCAATATCCGCAAGGGTGAAACACTGGGACTGGTGGGTGAAAGCGGCTGTGGTAAATCCACGATAGGACGTTGTATTGTCCGCGCCTATGATGTGACCGATGGGCAGATACTGTTTCGCAATAACGATGGCTCCATTACCGATCTGGCACAACTGGAAGGTGACACACTCCGCAATTACTATAAAAACATCCGCATGATTTTTCAGGACCCGTATTCATCACTAAACCCACGCATGACGGTCTTTGAAAATATCAGTGAGGTGCTGCGCAACACCACCAACCAGAACACCTCAGAGATGAAGGATCGTGTGGCCTATCTGTTGCGACGGGTGGGTCTGCATCCCGAATATATGACCCGCTATCCGCACGCTTTTAGCGGTGGTGAACGTCAGCGTGTCGTGATTGCCCGCGCATTGGTGACAAACCCCAGCCTGATTGTGGCGGATGAAGCAGTCTCAGCGCTGGATGTGTCGGTACGTGCCCAGATTTTAAATCTGTTGGAAGAACTTCAGGAAGAGTTTGACCTGACTTACCTGTTTATCTCGCATGACCTGAGTGTCATCCGTCATATCTGTGATCGTGTCGTGGTGATGTACGTCGGGAAAATCGTAGAAGTCGCAGAAGGTCTGGATACGTATACCAATCCAAAACACCCCTATACTGAAGCATTGATGTCGGCAACACCCATTTCTAATCCTCGTTATCGCAATCGCGGTGAGCGCATTCGCTTAAAAGGTGAAGTTGCTGATCCCTCAAATCCGCCGACCGGTTGCTATTTCCACCCGCGCTGCAAATATGCAGAAGACCGTTGTGTCACAGAAGAACCTCCACTCCGTACCATTGAAGGCAGCAACCGCCTTGTGGCTTGCCATTTTGCAGAAGACCTGAATCTGCGCAGTGTCATTATGGATGATATCCAGTAAAAGCCCTGAGTATCCTCGTCAGGATCAGGGCCATCGCATTAAAATAAACAGGGTGAAATTAATCCTTAATCACCCTTCCCCAGCCCTCCCCGAATTCGGGGAGGGAGTCACAAACGATCTTCAGAAACCACTCTGGTTAGCATAAAGATTAGCGCTTCCTGTATAGCTGTCCCATCCTAGCGGGAACTCACGTTATATTAGTGTCGTCTGCTTATAGCCCCGGAAAAATTTTTGGGCCGCATTTTGGAGAAGTCGCTTTATGGAAGTATCCCCACGTACCAGAACGCTTGATACACCCCTGCTCTACCTGCTGGTGTTTTGCGGCGGATTCGCCAATCTCGCCAGCGAGATTATCGGGCCGCGGCTGTTTGCTTCGTTATTTGGCAGTACCACTATTATCTGGGCGGTGATGATCTCGGTCACGCTGCTGGGGCTGGCTGTCGGTTATGCGCTGGGTGGACGTGTACCGCGTTCAGGCATCGGCGCGACTCTGCCCGTTGTGCTGGTGATTAACGCGTTCTGGCTGGTGCTGGTCAGTTGGATTGTGTGGCAGCTTCCGGCGACTTTTGCGCGAGCGGGGATTGGCATCGACATCACGATTATTGTCGTCACCGTCGGCGCGGCGTTTTTCGTCCCATCGGTGTTATTCGGCACCATCTCACCGATGGTCATCACGCTGCTGACTGCCGATCAACCGGCTGAGTCCATCAGTAAAATTGTCGGGAATGTCTATGGGCTGGGGACGGTCGGCAGCGTAGCAGGTGCATTAAGCGCGGCGTTTGTGTTTATCCCGTGGATCGGACTGGCGACTTCTTTACAGATTTTCGCCGTGGGGCTGGTATTATTCGCGGCCTATTTCTGGCGCATGCCGGGACGCTGGCGCGTCGGTGTGGCGCTTGTCGGCTGTCTGCTGCTGCCCCAACCGGATTATCACTGGCAGAACACGGAAGACTTAACCTTGCTGGCGCAGCGTGAAGGCTATTATCAGACCATCCGCGTGTACAGCGATGACGAAACCTTTGTGCAGATGCACCTGGGGCCGACCTTTCAGTCCAAGCTGGATTTGCAGACAGGCGAGCCAGCCTTCAGTTATGCCGATAAACTGCTGGCTTTGGCCGGAGATGTCACGGAGCAGTCGGTGCTGGTAATCGGTGGGGCGGGACATGCGCTGGCGCACACGTTTGAACGGCGCGGCGCAACCGTGACCGAAGTCGAGATTGACCCGTTTGTGGTCGAACTTTCCGACCAGTATTTCGGCCAGATCGAAGGTGAGGTCGTGATTGCGGATGGGCGAATTTATCTGGAACAGGCGGCTCCGGCGCAGTTTGATGTGATCGTGATTGACGCGTTTGACGGTGCCGCCAACGTACCGCCCCAGTTGGCCACTTATGAATTTTTTGAGGCGGTCGAAAAAGCGCTCAAGCCCACTGGACTCATGCTGTATAATTTCATCGGCACACCAGAAGGCGCGCGCTCCGGTTCATTTAAGGCGATTGGCACCACCCTGCGAACGGCCTTCCCGGCCAGTGGTTCATCGGAAGCGCAAGGTGATCAATCACAGAATATTATCCTGGTGGCGTCACCGTCCACACTGGAAAATTTAACGGTTGGGGCATTGCCGGACGATGGTATTCTGCTAACGGATAACCGCAACCCGATGGAAATTCTATTGAGTCAGGCGCGGAATTTTTTCTACTTCCGCTACTAATTGCGCAATAAAGGAGACATTTGTGAGTGTTGTCATTCGTCAGGCAGAAATGAGTGATCTTGAAGGCATCCACCAGATTTTTTCGGGGCTGAGTGTGATTCGCTGGAATATGCGCCTGCCCTATCCTTCGCTGGAATACTGGCGACGGCGGATTGCGCTACAGGAAGGCACCAGCAAATTAGTTGCGATTATGACGGGACATCTGATGGGATACACCGAGATCAGCACCTACAGCAATCCGCGCATGCGGCATATCGGGCATATTGATATTATGGCCGTGCGTGATGATGCACAGGGCAAAGGCATTGGGTCGGCACTGATGGCAGCCTGTCTTGATCTGGCCGATAACTATCTGCAGGTGACGCGCATGGAATTGGATGTATGGACGGATAATGAAGCGGCGCTCAGACTCTACCAGAAGTTTGGTTTCGAGATTGAAGGCACACATATCCGCTCAGGGTTTAAGGATGGCGCCTTTGCGGATTCGTACTCGATGGCGCGGCTAAAATCTGAATAGGGAGTGGTGAGTGCTGTTCATGAAAAGCCACTCCCTTATGAAAATCACAGGGGTTTTACAGTGATGTGACGGGGGGTTCTTCCGTATTATCCTGATCCCACCACGGGCCGAGATCGTAGCCGCGTTTGCCTTTCATGGGTGCTTCATGCTCTTCCGCAAAAAAGCGGCGGCGCAGGTCGCGACCCG
>JBBSQD010000118.1:0-18045 GCA_038258185.1 Aggregatilineales bacterium | reverse complement strand
TGCGCCCGATAGCGGCGTCTTGATCCAGTCCGCGAATCGTTCCGGCGAAATCAATCTTAAAATCAATGATGTCGATGTCATCTTTGAAGGCACGTTTTTTGTGCAGACTGATGTCAACAATGAACTGGTGTTTAACGTGCTTGAGGGCTCAATCACGCTGAATGCAGGTGAGGATTTGCTCACCGTGGAGCCGGAAAATCGCGTGGTGCTGCCCTGGGATGCGTCCAATGAAACTTATGGACTGCCGCAGGAACCGGAAACTTATCGCTATCTGCGGATGCGGGTGCTGCCGTTAGAAGTGCTGCCACGTGAAGTGCCGGAACTGGAATTTAACCTGATCGGCCTGGTGACGCCTGCGCCGGTTGCCGGTGAACCGCTGGATGGACTGAACGCCGAGTCGCCGTGCACGGTTGCGCCGGTTGAGGAAGTCCGTTTGCGTCAGGGGCCGGGGAATAATTTCCCCATTACCAGCCGCCTGTTAGCACGTGAGAGCGCCCGTCCCACCGCCCGCAGCGAAGGCGCGGATGGCCTGTTGTGGTGGAAACTGGCGGATGAATTCTGGGTGCGTGCTGACGTGGTCTTCTGGGAAGGTAATTGTCCGCAACTGCCGTTAGTCGATGCGCCGCCTGCACCTGTGACCGAATAAGCCTCTATCAGCCGCGAAACTCAATTGGTTTCGCGGCTTTTGTCTTCACTTGCGCTTAAAGTGCCTGCCGCCGCCAGGAACCCCCACCACGCCACCTGAAACTGAATCAGCGTCCACGGATAATGATCGAGCAGGCCGGTAGCGGTCAGGGCGACAAATCCGCCAAACAGCGCAATACTGCCGAGATCCGGTTGTTGTCGCAGTTGACGGAAAGCGACTGCTATCCCGGCAATGAGTGCGGTCAGCACCAACACCAGACCGACTGTCCCCAACTCCGACCACGCCGACAGAAAAATGTTGTGCACATTATCGCCGCGCAGATCAAAACCGGTGCCGATCAGATAATAACTGGCGCGCCACGGAAAATTGCCGATGCCCACCCCGCCCACCGGAAACTCTCTGACCGCTCGTAAGGCAAATTCAGTGAACAATGCCCGGTCACTGATCGAACGCAGTTCAATCGACTCGGTACCTACGCCAGCCCGAGCCAGCAAAAATGGACTATAAAGCAGGCCGAAAATGACGATCACCCCGGCCATCAGACCGAGAGTGGTCAAAACCGGCAGCCACGAATCGCGCTCACGTAGCCGCGCCCGCCACAGAAACGGCAGCATGATTAATCCACCCAGGATTAGGCCGCCCCACGAAGCGCGGGAAAATGTCAGCAGCAGCGCCCATAATCCCAGCAGCGCGATGAGTGTCCCCACCCACCAGACGACCAGGCGCCGTGACAAGACCGCCGCGCAGGCCGCCAGCAGCGCGATCATCAAAAAGCCAGCCAGCATATTGGGATGGGGCAGTAAACCATAAGGCCGCAGCCAGCGGATGCCATCCGCCTGCACGACACTGGTGCCCGGTATACTGGCATTGAACCTGAATTCTCCCAGCCAGTTCAGCCCCAGTGATTGCTGATTCGCCACCTGAGCGATAGCCAGCAGACTGTTCCAGACAAGGCCGGTCAACAAGGCCGCAATCAATGCGGGTTTGGGGGGGCAGGCACAGGCGATCACCACGCTGAATAACAGGCTGATGCTCAATTGCAGCGCGGCAGTCGCGCCATAGTCGGGATTTTCCACGCGGCGAAAAGCCCAGCTTTGCGAAGCGAACGCCCAAACTGCCAGCAGCAGCAGCGCCAATGCCCAGATTCGGCGCAGTTTGTCGCGGCGCAACTCGTCAAAACCGGGCAGCCTCAGCGCCAGCCACCAGCCAATAGTCCACAGCATCGGCAGCAGAATCAAAAAACGCGAGACATATAACGCCGGGAAAATATCAGGCCGCTGCGGCAGTCGATACCAGACCGGGATGAGCAGAAATGTCGCGATGATGCCAGCATGAATCGGCAGGAGGCGATAATAAAAGGCGGAAAGTCGCTGCAAGGGGTTTGCTCCAGGGATTGCGCTAAAGTCTCAACCTGCAATCATAGCTAATCCGCTGTTAATCGGAAACAAAGCGGATGGTTTATCGTGCATGGTATCATTGTGTTTTACAGGAAACCACGAAAGAGGTGTAAGTTTTATGTCCCTTACATTGGATAGCACGATTACGTTAAATAATGGTTTGGAAATGCCGCGCTTTGGACTGGGTGTGTTCAAAACCGAAGTCGGCGCGGAGACTGAAAACGCGGTGCGCTGGGCATTGGAAGCCGGTTATCGCGCGGTCGATACCGCTGCGCTGTATGCCAATGAGGCCGAAGTCGGCAAAATTGTCCGGTCAGGTATTGTCCCGCGCGAGGATGTGTTTGTCACCAGCAAAGTCTGGGTGGATAAGCTCAGTTATGATGACACCAAAGCCGCTTTTGAGGAAAGTATGCAGAAGCTGGGGCTGGATTATGTCGATCTGTATCTGGTGCATTGGCCGGTCAGTGACTGGCAGGGCGCGTGGCGTGCATTAGAGGAAATCTACCAGACAGGCCGCACCAAAGCTATCGGCGTGAGCAACTTCCTGCAACATCATTTAGAAGATCTGCTGGAAATCGCCGAGATTGTCCCGGCTGTGAACCAGATTGAATTTCATCCCTATCTCCAACAGCCGAGTTTACAGGCGTTTTGCCATGAGCATAATATCGCGCTGACCGCCTGGGCGCCGATCATGAAAGGGCGCGTGCTACAGGTGCCGACTCTGGTCGAAATCGGCGAGAAATACGGCAAATCCGCCGTGCAGGTGACGCTGCGCTGGATGCTGCAAACCGATATCATCACTATTCCCAAGTCCGCGCATAAAGACCGTATCGAATCTAATGCGGATATTTACGACTTTGAATTGAGCTCCGACGATATTCAGGCGATTAACGCGCTGGATAAAGACGAGCGTGTTGGCATCCATCCCGATCATTTCGGGAAATAAGTGTGGACGTGGGAGTGGGGTTTTTGTCTACCTCACTTTACGCTATTGGTAATTTGTATGTGTAAACTATAGGTTTTAGATGGAGCAAGAGAGGACAGTTGCTTTGAAACGATACATATATCTTATGCTGGGAATTGGGTTGTTAGTAATAGTAGTGGTATTTTTTCTCTCGTTCTATTTCGACCCAATTGTCAATTACTATGGTGTGCGAATGCGTGAGTCACAGCTAGTTGCGCTGCTGCAAGAACACCCGCCCACTGATCCCGATTTTGGACTGTTTTGTTACGCGCAACCTCTGACAAATTTGCATGAGCATTCGATTTGTTTTAACTCAGCAGTTGATCTTGATACATTTATCACACGCAAATCTGAGATAGAGAGTCAATTATACGGCAGAAGCTAGAAACTAAGTACAAGCAAATTAATTCGTTGGAATAGCCCCGATGATGGATAGGATACATTGGGGTATTTTATTGTAGCGATCAAAGAACTCTTATGCGGCTTGCAACGGCGCTTTGACTGACACATACAATTCGCAATGGGTAACTTCACGGCGAAAGTGCCGCCAGAGCATTTTGGGAAGTAATTGCGCACGTGGGAGTGAAGTTTTGAAGGCCTCACTCCCACGCTTCTTTAGCGGATGTTACCTGATCGGGGGCTTAATTGTTATGGGCGGCCACCGGGACGATTGCCGCCAGCTGATCCGCCAGTTTCAGACTGGGTAGGCTGCGTCAGATCCAGACCGATATCGAATGTCGCCTCGTATTGCGCGATGTCGTCCTCATCTTCGGTTTCGGTAATCGCCAGTGTTAGCAGACCTTCGCTGCCCTGGAAAATACCCTCATCCTCATTGTAGGTATTGCGTGTACCCCTGCTGGAATAAGGTGCCTGCGTATACACCACGTCGGTCAGTTCCTCATCAAAGAACAACTGGGATGTAAATTCGTAGCCGGTATCCGCATCCGGGTCGGTGCGGATTTTGAAGTGAATGTGCACCGTGCGTCCCGAATACCAGCCGGGATAAATGGTGATGAATTCGACCATGCCGTTTTCATCGGTCACCTGATAACCGCGCAGCCACGTCTGGTTGGATGTGTCGAAACCGGGATCGGATACCCCGGAATACACGCCGAGCGCATCACAGTGCCAGATATCCACCTGTGCCCCGGCCAGTGCCATACAGGTATCCGCGGTGACATTGGTTACATGGAACTTTAAGCGCAGCACAGCACCTTCTTTTATGCTGTCGTCTGATGGATCAATGCGAATGTCGGAGCGATTAAGCTGATCATCGACAAAATACGGCCCCTCGGTCAGTTCCGGCTTGACCACACACGAGGGCACGGCATTAGCGTCTGGGGTCGGAGTGGTGGTCACGATCAACTGACCGATGTTAATGCGGCTGAAACCGGCTCCCACAAATACGGTTGCTGCCCCGGCACCGCCAAACAGCTTCAGCACTTCGCGCCGGGAGAGCAGGCGGCCAATCGGCTTATCGTCATCGTGGTGTTCGTCGTCATGATGTTCCATAGTGTTTCCTTTTCATGTTTCAATGAGTGTCTTGTATATGGTTGTTATTCTAGGTGAACTGGCGCTGCAAAGGGTTATGGGCATCTCAAATAATCTTAATTGCGGCTTAAATAATCGTTGACTGCCTGACCAGCGTACTGAACGCAACCGCTTGCATTCTTCTGAAATTCTTCTATACTTGAATTAATTATTATAAAAATACTTTTAAATAAGGTTACTTTTTTGATCACCCTTAGAGATGTCGCTCAACGAGCGCAGGTTTCGGTATCCACAGCATCCCGAATCCTGTCGAACTCCCCCAAAGAAAAATTTGCGGAGTCCACGCAGTTAAAAGTCCTGCGTGCCAGCATGGAGCTGGGCTATCGTCCCAATTTTGCGGCGCGTGCGCTGGCTTCCGGCAAGTCGCGGATTATCGCCGCAGTTTTCCCTCGCATTTATGACAGTCCATTTACGGCGCTGGCTTCTCTGCAGATCCTGTCGGGCATTGAGGAATTTTGCAGCCATAACGGCTATCATGTCCTCATCAGTTCACCCAGTATGGTCAATGGTAAAGTCGATAATAATTTTACTGATCTGCTCGCCAGTGGTTACCCCGATGGCATCATCATCGACGGTCATTTTAATGTTGATCCCATCATGAACGTGCTCAATGAACTGGCTTTACCCACAGTAGTGCTGGGCTATCACCCGCATCCTTTTTATCTGCGCAGTGATAATTTCCTGGGTGGCAGCCTGCTGATGCAGCATCTGCTGGAACAGGGACATCGCTCAATCGGCATTGTGGGCATTCCCCACGGCATGAGTCCCGCCGCTGACCAGCGTGTGCAGGGTATCAAAGCCACTCTGAGCGATGCCGGCTTAAATTTTGCTGACCTGCCGCGCGTGGATGGCACTTACTCCGGGGATAGTGGCGCGATGGCTGCGGCGCAGTTGATGACCCAGCACCCGCATCTGACTGCCTTAATCGCCCTCAATGATCGCATGGCGATTGGCGCGATCCGCCAGTTACAGGAGATGAATTACTGTGTGCCGGATGAGGTCAGCGTGGTGGGTTATGATGACCTGCCGCAAAGCCGCGATTCGCATCCAGCGCTGACCACCATCAATCAACAGCTTGCCGATTGGGGTTCGCTGGCGATGACTATGTTATTGGAATTATTAGAAGGCCGCGAGCCAGAGCCGGTGGTACTGCCACCCCGCCTGATGATTCGCAAATCCACGGCCCCGGTTTATGTCATGACCCGCCAACCGGTCGATAAAAAATAGCGTCACCCAACTTTGTGAACACGAGTGCTGATGCCGGCGCTCTTGTTAAGAAAATATACTTTTAAGGGAGATTATTGAAATGGCAAGGAAATTTTTGTTTATTCTTTTGATCGTGCTGATGCTGGCACCTGCAACCATGAGTGTTGCCCAGCCAGGACAGCTCCCGGTTGATGTGCCGCGCGAAGAAGTTTTCGTGGCGGATCAGATCTTCCGCTACAGTGTAATTGATAACTACAACTTCTGGGTCAATGGCCCCCACGAACCACATCGTCATGCTTTGATGATGGAAACCCTGTGGTATCGTGACCAGGAGACCGGTATCCTCATTGATGGCGCGGCCAGTGCTGAGCCGGTTTATAACGACGACTTTACCCAGATGACGGTTGATCTGCGCGATAACCTGACCTGGAGTGATGGCGTACCGTTTACCGCGGATGATCTGGTTTACACGGTGGAGACACTGAAATCAAACGAAGCCTTAAACAAGAACGGCTGGTCTTCCCAGTTGAACCAGTTTATGGACTCGGTTGAGAAAACCGGTGATTTCAGTGTTCAGTTCAACCTCACCGAATCAAACCCGCGCTTCCACAATCTGTTTGAAGCCCGCTGGAGCGGCATTTACATGATGCCCAAGCACGTCTTCGAAGCTGTGGATGATCTGGCGACCTTCACCAATCAGAATCCAGTAGTGTTGGGTACTTATGTCCCCACCCAGACCGACCCCAATGGGTACTGGGAACTGCTGGAACGTCGTGAAGATTGGGAAAGCACCCCCGCAGGCATCATCACAGGGAATGCCGGCCCGCAGTACGTGCTGACCGTTTTCTATGGTGACAGTGCTCGTAAAGCCATTGCCATGTCGCGCGGTGAGCTGGATGTGTTCTTTGATGTCGATTTCGAAGCTTTTGAAACCGTGCTCGATACAACCTCGACTGCGCGCTCCTGGTACAGCGAGTTCCCCTGGGCGTACCCGAATGAGGTCAGCACCCGTCAGTTGATTTTCAACTATGAAACTGAACCGCTGTTCCAGATTAAGGACGTGCGCTGGGCGCTGGCACTGTCGCTGAACATTGTCGAACTCCAGACCGAATACATCGGTGGCGTGGCTAAAGTTACCGCCATGCCGGTACCGCCAACCGCCTCGCTGATGGCGATGTATCAGGATCCGATGGAGGAATGGTTCCAGAATCTGCAAATTGAAGTCGGTGATGGCGAAATGTTCAACCCGTATGACGCCACTGTGCCGGATCAGATCGCGGCCTGGGCAGAAGAACAGGGTTACGCCGTTCCCGGCACCCCGCGTGAAGTGTTTGGCGCTGGCTGGTGGAAATTCGCACCAGAAGTAGCCGAACAACTGCTGATCAAGAATGGTTTCAGCCGGGGTGGTGATGGCATGTGGCTGACCCCCGACGGTGAACCGTGGACAATTGACCTCCAATCCCCGCCGGATGAAAACGATGCGTTCCGTATCGCCACCGGTGCGGCTGATCAATGGGCTGATTTTGGCATCGACATCAACCTGCTGGGCCTGGAACGCAGTGTCTGGGATCAGAATAACTTCGTGGGTCAGTTCGACATGAGCACGCCGTGGTACAGCTTCGTGCTGGCATCGGGTGATGCGTGGCCGGAGGTTCGTGCCTGGCATCCGCAGTACTATGTCCCCAATGGTGAGGATAACCGTGCGCTGGGTGGTAACAGTATCATGCGCCTGCAAGACCCCAAGGTCGGCGAGTACATTGATGCAATGGCCGCCCTCAGCCCGGACAGTGAAGAAAATATTCAGGTGATTCAGGATTTCCTGAAATACTGGACTGAGAATATGTACTTCATCACCACCATAAGCTTCAAGAAATTCGTGACATGGGATCAGCGTTACTGGACAGGTTTCCCGACCGCTGAAGACCCCAGCTACATGCCGCTGTACTGGTTCCAGGGAGGTAAATTCGCCTTCCAGAGCCTGACCGCGGTGCAGTAAATTTCAAATATATACCGCGCTGGAGGGGTGGTTTATCCGCGCCTCCAGCGCAAATTTGCCAGATTTCTGTTGGATACTTTCTGGTCTGGAAGTTTTGTTAGAAATAAGGCTATTTAACTGTGACTCTACTTAAAGAATTTGTTTTGCCCCGGTTATTACAATGGGTTCTGGTCATTTTTATTGGCGTGACCATCACCTTTACCATTCCGCGTCTGTCCCCTGTCAACCCGGTGGAACAGGCGCTGGGACGTTTAACCTCTTTCCAGAGTCTCAATCCCGAAGCGACACTTCAACTACGGGAGTCGCTGATGGACTTATACGGTCTGGAAGGCAATATTTTTGAGCAGTATATCGCGTTCTGGCAGCGCGTGATTCGTGGTGATCTGGGGCCGTCCTTCAGTTCGTTCCCTATGCCTGTCACGCAGATGATCAGCACCAGCATCGGCTGGACGGTTGGCCTGCTGGGTGTCTCGGTACTGATCTCGTGGATTCTGGGCTTGATTCTCGGCTCACTGGCGGGCTATTTCCCGAATCGCTGGTGGTCGCAACTGATGGATAAGGCGCTGATTATGGTTTATCCAGTGCCCTATTATATTCTGGCATTTGTGCTGCTCATGATGTTTACCTATTACAACCAGTGGTTCCCGATGGTGGGCGGCGCGCGGGGGACACCGGCCTTTACGTGGGACTATATCAGCAGCCTGCTGTACTATGCCTTTCTCCCCGGATTATCCATCATTATTGGCGCGACGGCCTTCCGCTTTATCATGGCTAAAGCGCTGACTTCGACTGAAATTTCCAGCGATTATGTGCAGTATGCCGAGATGGCCGCCGTACCCAAGCGCAAAATCCTGTTCTTTTACGTAACGCGTAACACGATGCTGCCGCAGGTGACCGATCTCGGTTTGTCGCTGGGTTCAATTTTTGAAGGCGCACTCATTACCGAGGTGGTATTTGGCTACCCCGGCATTGGCTCCACGCTGTACAGCGGCATCATTTCAGCAGACTACAACCTGATTATGGGCATCACGCTGTTATCCATTGTGGGTATTGCTACCGCGTCCCTGCTGGTTGACCTCAGTTATCCGCTGTTTGACCCGCGTGTGCGTTACCGCTAATGGGTGTTGGGAGAGGTGAAAACTGATGGTGGCTGCAAGAGATTTATTTCGTTTTAGTCCGTCGTTTCGGATCGGGTCAATCATTCTGATTATCGTGGCGATTTTGGTAATTCTATCATTTTTGTCGCCTTATGCGCCGGATGAGCGCCGCGCCGTGCCGCGCAATGAGGAACCGTCTGGTGCATTTGTGCTGGGCACAACCTCTAATGGTCAGGATGTCTTCTGGATGCTGACTTTTGCCGTCCGCAATACGCTGCTGGTCGCCGGTCTGGCCGTGCTAATCGGGCGGAGTATCGCCGTGATGCTGGGCATGATTTCGGGTTATGTCGGCGGGACACTCGACCGGGTGCTGTCGTCAATTGTCGATAGTTTTATCGTCATCCCGCGATTGCCGTTGTTGATTTTGCTGGCGTCGCTGTTACGCGGGCAGATCACGGTGCTGTCGCTGGCGCTGCTGCTCGGTTTTCTGGATTGGGCGCAGCCGTCCAAACGCTATCGCGCACAGATTCTGAGTCTGCGTGAGCGCGAATTTACCCACACCGCGATTTTCTCCGGCATGAGCACGGTGAAAGTGGTGCTGCGCGAACATCTGCCTTTCCTCATTCCGTTACTGATGGCCGATGTGGTCAGCGGGTTTTTATGGGCGATTGGCATGGAAGTCACACTGTCGATTCTGGGCTTAAGTGACCTGAATGCGCCGAGCATCGGCACCATGATTTACTGGGGAAATTATTATCAGGCGCTGCTGACCAATCGTGTCTGGGTGCTGGCCGCTCCCATCGGCGCGTCGGTGATTATCGTGGTCGGTTTTTATCTGGTCTCGCTGTCGCTGGGGCGTTATCTCGACCCGCGCACCCGACTGAAACGTTTGCAAGTCAAGGAATAAAACTATGACCATTATTGCTGAAGCCAAAGACTTAAAGGCGTACTATATTACAAAGGCTTATGGCGTGGAGCGTACCGTCCAGGCAGTCGATAATATCTCGATCCAGATCAAAGAGGGCGAGGTGTTTGGAATTGCGGGCGAGTCCGGTTGTGGTAAGTCCACGCTGCTGAAAGTGCTGCTGGGTGGATTTCAGGAACCGCTCACCGTGGTGGATGGATCGGTCACCTATAACCTGGATGGCCGTGAAATTGATGTGCTGGGCCTGAGCGATCAGGAAATGAAGAAGATTCGCTGGAAACAGGTTTCGTATATCCCACAGGGTTCGATGCACGTGCTCAACCCGGTGCGCCGTATCCGCAATACCTTTCATGATTTTATCAGCGCGCATCGTCCGGTCACTAAAAATGAATCACTCGCCATGACCGGCAGTTATCTGCGTGAACTGGGCCTGCCGGAGAAAGTTCTGAATGCTTACCCGCATCAGCTTTCCGGCGGGATGCGTCAACGCGTGACGATTGCTCTGGCGACCATCTTATGGCCGAAACTGATTTTCGCAGACGAACCGACGACGGCGCTGGATGTGGTGGTTCAGCGTGGCGTGATCCAACTGCTGCGCGAAGTCCAGCAGAAGAAGGGGAGTACGCTGGTGCTTATCACGCATGATATGGGCGTACATGCCAATCTCGCGGATCGCATTGTCGTGCTGTATGCTGGCAAAGTGGTTGAGGAGGCCGACACGCGCACCATCTTCAAAAATCCGCGCCACCCCTACACACAGTATCTGATCAATTCGCTGCCCCGGCTGGATAAGCGCGAAGAACGCCTGAGCATCCCCGGTCGTCCGCCTGCGCTGGATAATCCGCCGGCTGGCTGTCGTTTCCATACGCGTTGTCCGCTGGTAATGGATAAATGCAGGACCATTGATCCGCACATGATTATGATTGAAGACCGTCATCGGGTGGCCTGCCATGTGGTCGAAGCCGAGCTTGAGGTGAGTCATGTCCCAACAGCCTGAAACAGATCTGCTGCATGTGGAAAATCTCACCAAAATTTTCAGCGTCCGCCAGGGTTTTTCATCGAATGATTTTCATGCAGTGGATGGAGCCAGTTTTTCGCTCACGGCGGACAAGCCCGAAATTTTCACTGTGGCGGGCGAAAGTGGCAGCGGTAAAACCACCCTGGCACGCATCATGCTGGGGCTGGAGAAACCCTCCAGCGGGATATTAAACTACAAAGGCCGTGACGTGGCGCACTTATCGACACGTGAAAAACGCTCGTGGTTTTTCCGTGAGGTGCAGCCGGTTTTTCAGGACCCGTTTGCCACCTTCAGCCCCTTAAAGCGTATCGACCAGTATCTGTATGAGACGGTCTATAACTATCGCATTACGGATAAAGCAGGTGCGGATGCTTACATCAACGATATGCTGACCGAAGTCGGCCTGACACTCGATGAGGTGAAAGGCCGCTATCCCAATGAACTGTCCGGTGGGCAGGCGCAGCGTGTCTCGATTGCACGGGCGCTGATCACCAAACCATCGCTGATTGTGGCCGACGAGCCAGTATCCATGCTGGATGCTTCGCTGCGCATGTCGATTGTCAATATGTTCCGCAAGCTGAAGGAAGATCAGCAGGTCAGCATTCTGTATATCACGCATGATCTGGCGACCGCCTACTATGCCGCTGACCGTATCGCGGTGATGCTGCGCGGCTGGATTGTCGAAATGGGGCCGGTGGAGCAGGTGTTAGGCAATCCGCTGCACCCCTACACGCAGAATCTGAAGGAGTCGATTCCCGAAGCTGACCCGGATAAAACCTGGCAGGATCGCATTAATCTGGCGGATATGGAAACCGACGAATACAGCCGCACCGGTTGTAAATTTGCCAATCGCTGTCCGGCGGTGATGGATGTGTGCCGCCATCAGGTGCCGGGGAATTACATCCGTGAAGGCCGCATGGTCAAATGCTTCCTGTATGAATAAGAATGTGAAGCGGCTAATTTGCTGACAAGTGAGCATTTAGAATCAAATGGCAGTTGAACAGGTTATCAAATTAACCGATTTAAATCCTGGTGATAAAGTACTTGATATTGAAAGGTACATTGAGGCTGAATTTACCATATGGCGCTATCAGGCAGGCCATTCAGTAATGATTATTCAGATGGAACCTAAAGGTAAATCCGATTATAAGGACATTTTTTATCTCTGTTTTGAGTCGGTCGAATATTTTGATGGCCCTATGAGGTGGGATGCGGCAGATTTATACATTGCGCCTTATGTCGAATGCGCAGATATTCTGAAGAAAATTAAAGTTTATAGCCAGATTTCGTATGACTTGCTTCCTCTGCATTTTCGCTTAGTAAAGGTAGATACAAACCACAATCTACAAGTGAAAATAGTCACATCAAGCGTTACAATTACTCAAGATATTTCATCTTATATTCTGTAAGTCCACCCACATTTATTTTTGGATAGTCAGCCGGGTACAATAGCATCTATTGTGCCCGAGCTTCCTCGGCGAAATCCAACCCACATCAAGGAGAAATAATGATGAATATCCCACGTAGTGAATATCCACGCCCTCAGTTTGTGCGTGAGGACTGGTTGTGCCTGAATGGCGAATGGGGCTTCGAGATCGACCAAGGCGACAGCGGCCTGGATCGCGGTCTACTGGACAGTGATCTGAACGATCAGATCATGGTGCCGTTCTGTCCGGAGTCGGCTTTATCGGGCATTGAGAATCACGACTATCACGAGGCCGTGTGGTACCGGCGCACGGTCACGATTCCAGCGGATTGGGCTGGCCGCAAAGCCCTGCTGCATTTTCAGGCGGTGGATTATGATGCGACCGTCTGGGCCAACGGCGTAGAGGTCGGGCGGCATCGCGGCGGCTTCAGCCCGTTTAGCTGTGACCTCAGCGGAGTCGCGGCGGCAGGTGAGGAAGTCACGCTGGTCATACGTGCCCGTGACAGCCACATCCCGCCACAACCACGCGGCAAACAATCGCGCCAGTACGGTGCTTATGGCCCGATTTATGTCCGCACGACCGGCATCTGGCAAACAGTATGGCTGGAGCCGGTGCCGGAGTATGCCTTACAGCGTCCGCGTATTACACCGGATGTCGCCAATCACACGCTGCGCCTGGAACAGCGCCTTTCGGCCAGCAAGCCGGGGCTGAAAATCCGCGCAACATTGAGCGATGCCGCTGGTGAAATTGTTACCGTCGAGCGTGCCGCGGATGTCGATTTCAATCCGCGCCTTGATCTGATCATCCCCGAAGATCGCGTCCGCCTGTGGTCGATTGCTGATCCGCATCTGTATGATCTCGAAATCAGCCTGCTGGATGCCGATGGCAGCATCATCGATCATGCGACCAGTTACGCCGGTCTGCGCGGCATCACCATCGAGGGTAAAGCGATTAAGATCAACGGTGAGGTGATTTTTCAGCGGCTGGTTCTCGATCAGGGTTATTATCCCGATGGCATCATGACCGCTCCCAGCGATGCCGCACTGATTGCCGACATCGAGTTAAGTATGCAGGCCGGTTTTAACGGCGCACGTCTGCATCAGAAAGTCTTTGAAGAGCGCTTCCTGTATCATGCGGATCGCCTCGGCTATATCGTCTGGGGCGAATTTGGCGATTGGGGTTGCAGCGACCTTGGCCCGGAAAGCGATCATCAGCAACCGACTTCGTCCTATATCACTGAATGGCTGGAAGTGCTGGAGCGCGATTATTCGCATCCGGCGATTGTCGGCTGGTGTCCCCTGAACGAAACCTGGCAAAATATGACGGATCGTATCGGCGCGCTGGATGTGGTGACGCGCGGCATGTTCCTGGCGACCAAAGCGATGGACGGCACACGTCCGGTGCTGGATACCTCCGGTTATGCGCACCGTGTCCCCGAAGCCGATGTCTACGATAGTCATGATTACACTCAGGACCCCGATACCTTCCAGCAGCGCCAGACCGGATTGGCTCAGGGCAAACCTTACATCAATGCCCCGTCCGAGCATAACCGTGACCAGCGTCCGTGGTCACTGCCATATCAGGGTCAACCGTATTTTGTCAGCGAGTTTGGTGGTATCTGGTGGAATCCCGATGTGCGCGAAGGCGAAGATTCATGGGGCTATGGTGACCGTCCGAAAAGCCTTGAAGAATTTTATGACCGCTTCGAGCGCCTGTGTGGCATTCTGCTGGATGACCCCGATATGTTCGGCTACTGCTATACCCAGCTCACCGATGTGATGCAGGAGCAGAACGGCATTTACAAATACAACCGTGAGCAGAAATTTGATCTGGAACGCGTGCGTAAGGTGCAGCAGCGCATCGCCGCCATTGAAAAACGCTAAACCATCCCAGAGGCGCACTCGTGGAAGTGCGCCTCTTTTAGCAAATAACCAAAAAGATCACCCTAAAATGTGACTTTACTGTAAACATCCTTAAGCGCCAGGGTGCAACCGATGGAGGTAAGCTCAATGTGGGTGCCTAAGCCGGTGATGTCGGTATATAACCAGTTCTGCGGATCCTGCCGCAGATACCGTTCGGCACGGGAGCTGTCCTGGGATAACAGGATATAGGCTTGCAAACTGTCAATCTGACGATATTCGCGTAGCTTTTCATTGCGATCAACCAGCGCAGTGGAAGGGGATAAGACCTCAATCAAAATCACCGGATTGAGAACCGTGTCGCTGCGGTCATCTATAAATTGAGGATCATCACACACGACCATCACATCTGGATAGCGATAGGTGCTGCTGGCCGCGATCTTCAGGCGCATGTCACTGGCCGTGACAATACACGGCGAGTCCGTCAATTGGCTATGTAAGGCGGCGCTCGTGTTGGCACAGATGATGTTGTGTTTCCAACTGGCTCCGGTCATTGCCACGACTTCGCCATTGATGAACTCGTGTTTGATATCATGGTGACGATCAAAAGCCAAGTATTCGTCTTCAGTCAATTTAATCCGCCCCCGTATCCAGCAGGGTAGTAATCTCTGCATGCACATCTCGATCAGTTTCGTGCTGGAGATGCGCCGCCAGCCGCTGAGATACGCGCATGCCCCCGCAGCGCCACAAGCCCCAGGCGGCATGTCCGCGCACCAGCGCTGAGGCATCACTCAGCAGATTTTCGAGCAGTGGTATCACCTGCGCATCTCCCCAATTGCCGGCAGCGATGCAGGCATTGCGCACCAGACGATCACGCTTGATGCGGTAGATCGGCGAGGTGTGATAACGGGCTTTGAAAGTCGCTTCATCCAATGCCAGTAAATCGGTCAGATGCGGCGCGGCGGCCTGTTCACCCACCGGATAAAACTCGGCTTCCTGTGAGGTCGGCGCGAATCGCTGGAAGGGGCACACCTCCTGGCAGATATCACAGCCATACACCCAATTGCCCATCAAAGGCCGCAGTTCCAGCGGAATCCAACCTTTATGCTCAATCGTCAGATAGCTGATGCAGCGTCGCGCATCCAGCACATGCGGCTGTGGAAATGCATCGGTCGGGCAGGCATTGAGGCAGCGCGTACAACTGCCGCACATCGTCGCTTTTTTCGACTGATCATAGTGGTCAAATTCGATGTCCGTCAGGATTTCACCGAGGAAAAAATAACTGCCGCGCCGGGGATGGATCAGCATGGTATTCTTGCCTGTGAAGCCCATTCCGGCCTGCTGGGCATGGCTGCGTTCGAGGATCGCGCCAGTATCGACATACACCCGCTGCTGTTGGGATTGACCCGTCTCGGCCTGCAACCACGCCGTCAGCGCTTCGAGGCGCGGAGTCATCACGTCGTGATAATCCACGCCCCAGGCATACGACGCGATTCGCCCCCTTGAGGGATCGGTCAGCAGGGTTTGCGGCAGTTCCAGTGTGCGATAATCCAGGCCGACCATGACCAGTGAGCGCACCCCTGGCAGAATCACGTTGAGATCCCGCCGCCGGGCTTCGCGGTCTGGCCGCGCCAGATACCTCATTGAGCCGTGCATCCCGGCCTCAATCCAGCGCAGATAGGCATCCAGCGTGGGTGACGGTTCGGCGCGGGTGATGCCGACCAGATTAAATCCCAGTGACCGGGCCTGACTTTTAAGTGCTTCAGCAGAGAATGTCATAGGGACTATTCAAGCATGAAGCGCCGATAATCGCCAATTTAAGACACGCGCTGCAAAATGTGCGTCACCACCGTCGCCCCTGTGCCGCCGATATTCTGCGTCATGCCGATTTCAGCATCCGGCACCTGATTAGCCCCGGCTTCACCGCGCAACTGGGTGATTAAATCGACCAGTTCATAGACTCCGGTTGCGCCAACCGGATGTCCGCGTCCTTTGAGTCCGCCCATGGTGCTGATGGGAACGCGTCCCGAAATCGTAATTTCGCCATCCTGAGCCAGATGCGTCCCTTTACCGCGTTCGGCAAATCCCGCCGCTTCCAGGCTCAGCGCGGCCATGATCGAGAAGGCATCATGCACTTCAAACACGTCGATATCATCCGGCTGCAAACCGGTTTTTTCGTAGGCTTTGCGTCCGCTGGAACGTGCCGCTTCTAATCCCAGCATGTCATGCCGGCTAGCCAGATCGAGGCAGTCGGTGGCGCTGGTGCTGGCGAGAATTTTGATCGGCGTATTGCGGCTCAACTCCGCCGCCATTTCCAACGGACAGATAATCAACGCTGCGGCACCATCACAAATCGGTGAGCTGTCATACAGGTTAATTGGGTCGGCGATCATCGGCGCGTTGTGATAAATTTTCTCGCTGATCTCGCGCCGGAACATGGCGTTGGGGTTATTGACCGCGTTCTTATGCGCGTTGAGGCTGAAGGGGGCAAAGGCCGAATGCGGAATATTGTATTCGTACATATAGCGCTGCATGATGAGCGCGTTGAGGGCCACAAATGATGCGCCATGCGCGCCTTCAAAATCCGCGTCTGCCGCGGTCGCCAAGGCCGATGTGACCGGGCTGGTGGTCGCATCCGTCATTTTCTCAACACCGCACACCGCCACCACATCCAGCACGCCACTGGCGACAGTACGATATGCCTGCTGGAAAGCCGCGCCACCCGATGCACAGGCCGCTTCAATCGTCGTCGCTTCGATACCGCGCCAGCCAGCAAAGTCCGCGATCAGCGCGCCCAGATGCGCCTGACTACTTAAACGTGGCGCCAGCATATTAGCCACAAACAGAGCTTGCGGCGGTTCTTCCAATCCGGCATTCTGCATGGCATCATGCAACGCTTTAGCTGCCAGATCACGCAGGCTCATATCCCATAATTCGCCAATCGGGGTCTGCCCAATTCCGATCACACACACATCACGCATGTTGTACCCTCGTTGTTCACTTTTTCACAATTGCGAGTACATCATAACATGGGGAAACTATCAAAACCTCGCGATTTGTCGCAGGTTAAGCCAGCGCTAAGGGAAAGATAGTCGGTTTTTGCGGGGTGATTGCAGAATCTGTAAACGATTTTAAGAACCTGTTTGGTAATGGAGGAATTTAAACCAACGGACAGCAAGAATGCTGTCCCTACGAAAGAAAAGCCCTTTGTGTAGGGACGTGATTTTTCACGTCCGCTAAGGGAAATTTTGATGGGGTTTTGTGGGTGGTTGGGATTCTATAAACATGTCTTACTCTAACAAAAGGGGTTAATCAATCAGGACGGCCATATTTGTCCTGATAATATTTATGCAGCGTTTCACGAACAGTGGTGGACATATCGGTTACAGCATTATCTCCGATACCTGTAATTGCATCCCAGCCAAGTGTAGACGGATTTTGTTCCGGCGCGTATTGGTCAATCATGGAAGCCACAACTGCTTCTAATGGGCGATTTTCCGTCTCAGCAATTTGTTCCAGTTTTTTTGTCAGTTCATCCGGCAGCACTATATTCATAGTTTCACCTTTTCGTATGCGCCCATTGCATAAGGATATTGTACAATAGGTTCCGCAGACTCCTATCAATTTCTAATATCTTTACAACCTGTAGCTTATTGAGTTCTGGTATATTTGCACAGTTGCGCATCTGCGCAACGCCGTTATAATAGAACACTTGTACATTCCTCAAAACGACACCTAACAGGTAGATACATGACTCAGGACAAGATTGTTGTTCGTGGTGCACGTGAGCACAACCTCAAGAATATCGACGTGGATATCCCGCGCAACAAACTGGTCGTCATTACGGGCTTGTCCGGATCGGGCAAGTCTTCTTTGGCGTTCGATACCATCTTTGCCGAGGGGCAGCGCCGTTATGTCGAAAGTCTCAGCGCTTATGCCCGTCAGTTTCTTGGACAAAT
>JBBSQD010000117.1:0-18048 GCA_038258185.1 Aggregatilineales bacterium | reverse complement strand
CGCCTTGACTGTTTCACTGCTCATCCGTATTCTTATGGGCATGATCGTTGGCTCTCTGGTGGTTTGGACACTTCCAGTTTGCCTCCGATCTCCTTTTTTGCCTATCCCTTTTCCATTCCTTTTTCTGAACGTCTATAGCAGGGAGAGCATGATGTATCAAACAGATATGTATGAAGGCATGATTGCTGAAACAGTCACCATGCCCGGTGCAAACCATGAACTCATCAATGCGTATTTTGCACGTCCGTTAGGCGCGGGCCCGTTTCCGGGGCTGGTGATTATCCACCACATGCCAGGGTGGGACGAATGGTATCGCGAGGCCGCCCGTAAATTCGCTTATTACGGCTATGCGACGCTATCGCCCAATCTCTATTTTCGCGCCGGACACGGCACGCCCGAAGATGTTGCCGCCAAAGTCCGCGCCGAGGGCGGTGTAGCGGACGATCAGGTGATGGGTGACCTTGCCGGGGCGATGCACTATCTGCGTGCACTGCCGTATGTGAATGGCAAAGTCGGCGTCTTTGGCACCTGCTCTGGCGGACGACAGGCTTTTCTGGCAGGGTGTCTCGTGCCGGGATTTGATGCCGTGGTTGATTGCTGGGGCGGACGGGTGGTGATGGCCCTGGAGGACTTATCGCCGAAATATCCTGTTAGCCCTATTGACTATACGGCTGACCTCAGTTGTCCCATTCTGGGGATCTTCGGCAATGAAGATCATGGCCCGACGATGGAACAGGTCAATCAGCATGAGGCTGAACTGAAGAAACACGGTAAAAACTATGAATTCTACCGTTATGATGATGCCGGTCATGGCTTCTTTTATCATAACCGGCCCAATTACCGGCAGGCACAAGCGGTGGATGGCTGGCAGAAAGTGTTCGCATTTCTTGAAAAGTATCTTAGCTGAGAAGCATAATGATGCTGGATTCTAATCTTAAATTTAAGGAGGCTTAACATGTGTACGATGATTGTGCAGCAGATCAAAATTGATGGCAGCGGTAAAGGCGTCAGTGGCTGGTTCACGCTCAAGGAAGCCAATGTCTCGTATGATCACCCCTTTAATGCCCCGCTGGAACATGCCCTGAATATTGACTTTGTGAATGAATCTCAAGGCCCCGGCGCACGGGTGGCGGTCGAACTGAGCGCGGATGCGGCGCGCGAATTAGTGGCGGCTATTCAGGCCGTCCTGGATAAAGCCGATGCCGGCGGCCATATCATTGAAAGTAAATAAGAAGACTTCTTAAAAATAAAGCGACTTATTTTGCTACTGGGCTGACACCACCTGTTAGCCCAGTACAGATTTTTGAGGATAATTTCATGCTGATTCCCCTGACCACTGAGCAACAACAATGGGTCGATAAGACCCTGAATGCCATGACGCTGCCGCAATGCGCGGGGCAACTTTTGTGCGCGTTCAGTCCGCGCGGTTTAACCGATGACTGGCTTGATCTGATGAAGAAAGTCCCGTTTGGATCAATGACCGTGCGCGGCACATCCAGCGCTGGTCTGCGCGAGCAAATGCAGATTTTGCAGGAACATTCAGCAATCCCCATTTTGGCGGCGGCTGACCTTGAACACGGTGCTGTTGCCCTGAACGATGCGACGGAGTTTCCGTGGATGATGGCTGCGGGTGCCGCCAATGATGTCGAACTGATGACGCTGATGGGGCAGGCCACGGCGGCTGAAGCCCGTTACGCCGGTCTGCACTGGACGTTTTCGCCCGTGGTTGACCTGAATTACAACTTCAACAATCCCATTACGAATATCCGCGCTTTGAGCGATCAGCCGGAGCGGGTCGTGCGGCTGGCGACGGCCTTTATACAGGGCTTACAGGCCAATGGTCTGCTGGCCGGGACAGCCAAGCATTTCCCCGGTGATGGCATGGATGACCGCGATCAGCATCTGGTGACGACGGTCAATAATCTGCCGTTTGAGCAGTGGCAGCAGACTTATGGGAAAGTCTGGCGGGCGGTGATTGAAGCTGGGGTGATGTGCATCATGCCCGGTCATATCTCGCTGCCGGATTATCAGGGCTTTGCCGACCATCCTGAAGATGCGCCGCCAGCGACATTAAGCCCTAAACTGCTGATTGATTTACTGCGTACCGAGCTGGGTTTCGACGGTTTGCTCATTTCGGATGCGTCGGCGATGCTGGGGCTTTCGACGCGCGTAGCAAGCGAGGAACGCGTGGTGCAGAGTATCAAATCCGGCCTGGATGTCTATCTTTTCCCGGAGGCGATTAAAGATTATGAACGGCTGATTGAGGCTGTTAAGCATGGGGATTTAACCGAGGAACGGGTATTCGAGGCGGCGGGGCGTGTTCTCGAACTGAAAGCACGGCTGAATCTGCATGTTGACCCGTTCGGGCCACAACCCTCAGCCGCGGATAAAAGCCAGTATCAACAGGCCGCACAGTCGATGGCGGATAAAAGCATCACCATCTTACGCAGTGATGGCCGCCCACCTATTAAGCTGGAAGCCGCACAGCGCGCGCTGACCGTGACGATTGGCAAAGTCAGCGCATTCAGCCGCTTCAGCCCGCAGCCTGATCTGGAAGTGTTTGATGAAGAACTGCGTCAACGCGGCTTTGAGGTGGAGCATCTGCTTAATCCCGGTGATGATGCTTTGCTCGAAAAGGTCGCGGAAGCCGATGTGGTGTTTCTCAATCTGCTGGTTTTGCCTTACATGGAATTGGGCACCATCCGCAATCTGGTCGGTCATCTGGGACACTGGAACTGGCGCTCGCTGTTTGTCGATAACCCCAACGTCATGATTACGAGTTTCGGCAATCCGTATGTGCTGCATGAGATGCCGCATTTGCCCAACCTGCTGGCGGCCTTTGGCGATAGTGCCGTCTCGCAACGGGCGGCGGTCAAAGTGTGGCTCGGCGAGATTACAGCGCAGGGAGATTGCCCGGTCAGAATGCCGAAAATCGCGATTCAGTCATTGGCGCGTTTTACGGATCAGTAGAGCAGGGGACTTGAACAATCAACCATGCAATCAAAATCACTCCGATGCGTGCGCAGCTCATGTCTCTGTTTGCCGGCATCCTTTAGATTTACGTTGAACCGAACTGGAAGTGGTAAACATGAGTTCACAAGGAGCATCTTTTATGCGTATCGTCACGGTACTGCTCAGCGTACTGCTGTTGTGCCTCGCATATGCGTTCATGACGATTGCACAATCAGACGTCGAGAGTGAAGGTATTGTTATTCAATTCGACAGTAACCAGATCAACCTTTACCGCGTAGATAATGAGGGAAATTTTGTTCCACTGCAGTCGCTCGACGGAGTTTATATTCGAGGCGTGGGGTTTAGCTCAGGTGAATGGGAAATCGCGCGTGGGTCAGATATTGTGCTATCACCAGACCGGCAGCAGTTAGCGTTCACTGCGTTCAGCAATATCACCCAAGAGACAATGCTGTTCGTTTATGGTGTGGGAGAAACCGAGTTTCAGAGAATTGCCAGTCCCGGATTAGGACAGGTAATCTGGGCACCGGACAGCAGCGAAATCCTGCTCACCCCGCCGGATACGCTACTTGGCGGTGGTCTTCCTATTTTGGAAGATGTGTATCTCTACACCCTAGAAAATAGTTCCCTTACGCTGTTAGTTAGTGGGCAAAACGGCGCGCTCTCAGACTTTGTGTGGTTGCCTAATGGAGAAACTATCGTCTATGAGGGTGGATTCAGCACTTGTGCGATGCAACCATGCACGCCCGTGCGCAATCTGTATATGGTTGATCGACTAGAGCAGGTCACCAATCAACTAACAGACTTAAATACTGTCATTACAACGGAATTAACACTGGACGCGGCGATTTTCTCATTCTGTGAAGTTGAACACCTAACGTGGTCGGCATTCAATAATCGTCTTTATTACAGCTTGGATTGTGAAGACAGCGGCGAGTTTACCTTTTCCACGCTAATGTCTGTCAGCTTAAGTGGTGAGAACCGGCTTGAAGGGCAGTTGACAAACTCCTTTCCAGAGGCTATTCGCTCGCAGATCGTTGACATTCATCCTTCACGCACTAGCAATGCGGTCTACCTGTCCGCTGCTGTATCGAGTGAGGAAGTGGTCGATGGCTTTGTCGCTATCAAGGGTAGTTGGCATCTGCTAGACAATTCTGTGGCGGGAACACTAATTATACTCGCTTCCCAAACATTCGATGATGTGTCGGAACCTCCGGTTCAGGCGTCGGCGCTATCGACAGACGCGGGTTATTTAATGTTGGGCGGTGGGCTGTTAGACGGCATGACTCTAATTACCTCCGGTTATCTCGCTATCGTTGACTTAACCACGCAGCAGGTCACGGAATACCAAGCCGATAAAGCTGTTTGCGATGTAGAATGGTTGGATGACCAAACGGCGCGCTATCGACAGTTCGACAGCGCATGCAGCAACGATTTTCGCATTCCAACCGGTACATGGTTGTTGAATGTCTCGAATGGAACTCAGACAGAAATCACGGCTGATCTGAATGGTTTCGTATGGGTGCTCGGAATTCCGGCATTTATCATGGAGCCAACACCACCAACCACCTTCCCGTAAATGGAAGTGCTGGACACCTTCAACCGAGCGGATGGCATCCTAGATGGCAACTGGTCAGAATGCTTAAAATCGTCATACAATCATTGGCGCGTTTCACGGATCAGCAATAGCCAATAGTAGTAACAGCCATCCAATTAAAAACCAGCCCATAGACATGAGCTGGTTTTTGTTATTTGTGGATTTTAGCCGAGGGCTGACCGAACGGTCGGAAGCTGACCGGCTGAACCGAGTTTCTCTGCTTTGTGGACGATGAATTTGGCGAATTCATCAACAAACAGCGTGCCGGGTTTGCGGAAGTCGAATTCTTCCGGGTGGTCGCGGAAATACTCACGCATCACGCGTGTCCACACCAGACGGCCATCGGTATCAATGTTGACCTTGGTCACGCCCAGACTGGCGGCGCGTTCAAATTCATTTTCATCCACGCCACGTGCGGAGGGGTCGAGTGTGCCGCCAGCGGCATTAATGCGCTCAACTTCGGACTGCGGCACCGAACTGGAACCATGCATCACCAGTGGGAAGCCCGGTAACTGCTGCTGGATCGATTCGATGCGATCAAAATGCAGCGACTGCTGGCCTTTGAATTTATAGGCGCCGTGACTGGTGCCGATGGCAACCGCGAGGCTGTCACAGCCGCTGCGCTCAACAAACTCTTTGGCTTCGTTCGGGTCGGTCAGCATGGCGTGTTTTTCATCAACTGCGATGTCTTCTTCGACACCACCCAGCATACCCAGTTCAGCTTCGACGGAAAGCCCTTTTGCATGAGCGCGTTCGACGACGCGGCGGGTGATGGCGATATTCTCGTCAAACGGCGCGTGAGAGGCGTCAATCATCACCGACGAATAAAAACCGGAATCGATGCAGGCGTAACAGGTATCCTCGTCTCCGTGATCGAGATGCACGGCGTAAATCGCGTCCGGGTAGAGGACTTCGGCGGCGCGGATAATCGCCTCAATCATCGGAATGCCAGCGTATTTACGGGCACCTTTGGAGATCTGGATGATGAATGGGGCTTCCGAATCGATATGGCCTTTAAACAGGCCGAGCGCCTGTTCCATGTTATTGATGTTGTATGCGCCAACGGCATATTTGCCGTAAGCCAGCTCAAACAGCGCTTGTGTGGTGACAATCATATACACTTCCCTTCAATCAATTAAAGTTGCGCCTGAATGGTAGCCACTCACAGGGTAGTCTGGCAAGCGCTGAATTGCCAAAATTGCGCATTTGGCCGAGAAATCCGTGTTTTATGGGCACGATTGTAATGCAATGTCATTAAAACTGGCGATGATAAGCTCAGGATTGGCCCCGGCCTGATAATGCGTTAAGTCCAGCACGCCGCTGATGCTGTCGTCTGTCAGTCGGGAAATTGTCAGGCTGCCGCTTTGAATGCCGCCTGTCTCTCCGCTGCTGCCTGTCCCGTTAAACTGCACCGGAAATTCATAATCGGGCGGATAACTGGCGGTATGATCGTAAGCGAGGACGCTGCCATCTGCCGGGGAACCTTCAACCGTGATGCGGCTTTCGATGCCATTTGCGCCGCTGTCTTTGAAGTGGATGAGGATCTGATTGGCGCTGGTATCACGTACCGCGCCGATAAAGGCGGTGGACTCCATCGTCCCACCCTGAGTCGTGATGGTGTAGGGGATGGTCACGGCGCTGGTCAGGTCAACCGCGCAGGCGGCCTGCTGTGAGAGTCCGCTGCACCCGCTTACCATGATGATGCCAGCGAGAATGATGAAACGCAGAGTGTGCTGTGGGATAGTCAAGTTTATTCTCCAGTTCTGTTCAATCATCTATACTACTCAATACGTGTCCTGTGGCTAACGGAGTTGCGCTGTTTGCAGTTTGCCAGCATGTGATAAACTTATGAGCCATGAATTCGATTTGTTCAACAGGGTTTATATCCCTGAAAAAGAACCAGACCAAGAAGGAACAGCGAACCTATGTCAGATCAGGACGTGAAGCAGGACGCGAGCGCGGATGAGTCCCCGACGCGCTCCAATTTTATCCGTGAGTTAATTGATGAAGATAACCGCACCGGGCGCTTTGATGGCCGGGTGCATACCCGTTTTCCACCAGAGCCGAATGGCTATCTGCATATCGGCCATGCCAAGTCGATCTGCCTGAATTTTGGGCTGGCGCAGGATTATAATGGCAAGGCCAATCTGCGCTTCGATGATACCAACCCCACCAAGGAAGAACAGGAATATATTGATAATATCCTGGCCGATGTCCGCTGGTTGGGCTTTGACTGGGAAGACCGGCTGTTTTTCGCGTCGGATTATTTCGAGCAGTTGTATGAGTGGGCAGTGCAGTTGATTAAAGACGGCAAAGCCTATGTCGAACAACTGGATGCCGACCAGATGCGCGAGTATCGCGGCACTCTGACGGAAGCGGGCAAAGACAGTCCCTATCGTGACCGTCCGGTAGCGGAAAATCTGGAACTGTTTACCAAAATGCGCAACGGCGAATTTAAAGAGGGTGAAGCGGTCTTACGCGCAAAGATCGACATGAAGTCCGGCAATATCAATATGCGTGACCCGGCCCTGTATCGCATTCGTTATGCGGAGCATCCGCGTACCGGCAAACAGTGGTGCATTTACCCGATGTATGACTGGGCGCATGGTCAGTCGGACTCGCTGGAACGCATCACCCATTCGATCTGTACGCTGGAATATGAAGATCACCGTCCGCTGTATGAATGGTTTTTGGAATCATTGGGCATTTACGCCCCACAGCAGATTGAATTTGCCCGTCTGAACCTGAATTACACCGTACTCAGCAAACGGCGTTTAATCCGTCTGGTGAAGGAAAATTATGTCAGCGGCTGGGATGATCCGCGTATGCCTACGTTATCCGGCCTGCGGCGGCGCGGCTACTCACCGGAGTCGATCCGCAACTTCTGCGAGCTGCTGGGTGTCGCCAAGAGCAACAGCACCGCCGAGATGGCCATGCTGGAATACTGCGTGCGGCAGGATCTGAACAAGACCGCGCCCCGCGTGATGTCTGTGCTGCGTCCGTTAAAGGTCGTGCTGACCAATTACCCCGAAGATCAGATCGAGGAAATGGAAGCGATTAACAACCCTGAAGATGCGAGCGCCGGGACGCGTAGCGTGCCATTCTCGAAAGTGCTGTATATCGAGCAGGAAGACTTCATGGAAGACCCGCCCAAGAAATTCTATAGGCTGGCACCGGGCCGCGAAGTGCGTCTGCGTTATGGATATTTCATCACCTGCCAGGACGTGATTAAAGACGAAAACGGCAACATTACCGAATTACACTGCACCTATGACCCCGAGACACGCCAGGGTGATGCACCGGATGGCCGTAAGGTCAAGGCGACTCTGCACTGGGTTTCGGCAGCGCGGGCTCTGGATGCTGAGGTGCGTCTGTACGAGCATCTGTTTACGACATCGAACCCCAATGATGTCGAAGAAGGTAAGGACTTTACCGATTACATCAACCCCGATTCACTGGAAGTGCTGACCGGTTGCAAGGTCGAGCCCAGTCTGGCGGATGCCACTCCCGGCACACGCCTCCAGTTCGAGCGGTTGGGATATTTCTGTGTAGACCCGGACACCACTGCGGAAAAACTGGTGTTTAATCGCACCGTGAATCTGCGTGATGAATGGGCAAAAATGCAGAAACAGAACAAGTAAAACACGATTGCGGGGCGGGAAACCGCCCCAAAACCATCACCGAATGCTTTAATCCACAAAGTCAAACTAAAAACAAACGATATTGCGACGCTGTGTCAATTGTATGGGCCGGATTGTAAGATTACAATTCTAAACATACTATAGGATTTACTGGCGTTTATGACTTTATCGGCGATTTTGACCCTGCTTCTGGCATTTGGATTTGGCGGCTTCGTGCTGACGATGATCAGTATGGTGGCGCTGCTGTCCATTTTTCGCCAGCGCCGCGAAGGTCGCACAGTCAAGTTCAGTTCAGCCACTCACCCCGCACATCTGATCGAAGAACCAGCTATCGCAATGGTGTCTGAGGAAACCCGCCCCACAAAAACCGTTGCCAAAACGCGTCCGGTTGCACGCATCAGTTATGTTGAGGAACCGGAAAATTTTCGTTTGCCAGTACGTGAGGGCACACCCGATCAGGTGGTGATCCAGATTGATGCGCCGGACGGGCCATCTCGGGCTCAGGCCAATGTGCAGCGGATTATTGATTACCTCAAAATGGACGAACCTGAAAACGAAAGTCAGGCCAACGCCAGCTAACAGCCCGCCTTAAAATTGGTTTCCCCGATATAAAACCTGTATTGTTTGATGTTTACTGTTATATAATAGAGACATGAGCGAAAATCCTAATCCACTCAACATGAAGAACCTCTCGCGGGCGACGATTGCCGGTGTACTGCTGGCAACTGGTGGCATCGCGTTATTTGCGATTCTGTGGGTCGTGCTGGGGAATGCCGGTGTCGACCAGCTTGCGCGGCTCATTACCGCCCTGTGTGTGCCTCCGGCCTTAATGGCAACCCTGACAGGGGGCTATTTTCTGCTGATGAAGCCACAAAATAACCCCGAAAAGCCCGACCAGGAAGATTAGCTGGCGCGGGCTATTTTCTCGAAACGAAACACAATCACAATCGGAATCTCACCGCTGCCATTGGTGTTCATCGTGCATTCGGTGACATCGACAATACGCAGACCGGCTTCACGCGCAGTGCGGTGATAATCCATGTACAGATGCGGATAATGCTCCACGGCATAGGTCAGGCCGTCCTGACCGGTGAAGGTGCGCTGCCCACCGTTGAGAAACACAAACGGATGAAAGTCACTGACCAGCGCTGTGCCGCCGGGTCGCAGCACGCGGCTGATTTCCTGCATGGAGGGCTTCAGGCTGGACAGATGCCCCAGCGCCAGACCACATAAAATCACATCGAGGGTTTGCGCGGCCAGGGGTAAAGTCTCGGTGGTGGCGACTGCGATCTGACTCTGCGCGTTAGCCAGCAGCATGGCATGGCTGTTATCCAGGCCAATGATCTGTTTCGCGCCCTGTTCCTGCGCCAGAACGCCATAACGCCCCGTACCACAGGCGAGATCAAGCACGACCTGACCAGCCAGTGGCGGCATGAGATCGCGCATGGCATTTTCTTCCACTTCCATCAGCAGGTTGTGGGCGTGGGGGGGATAAGTGGGTGCCCATTGTGCATAGGCATCTATGCTGGACAGAGTGCGGACAGATACGACAGGTAACAGGCGACGCAGACGCTCGATCATAGGGTTGGGTCCTTCCACACGGATAATTGACATTAGAAGAAACCACGTATCACAAGGACGACCCCTAAAATCAGCAGGGGAACGCCGAGTATAGCACCTATACCCGTCGCGTTAAACAACAATCCGATCAAAGCCAGGGTGAGTCCTACGATAATCGCCAACGCACGGCCACCCAGCCGCAGCACCAACGCCAGTAAATTCCAGATGAACCTGAACGGTAACAGGATAATTTCCAAGATTTCAGCCTTCGGTTTCAGTATGCGTGAAAAGTGCTGGTGAAAAACTCCTTATCTTTTAGCGTCTGCGTTATTCAGTCTATACGTTAAAGCCTGGATGGAGTTGCGACTCAGATGTGCCCGACCAGCACATCATGGGCGGCTTCGGGGCTGTCATCGGCGTCCATTGTCGCCATGATGATGAGGTCAGCCCATTGGCTGAAGGCGCGATCATTGCCGTTGTAGGCCAGTCGCAGTCGATTGGGCAGCCACAGCCATTTATAGGCGATGCGGCGGCGTTCTGAGCGGGTTGTGCGGGATCGCAGCTCATGGTACCAGCGCGGATAGATAAAAAAGATGTTGGGATATTGGCGCACAAACTGCGGATTGGTGATGAGAAAATACGCGCCGCCGATCATTAACAGGCCGGGTAGGGCAACACTGAACATGGAAGTCACCAGTGAATTCGCCAAAATCGGGCTGATGCTGACGATGAGCAAACCTGTCCACAACAGCAGCGAGTTGAGCGGATTAAAAATATTCTCATCATCCCCGTATTTTTCGAAGGTACGCAGCACCGGGTCTTTGAGCAGACCGGTGATAATCAGCACCGTGCGGATGAGGAAGATCAGACTAATGATGAACGCGATCAGAATTGACATGATGGTTTATAGTCGCAGTAGGGAGCGCGGCCCTTTATACAGGGGGCAGACACAACGCTCACATTCGGCCCGTTGTCCGCGGCGATATGCCTCGCGTAATTGCTGTGCCGTATCGGTATTCAGCGCCTCACTGAGAGAGTCTCCGCTTTTCAACTGACCATATTCCGGCAGAAAATAACACGGACGCAAACGGCCATCGACTTCGATGACGGTGCTGAAGTGAGGGGCATTGCAGCGTGGCCGTGGAAAATCATTTTCGCCAATGACCGCGCCAAAATAAGCCAGCATGCGCCGCAGTTTGGCCGGAGATTCAGCCATGCGTCCGCTGGCGAAATCCGCCGCAAAACGCACTTCGACTGCATCCAGAATGGCTTCGAGCTGAGGCAGGTCGGCGCTGGTTAAGTTGCTCGTGGGCGGGTGGTGAACCGGTGCTGGAAGGGTCGCACTTCCGGCCATTGCGAGCGCAGGGTCCGCCACGAAGCGCGGGCCAAAAGCGATCTCGCTGCTGACATCGACGGTCAGGAAGCTGATCTGGTTGACATCCGCAGCCCGCGCAACCTCGATAATCTGCGGAATTTCGTGATAATTGGCTTTCTGCACAGTCGTGCGCGTGGTTACCGGGATGCCGCCCGCGCGTACCAGACGAATACCCTCCATGATCAGATCGAAGCCATCCACCCCGCGAATCGCTTCGTAAGTGGCCGCTGTGCCGCCATCCAGACTGACGATGACCTCATCGACACTGGCCAGCACATCGTCAATCTGCTTACGTAACAGCAGGCCATTGGTCAGCAGCATGACGTGCACACCTTCAGCGCGCAGGCGTTGCGCAATCTGCGGCCATTCGGGGTGCTGCATGGCCTCACCACCGCTGAGGAGTACCCAGCGCATCTGTAATTCACGCGCCGCGCTGGCGACTTTTTCCACCACGGCGTGCGACATATTACGACGCGGATTGCGCCAGATATCACACGTGACACAGCGGCTGTTACAGCCATCGGTGAGATATAACACTACCAATGGTAAAGTATGAATCCTGTCGCTTAGGAGATTGAATAAATGTTTTGTTCCCATACTTGAAAGTATAATGATTATGATTAGGAATATCAAACAGGTGCGTCTGTGCGTGTACGACACGTGTCAATCTATGTTAAAATAACATACCATTTGGGATTCAAGTTTGGGATAAAATAATCTGCCAGCAGAAGGGGACGGCTCTAGAACACCCCTTCTCTATTTGTTTTAAGAAAGTCACATGTCGAACACAGAACTTATAAAATCGGGCCCTGGGCCACGGACAGCCTTTCTGGAGAAAGCAGACGCCAAGTTAATGGCGGAGACGATGGTCGCCTTTGCCAATACTGAAGGCGGCACGTTGGTGATCGGCCTGGATGACGACGGCAAAGCGACGGCCAAAGTGCCCACTGATGCACTGGAAAAAGCCTTAAAAGAGGCCGATGGTAACTGCAACCCGCCGGTAGTGGTGGGCAACTGGGAGCAGGTTGAGCTGGATGAAGACGGCTCGGCCTATACGATTCGCGTGCCCCGCAGCATTGAGCTGCACGCGCTGACAGATGGCCGGGTTTTGATTCGCAGTGGCGCGAAGAATCGCCCACTGGGTGGGCAGGAAATCCTGAAACTGGTGAGCGCCAAAAGCACCGGTGACTTTGAGTCGGAGATTGTCCCCGGCGCGACCAAAGACGATTTCAGCCGCAAAATGATTGATGAATATTTAGCTAAACGCGCAGAGCGTACAAAACGCCCTTACAATGGGAAAGTGGATGATCTTTTCCGGGAGATCGGCGCGGTGAACTCTGATGGTCAACCCACCGTGGTAGGGCTTCTGCTGTTTAGTGAATATCCCCAACACTGGATGCCGCAGTGCAGCGTGGTCTTTGCCAAGTTTGTGGGCAAAACACCGCGCGGTGAAAACGGTCTGGCGGGGTATTCGCGCCGTGAGGAAATTACCGGGCCGCTCTCAAAGGTGATTGAGTCCGCGTGGAACCTCATCTGGAGCGAGATGGCCGTGAGCGCGGTAGTCAAAGGGCTGGAACGTGAGGAAACTTACGAGTATCCGCAGTTTGCCGTCCGTGAAGCGATTGTCAATGCGGTTTGCCATCGTGATTATCGCCTTAAAGGGCGGCGCATCGAGATTCGCATGTATTCCGACCGGCTGGAAGTCATTTCCCCGGGTGGGCTACCCGGATTTATCACCGTCGAAAATATCGTCGACGAGCATTTCAGCCGTAACCCCCGTATCGTCAGTGGATTGTTCCAATGGGGATATATTGAGGAACTGGGACTCGGTATTGATCGTATGATGGAAGTAATGCAGCAGGCCGGTCATAAGCCGCCCATGTTCGATGCGCGCCCCTATAGCTTTGCGGTGACCCTGTATAATGCGCGCGAAAAGCAGGCGGCACCAGCCTGGTCGCGCAACACCAATCACCGTCAGGCACGGGCTTTGCAGTATATCCGCGATAACGGGTCGATCACCAATCGCGAATATCGCACGCTGTGTCAGGGTGTGTCGGCGGAAACGCTGCGGCTTGATCTGGCGGACATGGTGGAGCAGGGCATCCTGCTGAAGATAGGCTCTAAGAAGGGCACGTACTACATTTTGAAATAGCATTTTAGGATTATTATGGACTCATTGATCGGCGTGATTATCCTCGTCACCATTGCCGCCCATGTGCTGCTGATGATCTACGCGCTGATACGTAGACCACACATTCGGGCGGGTTGGGGTTTGCTGACACTGGCAATTATCCTGTCAGCCGGGAGCAATGCGCTCCACTTCTGGACCCCCGGCACTTCCCTGCCTTATAACTTTAATCAGTCTGCCCTGCTGACACTCACCCTTGCCGCGCTGACGGTGGTCTATGGGACGCTGGCGATTAACGATGTGTTGAAACGCGTCCCGCGTCTGTGGCCGGTGGCGGGGGTCTTGTGGCTGATCGCGCTGGTCGTTGCGGTTGTGACCAGCCCTGAAGTGACCATTTCGCAGTCAGAGTGGCTGGCGCAGTTTATCCTCGCGCCGAGTGTATTAGGCGGTCTGCTGCTGGGCGGATTAGGCGTGATTGCCCTGATTCTGCTGGCGGTGTGTTTCTACGGCTTTTACATCGCGCTGCTGCCCGAAGTGGCGAATCGCTCACTGTTCTGGGTGCTGAATGCGTCCGGTCTCATCCTGGGGGTGCTGCTGGCGATCAGTGGTTCCACGATGCTCTACGCGGTGGGTGAACTGCTGATTATTGTGACACTTATCAGCGCGACATACGGACTGGTTTCGTACCGCGTGTTTGACATTCGCGCCGGGATGACCGCGGCAGTCTGGACGATATTCCTGATTGCCATTACCGCGGCTCTGGTCTTTAGCCTGTTGACTGTCGCCCAGCAGACCTACACCGAAAATACCAACGAAAACTTACTCGTGATGCTGTTCCTGGCCTTGCTGGTGTCTACAGGTTATGTGGTGGTAGGGCAGCTTCTGCGGGCGCTGTTGTATCGTTTCCGCGTCAATGACCCTACCCGCGCCGCGCGGCGTTTTAGCCAGCAGGTATCCAAAGCGCAGGATCTCAACCAACTGCTGGATGTCGCTGCGGAGACGCTTAACAGTGTTATGGGGGTGCGCCGATCTGGCATGCTGCTGGTCAATGATACGACCAGTGATGGCAGCCGTCTGGAACTGCTGCTGATGCGTAGTACCAGTTCGCCCGAAATGAAGGATATGCGCGGCTATATCGCCATTAAAGGGCCGATTTATGAACAACTGGCTGCCCGGCATTTACCGGTGGCACAGTTTGATATTGAATTTTCCCCGGACTATGTGGAACTTACACCAGAAGAACGCGACTTTTTCCGCAGTTTGCAGATGAGCGCCTATGCGCCGATCGTGGTCGAAAACTCGCTGCTGGGCATTCTGATGTGCGGCCCCAAAACAACCGATGTATCTTTCTATGAGCGTGATCTGGAGATGCTGGCGACGATGGCCGACCAGACCGGCGTTGCGCTGCGTAACGCGCGTTCTATGGCCGATCTGCGCCATCTGAACACGAGCATGCGTGTGTTGAATGCCGAGATGGAAGAGGCCAACGAGCAGCTTGAAAAGCTCGATTCGGTGAAGACCGATTTTATCACCATTGCCAGTCATGAATTGCGGACACCGCTCGCACAGATTCGCGGTTATACCGACATCATTGATGCCCTGAACGAACAGGGCATGCTGGATAAAGACCAGATCAGTGGCATGGTCGCCAATCTGCGGAAAGCGACCGAGCGCACCGAAACGCTGATTGCCGATATGCTGTTTGTCAGCCAGCTTGATGTCGATGCGATGGATTTGCGCATGGCACAGACCACACCCGAAAGTGTGCTGCGGATGGCGATTGAACCGCTGACCGATCCACTGAATCAGCGCAAGCTGTCGCTGTCGGCGCGTGGGCTGCGCGGCTTGCCGACGATTTATGCCGACATGCAGCGTCTGGTGCAGGCTTTCCGTAATATCGTGGTCAATGCCATCAAATTCACGCCAGACCGTGGCCGCATCGAAATTAACGCCATTCTGCAACCCGCCACCAACGAAGGGGATGTCGATCATATTCTGGTGGCAATTTCGGATACGGGTGTCGGCATTAACTCGGATAATCTGGAACTGATTTTTGAGAAATTTTACCGCGCCTATGACCCCGGTCTGCATTCCACCGGCACCTATAAATTTATGGGGGCTGGACCCGGCCTGGGGCTGACGATTGCTAAAGGCGTGGTGGAAAGTCATGGCGGCAAAATCTGGGCGGAGAGCAGCGGCCACAATATGGAAACTTTCCCCGGCACGACGTTCTATGTGCTGCTGCCGGTTGTGCCCCCGGAAGATACCCGGCGCGTTCTGATTGATGATAACACTAAAAGCAGCGGCAATGTCCCGGCGTTGCCGAATGCCTGATTTTCGCTAACCGTCCGCTGAGGCCGAGCAGGGCGGTTAGCAAATTCCACTCCGCAATTTAACGGTGATACAGCACAGGGTTTAGCTCACTGGCGATGACATCGCCAACACTGGCCCCCGGCATCCATGTTCTGAGATCGTTTTCCTGAGATGTGCTTTTCGGTTGTGCCACCCGAATGCCGTCTTCGATATAGATCACGGTCATCACTTTGCGCATCTGACTGGTGCGATTTGGCCCTGCTCGGTGAAATGTCCAGCCACTGTGGAAGCTGACTTCGCCCAGTTCAAACGGGCTTTCATCCATCGGATAATCTTTTAATGACCGGCTGATTTTCTGTTCACTCTCATCACTGATGACCAGATCGCGGTTTTCCATGATGTTCTGGCTGCTGATGGCGAATTGCAGCGGCCCCATGTCGAGCGGGGTGGCCTGCAACGGAATCCAGGCAGTCACGCTGTTGGAATTGCTCAGCGGCCAGTAGAACTGGTCAACATGCCAGGGGGTGAAGCCGCCGCTCGGCTCCTTGAACAGCGCCTGATCGTGATACATGCGCACACCATCGACCTGCATCAGTTCCGCCGCGATGCGTGCCAGACGCTTCGAGAAGGCAAAGTCGCGCGCACGCTCATCATTCGGCCACAGGTTCGAGATCTGCAAAAAAGCCATGCCATAGGTACTGCGTTTTTCCAGCGGCGTATTGTCTTTATTATATTTTTCGACCAGTTCCATAAAGACATCACCGTAATAACTTAATGTCTCCGCGTCAAAGACCTGCTTGAGTTTGATATAACCATCATGCTGGTACTGAGCGATCTGGGCTTCGGTTAAAGAATAGGGTTCATTAAGCAGGGCTGACATGGTTAAACGTCTCCAGGCATTCAATTGAGGGGATGTACTGGCACAATCATAACCAATCCATGCGCTACCATTCCATGATGGGTATAGGGTTGGTTATAAATTCCGGATATAAACAGGGGTATAAAACCTTGACGGTTTTACGCGGAGGCGGACTGATTGCTGTTGATGTTGCGCACGGCACTTTCACGCGCGGCCTGCACAAACGCATCAAATAAACGCTGCATGGCCGGGTCGTCATCAATCATATCTTCAGGGTGCCACTGGACGCTGAGCGCGAAGTGTAACCCCGGAATTTCCAGCGCTTCGATGATGCCATCCGGCGCATAGGCGGTGACGGTCACTGTGGGGGCGGGTTGCTTTACGGCCTGATGATGCAGGCTGTTGACAATCACGCTGGTCGCGCCGATGATCTGCGCGAGGCGGCTGTTTTCATCAATGGTGATTTCGTGCGCACGATGCGAATGGGGGATATCCGGCTGCGGGTAATCATGCTTAATCGTTGTATCCACCTGTGACGGGATGTCCTGTACCAGCGTCCCGCCGAGGGCAACATTAATCAACTGATTGCCACGGCAGACGCCAAACAGGGGGCGATCATCTTCGATTGACCAGCGCACGACATTAATCTCGCTCTGGTCACGCGCATCATCGACACGGTGAACGGAACTGTGCCGAGACGCGTTATAACGATCCGGGTTGACATCACCGCCACCCGGCACCAATACAGCATCAACGCGCTCATAGAGCGCGCGTAAAGTTGACACATCCAGGCCGGAAGGGATGATGACCGGTAAGCCACCTGCGCGTTCAATCGCTAACGAATTACGCCCATAGGTGACGTGATAAGGCCGTCCCCCTTCCTGTATAGGCAGGAAATGTGTCGTGATGCCGATAAGCGGACGCACTGCTCTAGCGGCGTTCCTTCAGACGTGCGGACTTACCGCGACGTTCACGCAGGAAGTAAAGCTGAGCGCGACGAACTTTCGCGTGACGCAGTACTTCGATTTTCTCGACACGGGGGCTCTTGAGCAGGAATGTACGCTCAACGCCGATGCCGTGGCTGGCGATACGCCGTACGGTAAAGTTGGCATCATTGCCACCCTTACGCAGACGGATCACTACGCCCTGGAAAATCTGGATACGTTCACGATCACCTTCAACAATACGCAGATGCACTTTGATAGTGTCACCCGACGCGAGTTCTGGATGATTGCGTTCCGGTGTTTCTGCTATCAGGGTTTCCAGAATAGTCTTCATAATTGATTTGCCCTTCTCAAAAAAATACGCCCGCAGGCGTATAACAATCGTGGTTGGGGAATATTCGTTATTTTAGCATGGCATACCAGTCAGCAACAAGGCCGAAACTGGCCGCAGTAGAGATGTTTACGACTTTAAGCGACTGGCAACCCGCAGCAGGCCGATAATGGTTTTGCCATCCGTGATCGTTCCGCTTTCAATCATCTCCAGTGCCTGGGATAAAGGGACACGTTCCATCTCGATAAATTCGTCAATGTCCCCTTGCAGACGGGCGGCGATCAACTCTGTCGCCAGGAAGATGTGGATCATCTCAGTGGTGTAACCGGG
>JBBSQD010000116.1:0-18172 GCA_038258185.1 Aggregatilineales bacterium | reverse complement strand
TAACATTCCATAAAGGGCAGCCAGCCATACCAGCCCATAATCCCCGGTGAGGCGACTGTTACCGGCCAGGGGTTCAAATCCGAAAAATGCAGTTCACCCTGCAGGGATAACAATTCATCATCCAGATGCAGTTCAATGCTATCGGCACGAAAACGATTTGGCCCCACGCACACATCAAAGGTGTCGTGGCTGGCGCTGAACGCCTCAATCGGATACTCGTGATAAGTCGCGTGGCCGGTCATGCCATCCAGCACCTGAACAAACGCATGATTTTTCTGGGATTGCTGACCGTGAAAAATACCGGGGATGATGGCAAAACGCTGCTTTTCCGTCGCATCAATCAGTTTGTAGTACCAACCCTCAAAAAATGAGCCACCGTTCCGACCATGCCCATGATAACGCTCCGGGTGCATAACCAGTTCCGCATAGCGACGAATCATAAATCCACCTGTCCCCTAAAGCTGTTTACAGGGTTAGTGTATCATTCAATTGGGTTTAAGATGGTGATTGTTCAGGCTGAACTCATACAGCTTTTAGCTGACGCTCAGGCTCTTCTTCTGGCAGCAGGCGAATGGCTGATGTGGCAATCGACATCATCAGGATGACCGCCATGACAAAAACACCCCGATAGCCCAGTGTTGCCGCCACCCCCGCGCCGATCAAGGGTGCAATCGCCCGTGCGCCGGACACAATCGAGTTATCAATGCCATAGACCGCACCCTCTTCACCGGGGTCGGTATACTGCGCCAGCAACGCGCTGGGTGCCGCAACCAGTCCGCCAGTAGCGATGCCGGTGATGGCTTGCAGCAGCAGCAGTTGCCACGCCTCTGTGACGAAGATCTGCGGGATGTAAAAAATCATCGCCATCAGTGCCGCGCCGATAATCACCTGCCGGTGACCAATGCGATCCCCTAAACGTCCGAAGTAAATCGCACTGAGGGTCGCCGCGCCGGATTCAACCCCGATAATGACCCCCGTCATCGAATTGACGCCCTCAGTGGTGGTCATCAGGGTGACAATAAACAGCGCCAGAATTGGGATTAACATCGAGCGAGATAACGAGCTGAGGAAGCGCATGCCAAAAGTCGGCAGCACACCCCTCATGGACAGCACATGCCGCCATTGGGCAACAAAGCCCACTCGCGCCCGCGCACTGGTCGCGCTGAAACGGTCAAAGTTTTCCTGCACGCCGAAATAAACCAGAATGCCAGAAACCAAAAGCAGAACTGCGGTGACGATAAACGGCACACGATAACCGAAGGCATCCGCCAGTGTACCGCCGATCACCGGCCCTAACGCGATCCCGCCCCACTGACCAACCTGCACGATGCCCATGGCATAGCCCATGCGCTCCCGCGGCGCACTCCCGGCCACCAGCGAATTCGCCGCCGATACCGTCCCCGTCACGAAGCCCTGAAGCAATCTTAACAACACCAGTTGCTCGGCGGATTGCACATAACCCATCAGCAGCAGCAATATGGCACCACCGAACATCGCCCGTTCGACCATCAGCTTGCGGCCATAACGATCCGCCATCGTGCCCCAGAACGGGCTGGCAATTGTCATGGTGATGGCCTGCGATGAAAACACCATGCCCGACCAGAATTCGAGGCTCAGGCCAGTCGTGGTGCCTAGTTCAGCGACATAAAGTGGAAAAAAAGGGAAAATAATAGAAAACCCAACTGCGGAAAACAGTTGGGCTATAAACATAATAACGAGGGTGCGTCTCCAGCCGGGCATAAGTAATAACTTTAACTTGTTAAACAGATAACCAGATTCTGTTCTAACATGCTCTGTACAATTCTTATAGAGCCGCCCGTCTAAAATTGGCCTTATGCATGCTGCAGAATCGCATCTTTCATCAGCGAACCGAGACGACGAATGCCTTCTTCGATCATGTCCGGCCCGGAGTTGGAGAAATTCAGGCGCATGGTATTGTGGCCGGTGCCATCGACATGAAAATCTGTCCCCGGCACAAACGCAACTTTATGCTCCACTGCTTCGCCCAAAAGCTCAACTGAGTCGATATATTCTGGCATGGTGACCATCAGGAACAGACCGCCCTCTGGCCGAGTCCATTTCACTTCCGGCGGGAAATAACGTTCCATCGCGGCCAGCATCACATCGCGGCGTTCACGGTAAACATTACAGATGACAGGGATATGTTCTTCCAGAAAGCCATCCCGCGCCACTTCATACGCCAGAAACTGATCAATCGTACTGGTGTGCAGATCGGCGGACTGCTTGGCCTGCACCAGTTTTTCAATCATTGGTTCAGCCGCGACAATCCAGCCGAGGCGCAGGCCGGGGGTCATAATCTTGGAGAACGTGCCGACATAAATCACATGGCCGTCATCCAGATTACCCCCCATATTCAGGGCGTCCAGTTCCAGCAGTGACGGCCATGCTTCCCCCTCAAAGCGCAGTTCGCCATAGGGGTTATCTTCCACCAGCGGAATATCATAACGCGCCAGAAGTTCAACCACCGCCTGCCGACGTTCACCGCTCAGCGTGGTGCCTGCCGGATTCTGGAAATTTGGCACCAGATAAATCAGCTTGGGATTCTGCTCCAAAAGCGGCTCCAAAGCCTCAATAATCGCGCCATCGGTATCTGTCGGCACCGGGATATAATCCAGCCCATATGGATTCCAGGCCATAAGCATGCCCAGATAAGTCGGGTTTTCGACGATGAGGCTATCCCCTTCATCAATTAACGCCCGTCCGATCAGATCCAGACCCTGCTGCGATCCGGTGGTCATCAGGATATTGGCGGGGTTCACCGTGAACTGATCACTGGACAGGCGACCCGCAATCAATTGGCGCAGTTCGGGCATGCCTTCAGTAGTGCTGTATTGCAGCGCTTCACGGCCACGCTCGGACAATACCGTATCATTCGCCTGCTGCATGCGTTCAATCGGAAACAACTCCGGCGCAGGCAAGCCACCCGCAAACGAAATGACATCCGGCTGGGCGGTCAGCTTCAGAATTTCGCGGATGGTCGAACGCTTCATGTAGCTGGTACGGGCGGCAAAACGTTTATTCCAATCCATTATCAATGTCCTAATTTTTGAGAGTTATGATTATGGATTAGTATAGGGGAATTTTCCGTGAGAGTTCAGGGGGTAATAAGGCCATTTAACGGATCATGCTGCTGGCAAAATCAAGTGTTAAGCGCTCCACCTGTTTCCATCCCGCGCTCTGAGGGCTGATGAGGTTATGATCGGCCTTGACTTCGGCATACTGGCGCAGGTGCGGCAGCTTTTGACTGAGCTCACGCGTTAAGGTCGGCTGAACCAGTTCGTCCTGTGTGCCCTGAATGATTAAAGTCGGCGCTTGGATTTTTGACGCCATCTGACCTGCCGCCATCCCCGCCCTGCGCACTTCAGCAAAGACGCTGATCGGCAGGCGATAATCGCGGATGTTCTGCTGCACGGTCGGGTCATCCAGGTCAGCATCCGGCATAAACTGTTTAATTCCGGCACGCGTTTCCGCATCGGTAAAATCCAGCTTAATCAGTTTGAAAATGGGAAAGGTTGGGAATACCCTGCGGATGACCGGCAAGGCTGACCATAAAATATGCTCAAGTTTCCAGAACGGCGCATACACCACCAGCCCATCGACATCAATCTGAGCCGCAGCTTGCAGCGCCAACGCCCCACCCATGGAATGTCCCAGCACAAGCACCCGATCATAATCACGCTGTAAGCGTTGCAGCGCAGTCAGCACTGCCGCCAACCAGTCCTCGCAGCGATATTTCATCAGATCATCAATCTGTGCGCCAAATCCGGGCAGTAAGACCCCCTCAACTGTCCAGCCTGCCTCATGCAGACGGGTCGCCAGTGGGCGAAAATCCGCCGGGGTACCGGGGAAGCCATGCACAAACAGGGCAGCATGGCGTTCACCCTCCCACAGAAAAGCCTCATGCTCCAGTTGCTGAAAAGCACCATTGAAGGAAATCATGACTCGTGCTGTGGAACCGCCCGTGCATGAATCAGGTCGAACACAAAGAGCAGCACGCCCTGTAAAATGATGCCCCAACCCATGCCGCGCCAGCGTTCATCCTGAGCGCCACGCGTCTGCACCAGACGATAACCGCCGAGCATATACAGCACATCCAAACCTGTGTTGATCCACAAAATCCGTCGCAGATTTCGCGCCTCTTTCGCCTGGATAGCGGATTGTAACGGGTCATCGAGCTTTTCATAACGCTGCTGCGTAAAATAATTGCCGAAGAAAGCAATCGCCAGATTAATCACGCCCCAGCCGATGTTCTGGCTGCCAAAGCCGCGCCAGAAAGGCTTCGCCAACAGCAGCGCGCCACCCACCAGCATATTGAGCAGATTCCAGTTGCGCAGCCGGTTGGAAAGCAGGCTGTTAAATTGCCAGATGCTCATTGGCTCACCTCAAAGCGATCCGTTTGCGCGGCAGGTTTAGGGGCCCTGGACGGTAAATAACGGCGCATTGCATTCGGCACACGTTCATGACTTTCTTTCGCCATAACCAGCGTCACACCGAAAACCAGCAGCACATTGGTCACCATGAAAAAGACAAACTCTTCCACCGGCAGAATTCCCCCCAGATAAATGGGCAGAGATTGCGCCGGGTCAATCGTCCAGGTGCCGGCGCCGATGGCAATCGTATCGGCAAAGGCCAGATACAAGGTTGAGGTGGCAATCGTCAGGAACACATGCCGACGATAACGCCACAGCAGATCCGCCCCGAAAGCCAGTTGCAGCAAAATCGGCGGCAGCGCCCAGATCAGCTCCAGCCCCAGATACGTACCCGGCTGCCAGCCCACCAGCAGGATCACCGCCGCGACGATCCACATCACCAGAACTGATGCCAGCAGGCCAAGCCGCAGCCCACGGCTCATCACAGGGGCAGTCTCAGGCAGCGGCAGATAACGCCACAGGGTGAATAACCACAATCCAGTCAGCACCGGTTGCAGCAGGAAAAATGTGTATTCTTCCAGTGGCACCCAGCCAAAAACAATACCCGTCACTAAGTCCGGGTTGTAAAACCACACCCCTGTCGCCACCAGATAATTATCCCACGGCGTGGTATAAAAAAAAGCGACGGCCATATGCACCACTAATGCCAGACCTATCGGCCACGCATGGAGCGCATCCGGCAGATTTTTTCCGCGCCGATGGTCAAACAGCGTCAGCAGGCCAAGTAACACAATCGGCAAAAAGACGAAAATACCCAAAAAGCCAAAGTAGGTCATGTTCTCAAACTCTTCTTGTAAATAATGAACCGGAGCGCGAGAGATCGTGAAGCAGCACCGCCGCCGCATTGCGTCCCGCCGCGCCCATGATGCCGCCACCGGGATGCGTGCTGGCGCCGGTCAGATACAATCCCGGAACCGGGCCGCGATAATTACTCATGGTCAGTGCCGGGCGCAGCAGAAACATCTGATCAATCGACATTTCCAGATGCATCACATTGCCGCGCAGCAGACCCAGCGTCCGTTCCAGATACAACGGTGTTTCGATTAATTTGTCGATCACCGCGCCTTTCACATTCGGCGCATACTGCGCCAGTGTGTCCAGCATTTTATCAGCAATCGGCTCGGCAATATCATCCCATGAAGCACCGGATGCCAGCTCATAAGGGTAATATTGCCCCCACAAAAACAGTGTATGCTTGCCGGGAGGTGCTAAGGTGGGGTCTACAGCGGAAAATGTCATCGAAATCAAAGCCGGATTTTCCGATGGTTTCCCCGCCAGGTAATCACCATAAGCCGTTTCGAGATATTGCAGATCGGGGCAGATAAACTGCATCGCCCGATGCTGTGGCCCTGCGGAACCATCCGCTGGCGAGGGCAGCGCGGTGTAATCCGGCAGTTCGTCCATGGCATACCGGACGATCATGCCGAAGCCGTTGCCAATCCGTGACTTTTCCAGCAGGCCGCGTGCCATCGGGGGGATATTATCCTTACCCAGCATCGCCATCGTCGTGTGGATATGCGCCCCGCTGACGACCACCCGCGCCGAGTAACTTTCGCCACTTTCGGTTTCCGCGCCGACAGCCCGCCCATTCCGCATCACAATCTGCTTAACTGGCGCATCGGTAATGATCGACCCGCCATAAGCGGTAATCATGTTCGCCAGCGCCTGCGTCAGCATGCCAGAACCGCCACGTGGCCGCTTCACCCCGCTGACATGATACATCGGATGCCACAGCGCAAACGGCGCCGAAAATGGCTCACTCGGCGGTGGGCCAGACTGTGCCGCCATCCACGAGATCAGCGACTGCAACTGCGGACTCTGGAAAGTCTGGCGCATCACCTGACCATAACCCCGCAGAAGATCGCTCAACTGGTCAAACGGATTGCCTTTGGTGAAGCCACTGCCAAACACCATATAGCGCGCCAGATTCAAAGGTGTGGGTGGGTGCAGAAACGCCTCGACCATCCCTTCCGAAATCGGCTGCCATTTCTCAATAAATTTCCGATAGGCTTCGGCATCTGCCGGGGAAACCGCCGCGATGCTCTCGCAGGTTTTTTCGACATCTTTCCAGATGGTGATATGCGAGCCATCGGGAAACGGTGCAAAAAATAACGGATCAATATCAATATAATCAAGGCCATAAGCCGTTAAATTTAAGTCATGCACAATCGGCGTGTGGTTGATGAGGATATGTGCCGAGCCGCCCAGGTCGAACTTAAAGCCGGGGACGATTTCCTCGGTGACTACTGCCCCGCCCACCTTATGGCGACGTTCCAGTATCCCGACGCGATAGCCCGCCTTTGCCAGATAGCCGCCGCACACCAGCGCATTATGACCCGCGCCAATAATCAGTACATCAAAATCAGGCATTGTCACCTAAGCCATTTGCGGAGCGCGACCGCCACCAGATTCCCGGCAAGCGTATGAGCTTACCTGTCGTACTGATGCGTGCGCGACGATTATAAATATTGCCATCGTGCTCTTCGATATTCTGCAGGATCGCCCGGTACAGTTCGGCAGCCGCAGCGATGGCAAAACGGCCATCTGCATTCAGCAGGCTGATACCCGGCAACGATTCGGCATACAGTTTGCGGGTCTGTTCGATCTGAAACGCCATAAACGCCTGCCAGCGTTCATCCACTACACCCGCAGCGATATCCGCTTCGCTCAGACCAAATTGCGCCAGTTCTTCGGCAGGCAGGTAAACACGGCCATTCCGCCAGTCTTCCTGCACATCGCGCAGAATATTGGTCAGTTGTAAGGCCACCCCCAGCTTCACCGCATAGGGCAGCGCATCTTCGCTGGCAAAGCCGATGATGTGCATCGCCATCAGTCCCACAGTAGATGCCACCCCATAAGCATATTCCGCCAGTTCACCAAATGTCTGATAGCGCTTCTGCTTCAGGTCACGCGCCACACCGTCGATCAACTGTTGGGCATAACCCTGGGGGATATTATAGCGCGATTGCGCATCAGCCCATGCCAATGCAACAGGATCGTTAGCTGGCGGGGTGGGTGACATAATCACGGTCCGCCAGTTTTCCAGTGCCACCTGAGCGCTTTCATCATCCACGCTGTCATCCACCAGATTATCCGTCACGCGGCAGAAAGCATACAATGCCCTGGCGGCGCGGCGCTTATCAAACGGCAGCAAGGCGGATGCCAGATGAAAAGTCCGGCTGTGAAAGCGGGTTATATCCGTGCAATGGGCGTAGGCTGCTTCCAGATCATCATTATTAGTGGTGATGTATTCATGTGGGATGTGACTTTCAAGCGCTTCTTGAGCGCTGGCAAGCAAGCGATTCTCCCAGGTATGCATATGTACGGTCATAAGGTGCGCTCCCGCCGCAATCAACTGATTTGTAACAGTGGTTTAAGTTTATTAAAAGTGTGTCTTATTGGTCGAGATTATAAAAACAAACACATGAGGGTAAACGCAGTATTTCATTAATAACTACTGAGTGAAATTATTTTTAATATTTATCTCTGATGCTGCCAGTAACGCAAGGCGGTCGAGACAGTCTGGAAATGAATATCCACTATATCATTAATCACCGGCGCATACCCGCCAGCCATCACCACCGCCACCGGCAAACCCGCCTGCCAGCAGCGACCCAACACCCATTCGTCACGTTGCAGCAGGCCGGTCTTGGTCAGCTTTAAGCGCCCCAGCCGATCCCCGGCAAAAGGATCTGCACCTGCCAGATAAATCGCCAGATCAGGCCGGGAGTATTCCAGCGCCAGCGCCAGACCCTGCTCCAGATTATCGAGATAAGCATCGTCGCCGGTATCATCTGCCAGGCCGATATCGAGATCACTCGGTTCTTTGTGAAACGGAAAATTCTTCTCACCGTGGATCGAAAACGTAAACACTGTCGGGTCATCGGCGAAAATCGCGGCGGTGCCATTTCCCTGATGCACATCACAGTCGATAATCAGCACACGTTTGAGGCGCTTTTCGGCCTGCAAAGCCCGTGCAGCAATCGCGCTGTCATTGAACACGCAGTAGCCTTCGCCGTGGTCAGCATAGGCGTGATGTGTCCCGCCGGCCAGATTGACAGAAAAGCCGCTATCGAGTGCTGACCGGCCAGCCTCAATCGTCCCGCCGACTGACCGACGCGAGCGTTCCAGCATAAATGCCGACCACGGAAAACCGATACGCCGCACTTCTTTGGCCGACAGTGTGCCCGTTTTCACCCGTTCCAGATAATCCGCAGCATGACAGCGCAAAATCTGGGTATCGCTGGCCGGTTCGGGTTCCAGCAGCACCCCCGGTGGAGCCAGTTGCTCGGTCACCCGCTGGCGCAGCAAACTATACTTCGCCATGGGGAAACGATGTTCTGTCGGCAGTGGCAGCACGAAATGATCGCAGTAGAAAATGTTCATCGAATTTACAGGTCAAGAACGCCTTTGTCGCCCGAATTGGAGCGCCCCAGGATCGCTTCTGCGACATCTTCCGCTTGCATGGCATCTGCTGGCAGCCTGAACGGTACCTGCTCCCAGAAAGCAGTTTCGACAGCACCCGGTCGCACCAGTGTAAATTTCAGCTTGCGATGTTCCTTTTGCAGAATCGTCATCAGTGGTTCTAATCCGGCTTTGGCCGCTGCATACGGTCCAAAACGCGGGAAGCTGATTTTATCCACATGCGCGCCGATCACCATCACCTGAGCGCCATCTTTAAGCAGGTTCGCTCCGGTACGAATGCTATGGTAAAACCCGTTCAGATTGGCATCCATGATTTGTGACCAGGCCGCAGAGTCAAATGCTTCGACAGATTGCGCGGTCATGCTTCCCGCAGCATAGATCATCAGATCCAGCCCGTCCGATTGCTGTGCGACCAGCAGCGCCACCCGGTCAAAACTGGCCGCTTCACGGGCATCAAACGTGGTGGTCACATCAGCCTCAGCCGGGATGCGCAACTCATCACGAGCAGCACCAAACACACGCCAACCCTCACGCTTGAAACGCTTAACGAGCGCACTGCCGATCCCGCCGGATGCGCCCCAGATCAAAATCTCAGGCACTGGCGCTCAACTTTCCGGTATTGCCTCCACTGAGGCTGCCGGTCTGCTGGCGGTTCGCCAATGTCCTGATGATGAGCAGTGCGATAATAATCACCACCATCGCGCCTGCCGTAAACACCACATTCTGCGTCTCACTCTGCTTAACGATAATCCCGATAAACGCCCAGATAATGACCGCCGTGTAGGCAATATCGCTACGTGTAAAAATTACCGCAGCGGTCACAACAGTCGCCACCACCAGCATAATCATCGCCCACACGTCCGGCGCAATTCCGAAACCATCCCAATTGAGGTCATACAGCACGCTGGTCACATTGGCGACCGTCGCCACAGTAATCCAGCCGAGATAAATGCTGAACGGCACATCCACCAGCCAACGCTGTGCGCCGCGAATCACGGTGCGTCCGTTAATATCTAGCCGCAGATAAATCACGATCAGGCAAGCCAGCAGCATCAGCATAGCTACAATGGTCAGCGGGAACTGCTGGTAATGCCACAGGAAAATCCAGATGCTGTTGGCTGCACAGCTTAACGCAAACCAGTAACCAATACGCCGCAAACGCGGATTTTCACGCTGGGCAGGCAGCGCCTGATAAATGCCAAAGCCGATCAGCCCCAGATAAATAATGCCCCAGATGGAGAATACATATCCCGCCGGGACGAAAAATACCGGAAAACTGTCCGAAATTTCGCCAGTGGTCAGGCCATTTAACGGCAGTGCATTCGCCAGTCCATTGACCACCAATGTCACCACCACGGCCACCACATTTACAATCTGTCTTACTACATCGCGTGTCATCTCGCATGCTCCTGTAAAAATATCAGTAAATCTCTGTTAAATGCCGCAGCCGCTTCTTCCATCGGTAAATGCCCTGTCTGCGGGTAAACTATCCAGTCCGACTGGGGCAACAAAGCATGTAATATCTCGCCATTTTCAACCGGAATCCAGGTATCATTTTCACCCCACACGATCAGAACCGGCATGCTAAGCGCCCGTAGCTGGTCAGCAGTCAATGGGTCAGCCACAAATCCGTTCCCCCGTAGTTGATCCATCAGCGCCTCATCCCAACCTGCAACCTGTAACTGACGGCCATACCCTTCTGCGATCTCCGGCGTGATAAAGTCAGGATCGTAATACGCACTCTGCAAGATACTGCCGATAAAATCCGGCTTTACAAACAGCCGAATCGCTATCTGTGCCCAGCGCGCGGTTGGCGGGAAATCCAGCAGCGTATTGACAAAAGGTGGCAGGCCCAATGCACCACCTACCCGTGAAGTGGGGCCACTGCCAGACTGTACGACAGGCCGTTCAACATCAGTCGGCCACAATGCCGCATCCACCAGCACCAGCCCAGCAGTACGTTGAGGGTAGCGCACAGCAAAATAACCCGCTACGCTGCCGCCAGCACTGTTGCCGACCAGAAACGCCGTGTCGATCTCTAATGCATCCAGCAGTGCGGCGTTAAAATCTGCCTGGGCAGATGGGCTGTAGGCGATATCGCCAGTTTTGGCCGACAGACCATAGGGTGGACGGTCAAAAGCAATTGCCCGATACCCAGCTTCGGCCAACACACTGATATTCTCGCGCCATGAAAAAGTCGATGCACCCCAGCCATGCAGCAGCAGAACGACCTCACCCGACTGCGGCCCCTGCTCCAACACATAAGTTTGCAGACCGTTCACCTCAACAAAATAGCCGCCGGGGTCTGCCAGCGTTTCCGCAGGTACGCCGCTGGTTGGCAGTGGAATCACCAGTGGGACGACGAAAATCAGAATGAGCAAAAGCAGCATGACTCGCAGCAAAGTCCGCATATCAGCGTACCGCCTTGTAGACTTCTAAAGTCCGCTCACGTGCCTGCGCATGGTCAACCACTGGCGCCGGATAATCCTGGGGTGACTCATCCATTTTCCACGGCGCATGGATAAACTTGTCAGGCACAGCGCGCAGTTCGGGAATCCAGTGACGGATATAGGTGCCGTCCGGGTCAAATTTCTCTGATTGGCTGACGGGGTTAAAAATGCGGAAATACGGCTGGGCATCGGTGCCGGTACCCGCCGCCCACTGCCAGCCACCATTATTCGCTGCCGGGTCACCATCAATCAAGCACTGCATAAAATGACGTTCGCCCTTACGCCAGTCCACCAGCAAATCCTTCGTCAAAAAACTGGCGACGATCATCCGCGCGCGGTTGGGCATCCAGCCCACGGCCTTGAGCTGGCGCATGGCCGCGTCAATCAGCGGATAGCCGGTCTGACCATCCTGCCATGCTTTGAACAGCATCTCATCGTTATCCCATTGCAGATCGTTATAGATTTCGCGGAAATTACCTTTATCAACATGCGGGAAATGCGCCATGATGTGCATATAAAAGTCGCGCCAGATGAGCTCATTCACCCAGATTTCGATGGATTCACGAGCGCTTTTGCTTTCGGTAACGCGGTAAGCCTCACGTGCTGACCAGTAAGCCGTCCGTGGCGACAGCAGGCCAAATCGTAAATACGGGGACAGGCATGAAGTCGCCATATCGTCATCCGCAAACGGATCGGCAATCAGGCTGTTGCGGGTTTCGGCATAATGCTCAATCGGCCCACTGACGAACCGTTCCAGCCGCTTCTGTGCGGCGGCTTCGCTGGCTGGCGGCAGCTCAATCGTCGGCTCGAAACCCAACTTTTCTAGCGTGGGGATGCTCTCACCAGCGATGCCGTTCAGGTCATGAAATTTACCGCGCTTAAAGGCGGTCACTTCGCGTTTTTCCTGCTGCTTCCACTTTTTCATAAAGGGCGTATACACCATGTAGGGGTCGCCGTCGTCTTTCAGCACGGCCCCCGGCGGCAGAATCGCGGCATCATCGTAACTGTGCGTTTCAATGGTCAGCGACTGTACCAGCGCTGCATCGCGACTCTGGGCGTAGGGCGTGTAATCTCGGTTGAAGTACAACGCAGTCGCACCAACTTCTTCGGCCAATTGCGGAATCACTTCCTGCGGATCACCGTGGCGCAGCATCAAACGGCTGCCCTGTGCTTGCAGCGACTCGTCCAGCGCTTGCAACGCGTTCAGCAAAAATGCCAGACGTGGCGCTCCAGTGCTGGGACTTTTGAGAATCGCCGGGTCGAGCACAAATAGTGGAATCACCGCCTGAGCACTATCGAGTGCAGCCTGTAAAGCGGTGTTAGCCTGCAAACGCAGATCGCGCCGGAACCAATGGATCACCGTCATAAAGACTCGACCTCACGCAATGGCGACTCAAAACGGGTGTGCGCGCTTTTAAGCGGCAAATTTCTCTGCACATCTTTCGCCACACGGATGGCACCCAATGACACACCAGCAGTAGATTGACCGGGGAAAATTGAGTCGCCGACCAGACGCAGATTGGGCAGGCCCGTGCGCGGGCCGCGCACCTTAAACAGCGATGTAATCGGAAAACCGCCGACCATGCCCAGATGTCGATCCGTATAAAACTGATAAGTCACGGGCGTACCGGGCAAAATCAGATCAACACTGGCACGGAAACCGGGGAGTGCCTGTTCGATATTCGTCAGCATTTTCTCGGTATACAGCGCTTTGCGGTCAGCATAGGCGGCCTGATCGCTGTGCAGCAGATCCCACCACGGCTGGACAGCGGTATGCGTCGTGATAGTCACTGCGCGGCGACCTTCCGGTGCTCGGCTGTGATCCCAGCGCGGCGACATCGAAATAAAGATGCTTTGCGTTTCGCCCAAAGGCCCGTCCATCGACGCAATCACCTGATGATGATCCGGCCAATCCGCCGGAATTTTCGCCGCATCCAGGCCGAGATGCAGCACAAATGCTCCCCAACCGGGGCGCAGATTTTCGACTTCGCGGCGCAGACTTGCGGGGCTGTCTTCTTCGAGCAGGTCATTAAGCGACCATGGCGTGGTATTCGCCAGCACAAAATCCGCCGGGTAAAACGTCTCCTGTTTGCCGCGCCTGCCCTGCCGCGCATAGACGCCAGTCACGCGGTCATTTTCGACCACGATCCGCGTCACATTCTGGCGGTAAAATATCTCACCACCCAGCGCTTCGAGCTTCGTGACCAGCGTTTCCGCCAGACCGCCGATACCACCCTCGACGTGATACACGCCCTGCCGCGCCAGATCGAGCGCAGTGGCACCCCACAACGCATTCACGCGGTCAGCCGTGGTCTGAGCAGAGATCAGCAGTTGCGCATCGAGAAAGCGCCGGAAAGCGCGGTTATCGCCTAATCCGCTCCACTTCAGCCAACCCTGCACGGTGCTGAAGGCAAAGGGCAGTAATTTCAGGTCAGCCGGAAAATTCACCATCCCGACTTTAATCAGTTGCAGCAGTTCGCTGGGATCGGTGGGCGGCCAGGGCATCCCTTGTGCAGATAATTTCCAGCCCAGATCAGCGATATCACTTTGCGTATTCCAGAAGGATTCGGTGCCGGGAAATTTCGCCAGCACATCAGTATTATCCTGTGTCAGCGCAATCTCACGATCCGGCAAATGAACCACCCAGGCCGGGTCATGACGGTGAACCGGCCACGTCATATCCAGCAGTTCACCGACCAGCGCATGGGGGCCATTGGGCTGGAAACCACCTGCCACCGTCGCACCCGCTTCAAAGCGATAACCTTTGTGGAAGAATGTCCCGGCGGAACCGCCCGCATAGGTCTGCGCTTCCAGCACGGTGACGCGATAACCGGCCTGTGCCAACAGTGCCGCCGCTGTCAAGCCGCCGATTCCCGCACCAATCACCATAATCCGCGACTGATCTCCGCTCATGAACGAAGTGCCAGCCGGGTGCGCAAATGCCGATAGAAAAACAGAAATCGCAGCGGTAAACCATCAAAAATCAGCCGCGTGAGTAAACCGGCAAGGCCCGCTTTATGGCTGAGGGTGATGTGATCCAGCAGTTCGACCCCACCGCTGACTTCGCGGAAAATATGCTGATGTTCCCAGTAAGCCATCGGCCCTTCAATCATGCGATCCATAAACGAAGTTTCAATCGGCCCCGGCTCGTGCCGCGCCAGCCAGTGGATTGGCACTGGCCCAAACCACAGGCGAAATTCAATCTCGCCCTCGGTCAATGACGTGCGATCATCGCGCAGCACCTGCATAATCATCGGCGGCGGGGTCAGGGTGGATAGTGTGCTTGGATCATTATGAAAAGCGGTCATCTTGTCGAGCGTTGTCGGTATAACCGAACGTCGCTCGAAGACCGTCGCGCCTTCAGCTGGTTTTGGGGTTGCATTCATCATCAGTTGGGATTCCGAAATCTACAGGCAAATATTTCTAAAATAACAATAATGCCCTGCGATTAATCGGAGTTTAGAATAACCTGCGAAACAAGTGAGGAAGCGCTATGAAGTTGGTGGTTATGACCCCATCATGGTTTAAGCATAAAGGTGGTCACGCACATAGGTTGCCGCGCCGATCAGGCAGACATCATCGCCCAGCGCCGCCAGCCGAATCATGTCTGGCGTATAAAAATCAGCGGAAATAATCTGCTTTTCGATGACCGCTCGCGCCGGATTCAGGATGAGATCCCCCAAAGTGGAGACACTCCCACCCAGCACGATCACCTCAGGGTTATACAGATGCAGCACGGCCACCAGGCCTAATCCCAGCCAGTAACCCGCATTCTGAATAATATCCAGCGCGATACGATCCCCCTGCACAGCCGCCGCGCCGACTTCCTTACCCGTAACAAATGGCGATGACCTTAACAGCGATGGTTCATTACTTTCCGCCAGTTTTTGCGATGCTCTGCGCCCCAAAGCTGTGCCTGACGCAAAATCTTCCAGGCTCAGTATGGTGCCGTCGGCCATCGGGAATTTGAGGTGACCCGGTTCAAATGCCAGCCCGGTGCGTCCGGTAAACAAACGGCCATCAATAACGATGCCGCCACCAATGCCCGTGCTGATGGTCATGTAGACCGCGGGATTTGTACCCTGAGCAGCACCCAGATGATATTCGGCCAGTGCGGCCAGATTGCCATCGTTTTCCATGTAGACCGGTGCGCCACCAAAAGCATCGCTGATGATCTGCGCCAACGGGACATTCTGCCAGTCCGGCGGGAGCACGGCGGCATTCAGGATAAGGCCTGTAAAAGCCTGTGGATTGGGTGCTGAGATGCCAATTGCGTCGATCTGAACACCAGCCGGAACCACCGCGGCGGCATAATCAATGATGCGTTTGAGGACAGCATCTATGGGCTGTTCCACCATCGACATGGTTTCATTACGCGCCAGCATGTCAAGATCAGGCGAGAACCAGCCGACCCGCGTCCGGGTGCCACCAAAATCAATACTCAGAATCGACATCACGAACCACCTTTGTATAAATGTCCCGGTTTTATCCTCTGTGGCGCATTTCACTTTGGAGCCAGGTTGCAAAATTGAAAGTCAGTCACGACCCCCTTCCCCTGCCCCTTCCCCCGAATTCGGGGGAAGGGGTGGCCGATAGGCCGGGGTTAGGGGTCCACCCACAACGTTTGCCCCTAATCTGAAATGCACCCTTATCCTCTGTGGCGCTTGACAGGCCATCAGAAGACCTTAAACTCTACAGACGAACCATGCCATTAAACTCTACCTGCAACAGGAAGTGGATAAATTTTATGAGTATCACAGCCCGTATGAATCGCCTTTTTGCACCCGATGGCAAATGCTTCGATGTCGCTGTTGATCACGGTTTTTTCGGTGAACGCAGCTTCCTCAATGGCATCGAGAACATGCCGCAGGTGATTGCTACTTTAGTCGATGCTGCGCCCGATGCCATCCAGCTCAGCATCGGTCAGGCGCCCATTTTACAGGACGTCCCCGGCAAACATAAGCCTGCATTGGTGCTGCGCACAGATATCGCCAATGTCTATGGCAAAACCTTACCCCGTTATTTATACAGTGGCATTATCAGCGACCCGGTTGAGCAGGCGCTGCGTCTGGATGCGGCGTGTGTCGTCGTCAACCTGTTCAACCTGCCCGACCAACCCGAAATTTATCATCAGTGCATCCAGAATATTAACACGCTTAAGCCACTGGCGGAGCGTTATGGCATTCCATTGATGGTCGAGCCACTGGTAATGCAGGATAATGCACAGGCTGGCGGGTATATGGTCGATGGCGATATTGATAAAATTCTGCCGCTCGTGCGGCAGGCGATTGAGCTGGGTGCGGATATCATCAAGGCCGACCCGTGCGATGATGTCAGCGAATATCATCGCGTCATCGAAATGGCAGCGGGTAAACCCGTTTTGGTGCGCGGTGGCGGGCGCGTTTCGGATGAAGAAATTCTGCAACGCACCTATGATCTGATGCAGCAGGGAGCCAAAGGCATCGTCTACGGGCGCAACGTCATCCAGCATGGCAATCCCGCTGGCATGACCCGTGCGCTGATGGCCGTTGTCCATGATGATGTCTCACCTGCCGAAGCCCTGAAGCACATAGGGGATGCCTAATGGCGCGCAAGCAAATCCGCTTTGGCATTATCGGCCTCGGTCTGATGGGGCGAGAATTTGGCAGCGCAGCGGCGCGTTGGTGTCACCTGCTCGATCTGGATTTCGAGCCGGTCATTACCGGCATCTGTGATACGAATGATGCGCTTTTCGGCTGGTTCGAGAATAATTTCGCGTCAGTCACGGTCAAAACCCATGATTATCACGACCTGCTGAACAGTGACCAAATCGACGCGATTTACTGCGCCGTGCCGCACAATCTGCATCAGCAGTTTTATACCGATATCATAAAATCCGGGAAGCATCTGCTGGGCGAAAAACCATTCGGCATTGATCTCAGCGCCAATCAGGCCATCCTGGAGGTGGTCGATCAGCACCCCGATGTGGTGGTCGCCTGTTCATCAGAATTTCCATTTTTCCCCGGCGCACAGCGTATCCTCAAATACATCGAGGAAAATCGTTTCGGCAAAATAATCGAAGTCGAGTCCGGTCTGCTTCACAGCAGTGACCTTGACCCACACAAAAAGATCAACTGGAAACGGATGATCGCTATGAACGGTGAATATGGCTGCATGGGTGATCTGGGCATGCATGCCCTGCACATCCCGCTGCGTTCCGGTTGGATGCCGCACAGTCTGCGCGCCATGTTGAGCAACATCGTTACCGAGCGCCCCAATGGTCAGGGCGAAATGGTGCCGTGTGAAACGTGGGACAACGCCACTCTGTGCTGTGACGTCGAGACTGAAGATCAGGCCTTCCCCATGTACCTCAAAACCTATCGCATCTCTCCCGGTGACACCAACACGTGGTTTTTGCGTATTCTGGGGACGGAGTTCAGCGCGGAGTTTTCCAGCAAGTACCCCAAAACCCTGAAAACCATGACGTACAAAGGTGGTGAACAATGGTGGTCAATGACTGACATGGGCTATTCCAGCGCCTATTCGACCATTACCGGCGGTATTTTTGAGTTTGGCTTCTCCGATGGTTTGCTCCAGATGTGGGCGGCTTTCTGCGACCAGTTAGCCAATGGCCGGGGCAATATGCAGCAGCCATTTTATTGCGCCACCCCGACCGAAACCCATCAGCATCACCGGGTGCTGACCGCCGCCCTGGAATCGCAGAAAAAGGGGCAGGTGATTACGCTTTAATTTTAGGGTTTCAGGTAAATTCGTCTGGTACGGACAAGGCATGCCTTGTCCGTACAATTAAATTCTATTTTATGGATTCTCAAATCTCTGGGGCAGGAAAACGGCTAATTGATCCGT